>JBGSYC010000207.1:0-14613 GCA_041751095.1 Flavihumibacter sp.
AGAAGCGAACAAGGAGCCAAAGACTTTGCTGACACCCGCAGCTATATAGCTACCGCCAAAAAACAAGGTATACCTATCATCCAGGCACTCGCCACTGCCATTCAAGGACAGCCATTTAAATTGTCAGGCTGAATAGTTACATTATTTATTTTGTAAAACTATCCAGAAGGATAGTTTTATGCATTTAAAAACAATGCAGAAGCGCTTTGAAGATGTCTTCTAATGCAACGGCCCAATAATACAATTAAAAGGATGGCTGCTTAATTTTTTTTATAGTAATCATTAGGAGTTTTTCAGCAAACCCTAAATATCTAATGCTATCTGTGCCTGCAAAATTAAAATACACCTCTGCGTTTGTATTGATTCGCGACAAATTCATTTCTATTGCTTGGCAACTTTGGCGGCAAGTCCGCCCGTTAATGTTGCAATGGAAACATCAAGCAAAAATGCCCAGAAGAAAACAGAGGCGATATCGCCCGGTGTTCCCATAAAATTATCGGCATACAATGCGTAACCGACCAGGGTTATGAGTATGCCGGCAGCCAGCGTTTGCCAGAATTTAGCAATCGCAATTGTTTTTAGTGTTTGATCATGCATTGTATCTAATCCATTTGTGAGAGCCTGTAAATGCGAAACACCATTATTAATATTAAAAACAGGTACTAAAGGACTATTAAAATTCCTCGTTTCTGGCATGTCTATACCGGGCATATCCGTGTTAGACGATTCCTGAACGACACCTTTATTTACATTTATGAAATCGACAATCTTCTGTGCTGCTTCCGTATAAAGGCCATTGTTCACATCAGTGTCAATCGCCTTCCTGTTAGCCTTGTTTCCCTGAACGAGAGAAGGATCTTCATTGGTTAGTACTGTTTGCGCCTGCATCGCTTTTCTCAGATCAGCATGCAGGCTATTCAGTTCAGCAGGAAGCCCAATTATTTTGTCCAAAACTGAAGGACCGGTTGCAATGATTTTTTCAAGGATAGTATCACCGATTTTTTCAAGGGTAGTATCACCTTTTTTATTGAGTTGTTCAATAAGACTCTTATCAGGCAATTGAATACCTGCGGCATTAAAGGTCTCCGTAATACCGGATAGTTTTTTGTGAATAAGACGACCAGCCTGACTAAGCAATTCTTCAGCCCGGAAGTTTATTCCATTTAGGGTATTTAGTAACGGTTGGTCAATTTCAGGCGGCGGACTAAGAATAATTGTGTTCAATTGAGTCAGGAGCTGATCTAAGTTTTCTTTCAATTCCGGAAGTTTGAAATTAGATTCAGCCAATCCTGCAAGACCTGTTATCATTTGCGACCGGTAACTCTTAAGTGAGTTCCTGAATCGAAGATTTAGATCAGGGAGAATCTTACCAAATATCTCTTTTGCAGTTGTTGTATCCCCACTTATATTCTTATTTGTTGCCTCCGAAAGTTGTGCTTGTGAATCACCGGCAACGGTATCGAATTCGGCAGGTAGTAAGGTAAACGAGCCCAGAATTCCTTGTAAATTATCCAGCAATTGTTGTAGCTGGGTACGACGTGTGTTATGATCTGTGATAGCAGCATTCAAAGCTTCTTTTGCAGTAGTAACGGCAGCGTTCACATCTTCGTCTTTTGTTTTCTTCATCGCTTTGCCTAATTCCGCCTGGATCAGGTTTGCCTTTTTGACAAATACTGCATCAGGCCGATTCCCCGATTCCGTTACAATAATTTGCAGCAATTCAATTGCACTCAAACGGGCAGTATTGATTATAATTTTCTTTTCAAGGACGACCCTAACCAGGTATCCAACCAGCCATCCAAGCATGATGACTGCGATCAGGAAATATGTTCCTCTTCTTGTGGTAATTTCTAAGGTTAGTGGAACAGGTTCTGCCAGTTGCGGGGCAACTACCTCCATTGTTACCGTTGCCTTTCCAATAGGGAAGTCACCGCTTACTTCAAAAGTAACAGTTGATACTCCACCTGGCTGAATATTTTCAATCGGTGTAAAATGAATTGTACCGGCAACCAGTTCGTTCTTTGCATTAAATATTTTAAGTGTACCTACTGTTATTGGATTCAGTGAAGCCTTTCTGCCCGTTTCCTGTATCGTTAACTCATTGCCATAAGGTTTATAGGGTGCAAAGAAAAAAGGATCCTTTCTTACTACAACAATATTGGAGAGCGATTTAATTATAGCCGCATTGACGGTAATTGTAATTGGGGTCTTCTGTACAGGACTATCTGGTTCGGTTTTTTCTTAGTACGAAGTTCCAAAACATAAGCAGCGGGTTGAATAATTGGTCGGTTAAAAATATCTATATTGACAAACGTTCTTCCCAGGGTATCTATTAAAAAGACATTTTTAAACCCGTTAATTTTCACGGGACTTGGGATTTTATCAGACTTAATATCCAGAATTTCGATATCCAGGGCTTCTATTTTAACATCTTTTGCCAACTCAGCAGGAATTCGTAAATGTGTAATGGAATCGATCAGTGAAACATCATAAGCCGTACCTCGTACCAATGTCAGGTATTGTGCGTTGAGATTTGAAAAAACAAAACATGCAAGGCAGATAGCGGCTAATCTAAGAAAAATCATAACAGTGTTTTGATTGGTTAATCTATAATAAAACCGTTAAACTTTGCTTCTTCTAAACGCACACAGGACTCTGTCATGACTCACTGGCGGTTCTGGGCAGGCAAAGTAGTTTAATTGTTTTATAGTTTTATCGTAAACTAATATTACCTTTTACAGGTGTAAAAAATTGACGTACTGCATATATAATATAGTAAATTCTTTTAAATTTATGTAAGTATGTGCCAGACTTTGACCTGCGTTACATCGTGATTGTTAATCATTGCAGCCCCATCAAAGATTTTATATGGAACATCCTTTTTTTGATGTCATAAGTTTTCCTGCCAATCGGGATGAAGCAAAAAACCTGCACAGGGTGCTTGCATTGGCGGAACAAGACGGTGAGCGGATCAGGTTAATTTATACTCAAAGCGGCAGCAATGATCTTCCTCCCCTTACTTTACCACGTGCTGCTGATCTCGTATGGGACGAAGTTATGAGAAACCTGACGTCACGGGGGTTTTTTAAATCATTCTGCGATCTAGTGAAAACAAGATTTTCTAATGCCAAACCTATATTGGATGCTGTTACTGCCGTTGAAGATGCTAAGCCTACGCACGAAATAAAAATCTATTCCGGCGACATTTATATCCTTGATCGTGACTCGCATCGCCAGGCGCTAAGTCAAATTGCAGCTGATACCACTGCTGCTAAAGTCATGCTGATACGCGGGAACACAAAAAGCGGGAAGAGTCATTGCCGCTATATATTTAATGCGCTGGCCGAAGAAAAAGGCGCCATCGTTATATATATGTGTGATGGTATTGTTTGGGACGTTCAAAGTACAATAGAATATATTTTCAACTCATTTGGTGCTGCCGACGATGAAATTCCGGTACAAGGCCTTACCTCCGACGAAGCCTGGTATATGGCTGTATGTTCCAAACTAAAAAAGATCGCTACTGAAAAAAATCAAAAAGCCTGGATCGTAATGGATGATCTGGGTTATGTAGAAACAATGAATGACGCAGGGGTTTTAGAAAAAGGCCCCATACTTGATACGAGAATCAGAAAGTTCTTTGAGCAGTTTGCACGGTTCATGCTGGATACATCCTTTACAAAGTATTTCAGGCTGCTGCTTATTCACTATTCTGAAGAAAGCGCTCCGACAAAGTGGAAAGCAGAAATGTGGATAGAAGCCACAGTAGTTGATAACGATATTGACCAGACGCATGTAGAAGAATTCCTGAGAAGCTGGTCCGGTCCCAAGACAACAACCCTGCTCGAGGCGGATATAAAAGATCTTGCCGCCGAAGTGATCAGCGGGGCCGATAATCCTTCGCCGGAGAACGCAAAACTGACAAGACTTGAAATCATTTATAAAATCTTAAAAGCGAGGCTGGATGAAATATTGAAAAACGCAAGAAATGATCATTGAAAAAAACGATATGATAGTGGCCAAAATCTTCCTGGAGAATCTGGACAGATCCATGAAAGGCGTTTTAAGAATATCTACGGGCAATGAGCTTTGTACAGGGTGGCTGCTTACTGAAAAACTCGTTGTCATACCGGATTATATCGGGGACGAAAAAACGAATTTTATTTGCAATCCATGGTACGAAAAATCCCCGGAAACAATTGAAGCCCGGTTAGTTTATCGGACTTCAAAGGGAAAAGGAGACACGCCAGCTATCATAGAACTAAACACACCCGTGAAGTTTCCAGCGCAAGTTTTACAGATCCAGCAACCTGATATCGGAGATTCAGTTTTTATTGTCCATCATCCTCTTGGTGACGTAAACTCTTATTTGAGTTTTGGAAAAATTATTCCTATCGACCTTACCCTGACTACCATTACATATGACGCTAGCACTCAACCTGGATCAACCGGTAGCCCGGTCATTAATTCCTCAAACGGTAAAATAATAGGAATGCATGTAAAAGCTAATCCTAATCCACAGCAAAGAGCCAACAGTGGATTGACGATCAGTTTCATGCTGGAATGTTTTCGAAAATCAGCTTTTTGGGAAGAAATCATAAAGTATCATAAGATTGCTGATATACGTTCAACCGCCACAGAAGAAAAAATAGAAAACAACATTGGCTCAACCTGGAAAAATATTCATTTAAAAGCAGCACTGTCATGGAACCTTAATCGTTCATCCCTTTCGAAGCAGGAACAAGATGAACTAAAACCATTTATAGTAGATCCATCTTCGCATCAATGGACAATTAAGCCCTCGGACCGCCAGCAGATATTGCAATCAGTTCCGGTCGCAGAATTAAAGACAATAAAATTAGATGGAGGAAAAGATCAACAGGAACAAAAAGTTGTCAAGCGGATTTTAAACGGAGGCCCGTATAACCTGGATGAGATCAGCGAAAAAGAACTTCCGCTCTGGTTGCAGGCAGTTAGATGGTTTGCCCCCCTCGATAAGAATCTTCCCAGCTCATCTGAGGTAAACAGGGTACTGGAGAAAAAAAGAGTAAGGAGCCGACTTGCCGAACTAGGAAGCAATTTTGCGGGGCGTGAAAAGGAATTAAAAGAATTGAACACATGGTATCGCGATGATAGCAAGGGCCCAATGGTAGTGAGTGGTATTGGGGGCATTGGTAAATCTGCTTTGATCAGTCACTTTACCATGGGCCTTCCAGAAGATACACCTATACTCTGGCTGGATTTTGACAGGGCCGACCTGGCCCCGGATGATGCGAGGTCCATATTCAAAATACTTGCCGAGCAACTGTTGATACAAGTCCCAAACTTCGTTGCTCCTGAAAGTACTGACAATTGGCAGGAAACGGCGAAACAGCTCGGGCAAAATCTTTCGAAAGCTTTACCTGATCTTCCTCCTCCTTTTTTAGTAATGGATGGATTTGAAGTAGCGCAACAGGTAAAAGAATACCAGAAGATCTGGGATTTTCTCAAATTCTTTATTGATACCTGCCCGCGATTAAAAGTCATTGTATCCGGGCGGGCCCCTGTAAGTTCGCTTAGCCTGGGAGGAAAATCTTCGGCTGCTCTTAATTTGACCGGGATGGAAAAAGAAGATGCGATGGACTGGTTGAAAAAACAACACATTACAAACACTGAGATTGCAGAGAAGGTGATTGATATCTCAAAAGGAATTCCACTTGTGCTAAAACTTGCTGTGCATTTTGTAGAATCGGGAAATAAAATTGAGGAATTGCCGGCCACTCTTCCTAAAACTGTGGTAGAAGGGTACCTGTACCAGCGAATACTTGACAGGGTGATGGACGAAGACCTGAAACCCATTGCAAAAAAAGCACTTGTGCTGCGCAAGATTAGTGTACAAATCATTGAAGAAATTTTGCCTGCTGACATACCGGACGGATCAACCGCAGAAAAAACATTCGAACGCCTTTCAAGAGAATTCGGGCTTGTTCGTGAAAATCAATCGGGCAGTATGCTGGCGGATACAGGCGAACAAGGCATATTGCAATTAAGGCCGGAGGTGCGGGCCGCCACTATCAAACTCCTTGAAATCGAAGATTCGGAAACAGTAAAAGATATTGATCAAAAAGCATTTGATTTTTATACGAAACAGGATCTTACCAAAAATGAGAACACGGCGGAAGTAATTTATCATGCATTGCGTTTGGGTAGAATAAAGGATGCAGAGGCATATTGGCGGGTTGAATGTGCGCCATTGTTAAAAGATGCAACTGATGATCTGCCCGAAACTGCTGTTGCCGAACGAAAATGGCTGCAGGAGAAAAAAGGGCAAGTCATCTCTGTGACCGGAGATGATATCAGGATATGGGAGATCAATACACTTAAACAAATCAATGATATGATAGGAAGAGGTTTGTTTAATCAAATACAGGAAATTTTGAGCGCCAGGACAGAGAGAAGCGAAAATAGCCCGTTATTGTTATATGATGCATGGGCGGCGGGAATGGACAATAAATTAAGAACTATAGAGATTCTTGCAGGCAGTAAGGCCAATAACCCTATCATAAAGAGAAACGAGAATATTCTCCGGGCTTTGACAGAAGCACAAACCGGCAATATTAAGAAGGCCGATCATTTTCTTGCTGAATTGTCAAATACAAAATGGGACGACAGAAAGAACAGCAAATACGAAGCATTGGCCCTCTATGCTGCAAGGGTTCGCTTTACAGTTGATCTTGAAAGTGAATTAGCCATCGCTGAATTGATTAGGAACAATCAGGATGATATGCATCCGGCGTTTATTAAAGACTTCCTGGCATCGAGGTATATTGTATTACCATCCCTTTCCGAGAAATTGGAAGAAAGCTGGCAGCTCGAATCACTTGGTTCAAATTTAACGCTCCCTAAAGATGAAAAGGAACTTTATTTTTTTGAAGAGTCACTGAAAAGCCGGACGCCGCAACGCATGCAAATGTTTGACATTTCCATGTTTGACATTTCCACTCCGGACATTGAAGGTTTATATGAGCGCAATAAAGGCGCTAAAAACAGAGTAAATAACACTATTCCAGAGGCTTATCACCGAATCATTGACCTTGCTCTGCTGGGCCACTTTCGCTGGAACCTTGCTGCAACCTACAAGCTCTTAGCTCAATTTGCAAACATCGCAAGCAATAAGGAAGAAGTACTTGATCCGCTGGAGCTTTCCATCATTGCAACTCTCACTGCATTTCGCGGCCAGGAAATGACCGTTTATTTAGAAGGATCCAAAGAACCTACGATTGATACCTTTCTTATGCGGGTTTCGGCAAATTATTCGAGAACATCATTAACGCCAATAAGCAACAAACAAGGAGAGCTGCTTGTTACATTCATAAAAAATGAGATGTTTAATTCTCTTGGGGGAAATAAGCTCCTTAAAGATCTTGAGCACCTCGGACAAAACTATGATCATACTTCCTTCACCTTTATGAGTTCACTAAGACTCCTTTCGGGATTTGCAAAAGATCCCGCGGCATCAACCGTCATGCTATATTTGATAAGCCCTGATCCCCTTGAAATGCTTTGCAAGCGGATCATTGGTCTGCCTGATAATTATAAATTCTAGCTCATGCCTAACATTCTTGATCAATGGCCTTATCCCTGGACAGATAAAGTAGCTCAGCAACTTCATATAATGTTATGCCAAGTCAGTCCGGGTTCAAAGAACACAATACTGGTCGCAGAAAAAAATGGTATAGACACCACCCAGATAATCTTAGACCAGGCTGCGTATATGCTTTGGGTAGACATAATTAACCAGGCCGCTCTCAACGGGCTCCTAAGAAATATTGTAAAAGATATTTTCAGCCGGTTAAACGTTAATAGTCCTGCAAGACCTTTTTTCGAACAATTATTGGGAGATAAACCTGTAATTCCCGATGCCGAGCCAAGAGGAGTAGATGGTGCACCTGTTTTCATAAAAGATACAGATGAGATCAAAGATCCCGAGGCGCTACTATACCGCGATGATCTGATGCTGGAGACCGGAAAGATACCTCAATTGATAGCTATCTTACAAAAAATGATAAGCCTTTCCCCGGCGGTCTGTCGCCTGGTGGTAAATATTCACGGGGTTGGGCAATTTGGAACAGGGTTCAGGATCGGTCCCGATATGTTATTGACGAACTGGCATGTCCTGCATCGGGCCAGCAACGGAGTGAAGGCTACGGCCGTCACTGCTGAGTTCCTTTATGAAGATGATGGTGCAGGTGGTATACTGACCGCAAAACCGATAAAATGCGATATAAATACGATCGTTACCAACCAAGCCGATGATTGGGGCATCATCAAAGTAATTGAACCTATGGATAATGCATGGCCGATCATCAAACTTACAGAATCTGTTTCACCTGTTAAAGAGGCACCGGCGTTTATTATACAGCATCCTCGTGGCGACAGGAAAAGAATTGGCTATGTCCGTAACCAGGTATCTGATTTCGATGATCGGGTGGTACAATATTTAACAGATACCGAGTCCGGGTCTTCGGGTTCTCCCGTATTTGATATAACGGGAAAGTTATTTGCTTTACACCATGCCGGTGGGAGACCACAAGAAGTACTTGGCAAACTTCCAATGACCAAGAATGAGGGCATTAATATTGCTAAAGTAAAAGAAGGCCTTCAAAACAATGGAGTAGCATTTCCATAAAATTGTTCAGCTTCCCGCATGCCGTTGCCGAAACGTCCTTGTCTTTTATAAAAATTATTCTCATTCATCAAACCACGCCTGCCAGGGTATACGCACCATCCCCAAGGGTGTAGGACCCGATTCGGGCGCAATCACCGGAACTATTTCCGGCGTAGTACCGATAGGCCTGGCGAGATTATCCCAATCAAACAAAAACACCTCGGTAAAATATTTCGTAATATGGCGTGAAAAGAAAATTAATGTAGTATCACGGTTGTATTGTGTACCATCTGTCGACCAGTTATTACTTCCTACACCTGCTATTTTTCCATCAATCAGTATTCCTTTGTTATGCATTTTTTGGGTTTGCCTGCGAAACATACTGCGTTTCCAGCCACGTTTTGCTATCAACAGATCTGCATGTTCCTGTTTTTGATTACTGCTCACAAGAATACGTACATCTAATCCATCATTCATTTTTTGAGACAGCGTGGTAATAATATCGTCGAATATTTTTAGTGATGGCTGATTGATGTAGGAAAATTGTAAATAGATGGACTGTGTAGCGTCTTTGATTAATTTCAGTACTTCTGCCGCGTAATTGTCCGGGCTCATCAATGGCTTTACTTTAACTTTTGTGCCCGTAGCAGCAAATGTTTTGGGCTCAAAAGGATGAGGCTGGACAATTGCCGCTTCTGCTTCAAAAAAAGATTCGGGGATCAGCAAATCCGGGAAAACGGGTGCTGCTTCGGGTTCACCTGCTTTGAGAGCCTCCTGCATATCGTATTTTATGAATTTCTCGTACATTATCGCCAGCTTCTCATCTTCAATGATCACATGCCATTCCCTGTTCCCCTTTCTATATAAAAATTGCTCGGCGCCGGGTTCTATTACTGGCTGGCTTGTGGGAGTCCAATTCCCACTGGATAACCAAAATGAACCGGAATCACGAACAGCTACTTTGGTATGGTAAGAGTTATTAAAAATTTTCTTAGGCCCAGATACGGAAGCCTTAACAAAATCGAGTCGGTCGCCCCAGCTTTGAGTAAGTTGCTGCTGAATATCGGCATCTCTGCCGCCAGCCTGTAAAATCATATTTAACTTCGCGTCCGTTTGCTCTCCCAGTTCTGTTATTGCCTCAATAATATGATCTGCATAAAAATCGTACATGGCAACTGTAAGGCTTTGTGTTGTTCCTTCAAGAAAAGACTTCAGGGTCTTCCAGCCTGAGTCAGGGCCTATGTGACATGTAATATTTGAAACCTGCATTTCCTCAAGCTTTACTAGATCAGCAGGTGGTGGCTTGTAATGAACATTGGGTTCGGATTCCATCATAGCAAGCCCATCCTCCCATGCAGATAAAGGAAGAAGTCCCTCGGTTAATTCCGTTACCGTAGCCGTACGGCGCTCAATCTGTATCCCGCCTATTTCAAATGGTATCTCACCAAGAGTTGCGCCGGGGTTGGTAACAACAATGATAACCGGTTTTCCAACAGCATCCTGGTGGTTGCTATAACCAGGCCTTATTCCGAAAACACCGGGAATGGATTTCAAATTCTCGTGGTGAGCCTTGATCATAGCGATCACTGGTTCAAACTCATTAGCACCTTTTGAACTTATTGCAGCGGTTTCAGGTTGAACGGCAGGTGAAGCGTTACGAATAACATTCCCTTCCTGTGTTCCCATAACTGTTGTAAAAAACCCATTGTATGGTTCAAAATCCTTAGAATCCCCATCTAATTGAATGATAACACCACCAGCATCCAGGACAGGCTTATCATTATCTATCCTAATTATACCCTTGAAAGCCTTCATTGTTTTTGTTTTTGTGTATACTGAATGTGTACGTGCATGTTGGTCTCATCCTTCACAACTAAAGTCACTTCTTTCATTCCCCAATCCGCTGCTTTCACGCCGATCACATATCGGCCCTTTGCCGGAACAGAAACACGAAATATTCCTTTGCTATCGGTTAGTTGCGCGATATCGGGCATACTGACCGGTGCCGAAACAAAATATACTGATGCGCCGGCAACCGGCTGACCGTTTTCATCATTGACCAGCCCGTTAATTATTGTCATAATCTGCTAAGTTCGTTTCCAACTCTCAAGATTGGTATAAACCTGGGAAGATATCCTCGTACCTGAGTTAGCAGTCCTTCCACCATATGCGTGAATAGCGACACCCTTCCGGTCACCATTCTTGATAACATAAACGCATGCACCACTTTGCCCCCCGGCGGTATCAGCAGCATAAAAAATTTTATCAGGATTTACATTATTGATCTGCCTACTGTCATACCATAGTGAGCCAGAAGGTTTATCACCCGGGTAACCTTCTACATTAGCTACGGAACTCATTAATTCATTATCTGAAAAAACGCCGAAACCAAAGAATCCAAGATCTTCCGGAAAAGCGGCAGTAAGGATAATAGCGCCATAATCATATATCTCTAATCCCTGATCAGCCCAGCCCAGTACTGTCCAAAATTCTGTAGCGGTGCTTGCACCAAACGGTAATGTATTTCCATTACGCCCCGGCATTACCTGTATTTTTTTTATCCAGCCATCACGGCCGGGAACCCCACTGTTCTTAATATATACACAATGACCAGCAGTGACCAAAGTCCTTTGACTAATGAACCAACCTGTGCCGATCCATTGCGAGTTATCGGCAGCGGTAATCAATAAAGAAGCATTTACACGCCACGGATATTTTTTGGTATCCTGAATCTGAACTCTTTCATCTGTTCCAATAACGGCTTCAAATTGGGGCGGCTTACCAAAAGAAGCTTCCCCAATATCCGGTAATCCCTCCGGAATAGGGTTTTCCAGACCCTCCAGCGTAAATGTTTCCATTCTGACAACGGCTTCTGTTTGGGCACCGGCAGGAACCTCCAAGACATTTCCGAAACCAGGACTACCAGGAGATTCAATTGGAGTCAGTACAGATGATTCTGAAGGCACAATATTAGTGATAGCTGTGTGCAACCCGGTTGATGGTACTTGATCAGGCATATTATTTTGATTTAAATTATTTTGTTATAAATGCGGACAACTTAATAACTAAGGGGTACGATATTGTAAAATGAAAATATTTGTGAACGTCTGAAAACTGAAGACACTGTTAGCTGATCGTCATCGTAAGGATTACAAAACTTAACTACTCGCAGATAAAAATAGGAAAAAATTGAAATTTCGACAAACGTTTTAAACGGGAATATATTTAGGTGAAAAATCTATTTATCTTTTAAAACGGAAATATGTTGGATACTTAAAATGAGAGATTGATAAGTAATAAATTGGCTTCAGCAATTTATTTCTGTTTATTAAACTCTAAAAATGTAGAGAGGTAGCAACACCTATCTTAAATCTGCTCCCCGTCAAGAAAATGCCTAGCAAAGCTATGACGCGATGCAATGTTTACTTCCATAAAATAAACCGAAGGCTTGCTACTAAAGCCCAGGATCTAGTTAGACATTGATCCCATAGATTATATAACTATCAAAGCAGAATGCGAAAATAAGGTAACACAGCTGGAAGCAAAGTTGCCTGAACCGCAACGAATACATTTACTACAACAAGCATAGATAATCTTTTTGATAAAGCGGTCCATAAACTCTCACATATGGACATTATTTATACTGAAGCAGACACTAGTGTGAAGAATACTAAGTTAATTTAGTATATTTATCGTAAAAAGGATATGGCTAAAAGGAAGCCTCTTGAATTAACAACTGAAGAATCAACGGAGTTACAGTTCTTAGCTCGAAGCAGTAAGGCAGAGAAAAGAATGGTTGAAAGGGCTGAAAATATTATGCTGGCATGCGGGCAAAAGTTTTGTAGAAACTCAATCGCAGCTGAGGGTAAGTGAGGTCATCATTAATAAATGGCGCAAACGGTTTTTAACTCACCGGCTTGAGGGCCTCAAAGATGCTCCACGAAGTGGAAAGCCTCCAGTGATCAGTGCAGCAAAAAAAGCCAGTGTAATCCAGCTGGCAACTAAAAAGCCTGGAAAGGGATACACCAACTGGAGCCAGAGACGCATAGCTAAAGAAGTAGGCATAAGCCAGGGTAAGGTTCAGCAGATACTAAAGCAGGCGGATCTCAAGCCTCATAAAGTGGAATACTGGTGCGGCAAGAGCACGGATGTAGAATTTGAAAGCAAGATGCTAAATATAGTGGGGTTATACATGAATCCCCCTGAAAACGCCCTTGTGCTGAGTGTGGATGAGAAGACTCAAATACAGGCGCTGGATAGAACACAGCCAGTATTGCCATTAAAAGAAAAAGCTCCTAAACGTTTGACCACCACTTACAAAAGAAATGGCACAGTGGCTCTGCTGGCTGCATTATCGGTTCATAAGGGAGAAACAACAGCAAAAACTGTTAATAAAAACAATGCTGAAAACTTCCTAATATTTCTAAAGGATCTGTATAGGAAGTATCCTCGGAAACACTTGCATGTGATCGTAGATAATCTTACTGTTCATAAGCATAAAATCGTTCAGCAATGGGTCGATTCGAAAAAGAGAATAACCTTACATTTTACGCCAACCTATTCGTCCTGGCTAAACCAGATCGAAATATGGTTCAACATACTTACAAAGGATGTCCTGAAGGGCGGAATATGGAAATCAAGAAAACAATTAATTGATCAATTGATGAAGTATGTCAAAACTTACAATGAAGAAAGAGCAAAGCCTTTTAAGTGGACCTACACTTGGTCAGCCACTGGCAATTTAAAGGCACTAAACTAATTTATGAATCAATACACTAGCAAGAAGCGTGAATCTATAAGTTCGATATCCTGAAAAAAAAAGGTTTGACGGATCTAAACATTAAATTCCCTGTATTAATGAGGCTGTGCGTAGCGACTTTTCGCACCTTTCCAGTTTGGTAGCCCCCAACAAAAATAAAACTTTAGTCAATGGCTAAAAGTTGAATATTTATCATGTATCCCCTTCATATCGTCTCTAATCTTTTTGTCCAAGATCCTTACATAATGCTGAGTCGTTTTTAAATTCCGGTGTCCTAACATTTTAGATACTGTTTCAAGTGGCACACCATTGCTCAAAGTAACAGTGGTAGCAAACGTATGTCGGGCTATGTGGTAGGTCAATGTTTTGGTAATGCCGCATAAGTCAGCTATTTCTTTCAGGTACGCATTCATTTTTTGATTGCTCAATACTGGGAGCACATGATCGTCAAGCTTGCACTGAACATGATTATTGTAGCGTTCCATAATAGATAAGGCAACAGGTAATAGTGGGATTTTTGCCGTTATATCTGTTTTCTGCCGGCGGCTGGTAATCCATTTTTTGCTATTCACACCTATGATGATTTCTTTCCGCTTTAGCTTTTTTACATCAGCGTAAGCAAGGCCTGAGAAGCAACTGAACAGAAAAATGTCCCTGACTATGGTTAGCCTTTCAATACCAAACTGTTTGTTTGCCATATTTGTTAGCCCATGCTCTGTCAGGGCAGTTCGTTCCACTTCCCTTTTTGTCATACTGAACCCGAGAAAAGGGTCTCTGTTAAGCCAACCATTCCGAATACAGCAGTTAACAATCTTTTTGAAATTACTTAAGTATTTTACAGCCAGTTATGGTCACACCTGCGGACGCCCTTCAGCCAGACTTCATATTCTGTTATAAATTTAAAGTCAAGCTTGGTAATTTTTATCTTCTAGTGTACTGACAAATTAGTTATGAAACATAGTGTTTTGACAGTTTTGTGTCTGCATCTTGTCGTGTGAACTTCCATTCAATTTTACTTTTATTTTTATTCCTTTGTTTAGACCATATTGATACATTTGATTCCAAGGTTTCTTTGCTTGGTATTCTGCCTCCAGTACATTGCCTGTCCATCATATTAATTTCTATTTCCGCCATATTAAGCCAACTTGCATGTTTGGGTGTATAAATAAATCGAATTCTTTTGAGCAGCCTTTGCGCTTTGCGTTTA
>JBGSYC010000208.1:0-55613 GCA_041751095.1 Flavihumibacter sp.
TTATTACATCCCCTCATGATGCTTACAAAGGCGTTAACGCCGTTACTGTTCAGGCGCACCGGTGCAATTTCCGCGTACGTCTCGTCCCGGCTTAATAATACATTTACCGCTTTCTGGCCGGTTTCAGCTTCACCGATCAACTTGGGCAGCGTTTTGTAGGCGTCTGGTCCTACCACCAGGTCAACCAGCTTTTCTTCTTCTAAAAATCTGGATTTCAATCTTTCTGCCATACATCCCAAAACCCCCACGAGCATGCCGGGGTTCGATTTCTTCAGTTTCTTAAATTCCGTTAAACGCTGCCGTACGGTCTGTTCGGCTTTTTCCCGGATGGAGCAGGTATTGATCAGGATAAGGTCGGCATCAGCCAAATTACCGGTGACACTAAAACCCTCATTCATTAAAATGGACGCAACAACTTCGCTGTCGGCGAAATTCATCTGGCAACCGTAACTTTCAATATAAAACCGTTTCTGAATCAACTCAGCTTTTATAAGTGTGTTGTACGCTTCAATCGCCTGGTGCCCGTTTTCCACACTAAAAACTTCCTGATAGTCCATTCGTTTTTGTTTGAAGGCATCAAAGATAGGTATTCATCGTAAAAATGACAACTTGTCACATTTATTTAGCAAACCCTTTAGCGCTAAAGGGTTAAAGATGCGCTGGTATATAATACTTTCTGACCGGTTAGGGCGTTGACACAGGAATATAATGATTTTAAGAAGGATTAAAGACCGCGCGCCTTACCTTTAACTGTAAACCGCTTCATTTGCGCTTAATTTACTTTTGTACCCTGCTGGTATTTTCACATTCTTCCCTATCTCAAACGCCGGATACTCAAAAAAATGCCTTTGGCCTTGTGATTGGAAATGTGATTGATGGAACAACGGGCAAAGCAGTACCCTCAATAACCGTATCCCTGCAGCTCTTTTCAGACAGCATGGTGAACAGGCTGACCGTTACAGATAAGAATGGCGGTTTTGAAGTGGAAAGGATTCCTTTCGGAACCTACCGGATTATATTTTCAGGCGTAGGATACGGGAATGTATCCATCGACAGCATTGTTATCAGGTCAGAGCGGTATGATTTTAATCTCGGCGACATAAAACTTTCCCCGAAAGCCGGTGAACTTAATGAAGTGATTGTATACGCGGAGAAGCCGTTGATAGAGAACAAAGAAGGCAAAATTACGTTCAACGTTGGTGAATCAGCGTTAAGCGCCGGTAGCAGCACCACCGAGTTATTACGGAATATGCCGTTGATAACCAATGATGCAGAAGGCAAGATCCTGTTGAAAGGAAAGGAGCCAAAGATATTGATCGATGATAAGCCGACAGATTTGAATGCTCAGCAATTAGCCGACCTCCTTGAGTCGCTGCCGGGAAGCTCTATCGAAAAAATCGAGCTAATGACAAACCCGCCGCCACAGTATGCAAATGAAACGGGAGGAGTCATTAACATCATTACCCGGAAGGGTAAGATCGGGCTTACCGGCAGGGTTACCGCTTCGTATGGAACAAGGGGAGAAGGCAATCTGTCGGCAAATGCCTCCTACAGGAACCAAAAAGTTTCGGCAAGTTTTTACGCCGGTATTGGCGTGAACCGTCTAAATGGCGGAGGCACTTCTTACCGGAATAACTTTTACACCGATTCGTCTAATTCATTTCAAACGACAAATCATTTCACCAATGAAAATCTTCGCCCTAACCTAAGGTTTTCAGTAGATTATGAGATCAACAAACGCAATTCAGTAAACCTTACTACGCAGTTTGCTTCCAATATCTTTACCAATAACAATGAAACCCAATATATCAACCTGAATAATAGTAAGAAGCCTTACCGCATCAGCAACCGGTTTACAAACACTACCGGTGATAATATAAACCCCGGTATCAGCCTGCAGTATGTGCTTAAAGGCAAACGGCCGGCAGAAATTTTAAGAGTTAATGCAGGGTTTAATTACGGCGTGTCGCAAAGCCGGCGTAACTATTTTCAGCAATTCCTTACCGGAGATCTAATCCCAATGGGTATCGATTCCACGCAGCGGCAACTGTCTGATAACGTTAGCAATGGTGTTGAAATACGGGTGAACTATGATAAGCCTGTAAAATGGATGAAATCCACCCTGTCTTTGGGTTCTACCCTGAATAAAAACAATTTTGGTTATGTACAACATACCGACTTTCTTCGAAAAACCGACCAGGCTTTTGTTAACGATGCACTGCTGAGCAATGATTTTAATTTTTTGCAGACTGTTGCCGGCATAAGGGCCGGCATTACGATCGATCTTACCAGACAATGGAAGCTTACCGGCAGCAGCAAGGCTGAATTTACAGAAATTGATTTTCAATTCCACACGGCAACACCGGATACGAAAAACCAGTATTTAAATATGCTGCCAAATATTGTTCTTCGCAAAGACTGGAAGAAAGAATGGAATGCCTCCCTTCTTTACCGGAGAAGCATACGTCGCCCTGGTATTGACGAACTCAACCCAGGCATTAATTACACAGATCCGTATAATCTTCGATTTGGCAACCCTTTACTGCTGCCGCAGATTGCCGATAATTACGACATGAACATAGGCACTTACCAGGGGAAATTTTACGGCAACCTGTCCATTGGCTTTAATAAAGTGAAAGACATCATTCAGCGTATCCGTACGCTGATTCCCGACGGAAAAACGCAAATTACTTATAACAACATCACGGACAGGAAGGAATATGAGACAAGTATCTGGGGTGGGTACAGCTTTTCGAGACAATTCCGCCTGAATGCAAGCGCGGGTTATACCTTTAATGAATACAGCGAATATGACAGAACTTTTAACCGCTACCGGAACGGCGGTAGTTTTTATACCAGTCTTAACTACAACTTTATTCTAACTGACCGGGTTTCCTTCGATGGTAACCTCCGGTATAATTCGTTTGCGGATCCCCAGGGGAGGTCCAGAAGCAATCTATCCCAAAACATTGGTGTTCAAACCAAATATTTAAACAAGCGGCTTGTCTTGAGTATAAATCTTATTGACCTTTTTGCCCAGCAGCAATTTACGAATTTCGTTTACGGCTCTAATTTCACCCTGCAAAGTGTAAGTAATTCGAATAGCCGTAATGTGCGGATGGCAGTAAGCTACAACCTGAAAAAAAACAGGTCGGTAATCTCTAATAAACAACGCAAACAGCTACTCGAAAACATAAAACTGAAAGGCCAGCCTCAATAACTTTTTTGCTGCCTCGCCGATTGGCGCTATTGCCGGACAGTATTCTTAATCCTCGAAGCCAGCCAGCTTTGGGCTATGGGTATCTTCCACTTTGTTATCAATTCGGCCTTCGTCTGCACAAGGTTGTTAAAATAAACTGTTTGCCGGTCGATGAAGTTGTTATCCGTAGCATATTGCAACTGAGAGAGTGGAAGCAACTGAATTTTATCCTTTATGATAAAAGCCAGTAACTGCCTGTCGAAGAGCATAACGTTACATGCTTTTTCAATTTCCTTTATCAGCCGTACCGACGAGTCAGTACTGCAGCCACTGACGCCGGTAGCGGCTTCATCAGCCATCAAAATGATGAATTGCCCGAATAATACATTCGCATATCCTTTAACAGGCGAGCCATGGCTTTGCCAGTTTTCGGTAAAGTCATTCAACATTTCTTCAGCTTGCAAAGCTTCCTGAATTGTAAACAGGCGGTTACTTTGATAAACCCACACTTTTGAGTCATCGTTAAAATCTTCCGGTATTAAATGAGCGTATTCGAAAGTTGGCATAAATGTCGGTTAAGTACTTAGATTAAAGACAGGCTTTGGTTTTAGAAGAACGTTAACAAATATGTGGTCTGAAAGTTTCGTTATGGAAGCAGTTTCCGGACAGCCCTGATTCCTTTCTTAAAGCTAATCATTAAAAGTAGTGCAGGGTCTGTTCAGTATCATTTTATCAAAATAGTATGAAAAAATACCTGGTTCTTACCCTCATATCCCTTCCTGTTTTATGTTATTGCCAGCGTCTGCATGTAAATTTGTCTGGCGGCTTTGCCGGTTACCAGGGCGATCTGCAGGGAAGGAACATTACACTTGACCAGACCAAAGGTGCTTTTGGCGCCGGGCTTACGTATAACCTCACCGGCCATCTTTCGCTTAGAACCGGACTGGTGACAGGGAGCATTGAGGCCGATGATAAAAATAATAAACCTGACCTTCAGATCCGGAATTTACATTTTAAGTCGAAAATTACAGAAGGGAATCTATTAGCGGAATATAATTTGTTCGATCTGAAAAACCGGAAATTCACGCCCTATGTTTTTGCCGGTGTGGGGGTGTATCATTTCGATCCTTATACGTATGATACCACCGGTAAAAAACATTTCCTGCAGCCCCTGAGTACGGAAGGGCAGGGGCTCGCCTTATATCCTGACCGGAAACCCTACAAGCGAACCCAATTTACCATTCCCTTTGGAGGAGGACTGAAATACAGGCTTACGGATAATGTGGTATTGGGATACGAGATTGGCCTTCGGAAGCTATTTACCGATTACCTGGATGATGTAAGTACAACCTATGTTGATCAGCATGCGCTTCAACTTGAAAAAGGCGCGAAAGCTGTTGAGATGTCTTACCGTGGCGGCGAACTGAAAACCGGAAGTCCCGTTTATCCGGCAGCAGGAACAATGAGAGGAGGAGCTGAACAGAAAGACTGGTATTACTTACAGGGAATATCTGTCAGCATAGGGCTGAGGGGAAGAAATGACGGAGGATGGAGAGGAAGAGGCAATAACATCGGATGCCCGGCAGGGGTTCTTTGATACAGTAGCGGAACCTGGGTGAATGCATCCAATAAGGAAAGGATTCCCTGGCTTTACTCTTCTTCCATTTCGTTTTTAATTGCCTCTGAAACTGTCACCAGCACTTTATCGATGCGTTGCGCGTCCATATCTACCACTTCGAATTCAAATCCTTTCCATTCCAGCCGGTCGCCTGTTACCGGTATCCGTTCCAACTGATGAAGTATAAAGCCAGCCATGGTATCAAAATCCTGTTCTCCCTCGTTCATCCATTCGGTTTTATCGAAGCGGGTAAGAAAGTCGTAGAAAGGAATCTGTGCATCAACAAGGAAGGAGCCATCTTCCCTTTGCGTAATTTCGTAATCATCCATGTCAGTTTGCGGAATATCACCAACAATCGCCTCCAGTATGTCATTAAGGGTGATCATGCCCAGCAGGCTTCCGTATTCATCTACGATAAAGCACGAATGTATCTGCGACGCCTTAAATTTTTCTATCACCTGGTAAGCAGAATTATTTTCCGGAACAAACATCGGAGACTTCATGATATCTTTAAACAGGGCAAGGTCGTCTGCCACGTACAGGTCTTTTATGGATACCATTCCTTTGATATTGTCTATCTGCCCATCGCATATAGGATAAGCCGAATGAGGCTCCTGCACAATTTTTTCTTTAATCGATTGTTCGTTGTCATTGGTATCGAACCAGATAATATCGCTCCGGTGGGTCATAAGTGAGGTAATGTTACGGTCGCCGAGATGAAAAACCCGCTCAATTATTTCCTGTTCTGCTTCTTCGATAGTGCCCTGTTCAGTTCCTTCGCTGATAATAGCCTTAATTTCTTCTTCCGTTACGGAACTGTCTTTTTTCGGCCTGATATTGAGCAAACGGAAGAAAAAATTGGTCAGGTTAGTCAATAGCCATACAATAGGGTGAGTGATGGTGGCAAAAAGCTGCACTGATCTGGCGACAGCCCTTGAAATGGATTCCGCGTAGATCATTCCCACCCTTTTGGGGAACAGTTCGCCGAAAAGGATGCTAAGAAAAGTGACGATGATTACAATAAAAACCGTGGCAATGGTGGAGGCGTAAGGCCTGAAAAATTCCACTTTCTCCACATAAGGCTTGAGTAAGAGATTGAATTTTTCGGCTGAATAAT
Organism: Flavihumibacter sp.; assembly: GCA_041751095.1. Taxonomy (GTDB): domain Bacteria; phylum Bacteroidota; class Bacteroidia; order Chitinophagales; family Chitinophagaceae; genus JADCRZ01. The sequence continues at coordinate 5,935 of JBGSYC010000208.1, forward strand.
AACCCGTTAAAATAGAAATCAGGGTTATGCCGATCTGTACAGCAGAAAGAAAGACTTCGGGGTTTTCTGCCAGTTTTAGCGCCACTTTTGCATTGTTATCCCCTTTATTTGCAAATGCTTCCAGCCGTGATTTCCGAGCCGAAATCAATGCGATCTCGGACATTACGAATAAGCCATTTAAAATAATCAGAAAAAATAAGATAACAACTTCAATCATAAGGCTCCGGCCTCCTGCTTACTATTAGTTTGTTCATTGTCAGAGATTGAGTATTCATCTTTCCCGAAAACAAATATATGAAACACTTAAACAGGGCATATACAAATTATTGTTGCGCAGTTTCCATCAGGGTGGTTACCAAACCAGGCCGGAATAACTGTTAAACAGGCGGCCGGTTACAACGCCGATCAAACATCCCACCAAACCACCGGCAATTACGTCAAATGGGAAATGGACCCCCACATATACCTGGGCATAGGAGACCGTTGCAGCCCATACAAAGAACAGGCCAACCCAGCGTCGGATATAACGGCGGAGCGTAACGTAGATAAAAAGCGCTATGCCGAAATGATTTGCAGCATGGGAAGAAACAAAACCGGAATTCATGGGGCAATAGATGGCGAGGAACCTGACACCGGCAATGTCCGGATCACGGCAGGGCCGTACGCGTATAATACTTTCCCTGAGTACGTGGCTGCTGACAAAATCGCAGAATGCCGCAGTACATATCAGGGCTATCGACCAGAAAACCCCCCTGATACCAAAATTAGTAAGTATGAACACAAGTAAAAACAGGTAAAGGGGAATCCATAAAACGGATTCGCGGAGAAAGGGCAAAACAGTGTCGAAAACACTATTCGTCCAGGTTCCGTTGATTTTAGAAAATAACCAGAAGTCAAAGTGAACCATTCGCTCCAGTACATCCATTAGTCTCAACTTGGTGAAAAAAGTTGTAAAAATAAGCACTTAGCGCCCAATGAGGCGTTTTAATTAATTTATACTTTAATTTGCCGGGTATGCCTAAAATTCCCCGTTTAGTCAGATGGTTGTTTTGTTTAGCATTTTTTTTCCTTGCGCTGATGTCCACCCTCCGGTTAGGCACCTACTGGACGTTTAAACCCGATGAATCATCTTTCGGCAATACCTTACCCGCATTCTGGTTAGGCTTCCGATATGATGCAAGAATTGTTGCCATCATTATTCTGACCATGCTGATATTTGGCAGTTTTCGCCCGCTGGACCCGTTTCATTCAAATGCCGGTAAAAAGGCGTGGCTTTTTTTTTTGATGCTTGTTTCCATTTTTTTCATTCTTTTTTATGTGTTTGACTATCTGAACTTCCGTTACCTCTCTCAACGCTTAAATGCAAGCGCCCTGAGCTTTCTTGAAGATGCCAAAATTTCGGCAGGGATGATATGGCAAACCTACCCTGTTTTCAAGATACTCATTGGCATAATCATTACTTCCATACTGCTGGCCCGCTTGCTTAAAAAGTTGTATTTACATATCGGCCGGAAATCAACCGTTGCCACTAAATCATTGCGGATACGATGGTTTCTTATCGCTTTTTTAGTATGCGCTTTCGCCATCTTTGGAAGGTTGGGCCGCAATCCCCTACGGTGGAGCGACGCTTTTAATCTTGGAAGCGACTTCAAAGCCAATCTTGCATTGAACCCCTTTCAATCGTTCTTTAGTTCGCTGCGCGTGCATCCCTCATCTTATGACAAGAAGAAAGTGGCCAAATATTATCCATTGATGGCAGCCTACCTGGGCGTTGACAAACCTGATCCTTCACACCTCAATTTTGAAAGACTTATTGCGCCGCGGGACAGCAGCCCTTCGTCCCGCCCCAACATAGTACTGGTGATCTGCGAATCTTTCAGCGCTTACAAAAGCTCCATGTGGGGTAACCCGCTGAACACCACACCCTATTTCAATGAACTTTGCAAAAAAGGTGTTTTTTTCGACAACTGTTTCACTCCGCACTTTGGAACCGCAAGGGGCGTGTGGGCGACCCTAACCGGCATTCCGGATGTTGAGGTTGTTAAAACAGCGAGCAGAAATCCGGCAATGGTTGACCAGCATACCATTCTTAACGCCTTTGATGGTTACCGGAAATTGTATTTTTTGGGAGGGAATGCAACCTGGGCGAATATCCGGGGATTGCTTGCCAATAACATTCCCGGGCTTCAATTGTACGAAGAACAGCATTACGGCGTTCCGAAGATTGATGTGTGGGGGATCAGTGATAAGAATCTTTTCCTCGAGGCAAATAAAATTCTAAGCACGCAGCCTACCCCCTTTTTTGCCATCATTCAAACAGCTGATAACCATCGTCCTTACACCATTCCTGCAGAAGACCTGAAAGAGTTCAGTAAAATAGAGCTGCCTTCAGACAGCCTCAGAAAATACGGCTTTCAATCCAATGAAGAACTTAATGCCTTTCGTTATGCTGATTTCGGATACCGGAAATTTATGGAAGCTGCTGCGCGATCGGATTATTTTGAAAATACCATCTTCGCGTTTGTAGGTGACCATGGGATAGGAGGGGATGCCGGCAGCATGTTTCCACATTCCTGGACAGACAACGGCTTAACTGCATACCATGTTCCTTTATTGTTTTACTCCCCGAAGTACCTTAAGCCGCAGCGGCTTCATCATGTAGCCTCCCAGGTAGATGTATTGCCCACCATTGCGGGACTCGCAAATATCGGGTATACCAATAATACTTTTGGGAAAGATCTGATGGCGGACACCCTTCCGGGTAAGGATCACATTGCGTTTATCATCGACCACAATAATAATGACATCGGGGTGTTGAAGGGGAACTATTATTACAGCCGCGAACCATCAGGAGAAAAGGAAGACCTTGTTTGGGCTGATTTCGCGCGCGATGATCCGGGAGAGGCTCTTGATACAATCAAAGCAAAATACCGGGATTATACAATAGCCTTCAGCGAAACAGCCAAATACCTTTTGCTTCATAACAAAAAGAAGGCGGCGCGGCGGCAGGCATTTGTAACTCCTTAGCCCCGCACAAAAGCTACTACACGTTTGCATGACATAGGTCCCTGTAATTGTAATATTAGCGATGAATAAAGCGCCGGATAGGCAGGCATGCGAAATGCAAAGTATGATGGATGAAATATTATGCCCGTATAAACCTACCTGATCATTTTTTTTGCGATCATCAACAGCCTCGGTGATTTCCTGATATCATAGTTTTGAAGCTGGTAATCGCCGAATACTTCCTGTATTTGTAGATGATGAAATGAAAACATATCATTAAAATCACCGAGGCTGAATTTGGATACCTTTTCGAAAAACTCCAAAGGTTCTTTTAGTTGCTCATCTTCTATAATGATCTTTTTGTAAAAATGAGTTTCATCATACCACCTGGTTACAAAAAAGTTTACACCATCGATCTCTTTTTCGCTTTTATGAACAAGATGGTCTTCTGCATAATGCACATTCAGGTAATCCATTACAAAGAAGCCGTTTGGCCGTAAGGAATTGCCAATAGTGCGGATGGCGTTATAATGCTCGCGTTCGGTTTTGAAATATCCGAAGCTGGTAAAAAAGTTAAACGCGTAATGAAAGTAATTAATCCAGAACGGCAGCCGCATGTCGTGTTGGTAAAAATGAAGGTTTTCTCTTTCATATTCTTTTGCTTCCTCGATACTGTAAGCAGAAAGATCGACGCCCGTTACATCAAAACCATTTTCAGACAACGTTCTTGCATGCCGCCCTTTTCCACACGCAACGTCCAGCATAAAAGAGCCCGGCGGCGGCTGCAGGTAATCGACAAGCCTGATGATAAAGGCGGTGGCTTCCTGCTCGTTGCGCTGGAAATACAATTGATGATAATAAGGTGAGTTAAACCAATCATTGAACCAGTTTGCAGGAAAGTCCATGCCGATTTTTCTTTCAAATGTAGGCGCGAAAACCGAGATGTTTGATATTACGCACAAATAATATGAGGCAGCAAATCAATAGTGCAATTCTTTGTTGCGTTTCACTTTGATGATACATGTATGCAATGGCCTGGCGTTCTGTAATATACGGTTATTGCGAAAGTCCGGCCCTTTTACTTTTTATATCCTTATTTTTGACGTTCATTAAACCCAAAGTTTCGTGGCATTGATAAAAAGTATTTCCGGTATCAGGGGAACAATTGGCGGAATTCCCGGTGAAAATCTTACTCCACTTGATATTGTAAAATTTACTGCAGGTTATGGAAGCTGGCTCAAGCAAAAGAACCTTGCGGGCAAAGTGGTTGTCGGGCGGGATGGACGCATCAGCGGCGGCATGATTCAGCACCTGGTTATAAATACACTGACCGGCATGGGGTTGAATGTAACGGATCTCGGGCTTTCTACAACCCCCACAGTTGAACTGGCCGTTATCTGGGAACAGGCAGACGGAGGCATTATTATTTCCGCAAGCCATAACGGGAAAGAATGGAATGCTTTAAAGTTATTGAACGATCAGGGGGAATTCATTACTGCTGATGATGGGCTTTTCATTTTAGATAAAGCCGGCAACGAGAATTTTTCTTTTGCTTCAGTAGATAAACTAGGTTTGTGTACGCAGCATACGGGTATGCTGGAAAGGCATGTAGAGGCTGTTTTAAATTACCCGCTGGTTGACAGGGACGCTATTCGCAGCAAAAATTTCAAGGTGGTTGTAGATGCGGTAAATTCAACAGGGGCTTTGTTTGTACCTCCTTTGCTTCGGGCCCTGGGAGTGGATGACATCGTTCTTTTAAATGGAGACGTTACAGGGAAATTTGCGCATAACCCTGAGCCATTGCCTGAAAACCTCGCGGCATTGAGTGCCGAAGTGAAAAAATCAAATGCATCGTTCGGTATAGCAGTAGACCCCGATGTTGACAGGCTGTGTTTTGTCTGCGAAGATGGAAGCATGTTCGGGGAAGAGTTCACCCTTGTGGCAGTAGCTGATTATGTGCTGGGGAAACGTTCAGGAAATACAGTCAGCAACATGAGCAGCACACGTGCACTGAAAGAGGTAACGATTAAACACGGCGGAGCTTACCACCCTTCTGCGGTAGGCGAAGTGAATGTTGTGCGGAAGATGAAGGAAGTACAGGCGGTGATCGGCGGCGAAGGCAATGGCGGAATAATCGTTCCTGATTTTCATTACGGAAGGGATGCATTAATTGGTATAGCCTTATTTATGAGCGCTTTTGCCCAGCATAAAACCGGACTTAAATCTTTCCGTTCGAAATACCCCGACTACTTTATATCGAAAAATAAGATTGAACTAGAAAACGGAATAGATGTTAAAGCCATATTTGAAAAGATAAAGAATAAATATGGCAGGCAGCCGATCAATACAGAGGACGGATTAAAGATCGAATTTGATTCAGACTGGGTTCACCTGAGAACTTCGAATACAGAACCGATCATCCGTATTTATGCTGAAAGCAGTTTTGAAACAACTGCAAACAATATTGCTATGCGCCTGATGCAGGATATCAAGGAGTTTTTATAGTGGGGTTGCAAAGTGGTGTCAATTCGTGTAATGGTCATGATACATCTTTTTTATTGAAGCGATTGATATCGTTACCAGCGTCGTTAATCGAAGATGGTGTGCATGTTCGTTCTTATCAACGGCCGACAGGGCAGAAGTAAAACTACAAAGAGGCACAGAGAAGTAAAACCACAAATAGGTAGAAAGAAGAATACACGGAGAAGCAATGGTTGCGGTTCTTTATGGTTGCACTTTGTGCTTCGATTATATACCTCCAGGCGGGTTTAGTGGTAATCCGCGATTTGTTTTATGCAGTTTTTTTCAAAGTGGCAATTTTTCTTTCATAAAGTTCTATTTGTCTTTCCTTACACGAACGGTTATCTACTGCTGCTTCTTTCCTTTAACAAACAACTGCTCGCTGAAATTCCGGAGATTTCAAAGTCCGCGGCAATGAATTGCCTTAGGTACAAGAGCGTACGGCGGCGGCTTTGAAAGTGAAGGGATACCACACGCTGCACCTGCATTATCATGTGATCCGTTAAGTAAGTCAGTGTTTCCGCTCAGTCTTTCAGTGGCATGATTTTGATGCTTTTTAAGTTATTTACGATTAAAAACCATTCTTATGTTTTACCACGTTAAGGAATTGCAATTCAATGCAAGGGTATCCAAACCTGATCCGGCTTTCGCCACATTATTACTTGAGCAGTTCGGGGGAGCCAATGGGGAACTTGCAGCTGCGATGCGTTATTTTGTACAGGCGTTGGGGGCAAAAAATCCCTATCCCGACAAATACGACCTGCTTATGGACATTGCCACGGAAGAGTTCAGCCATTTAGAAATTGTTGGCGCTACGATACAGATGCTTTTAACGGGGATAAACGGAGATCTTAAAAATGCCGCCGAAAATTCAGAGATCATGCAATTGCTGGATGGGAAAGCCAGTAAGGAAAATATGATCCACAAGGCCATGGTTGCACCACAGTTCATGGTTTCCACCGGAGGCGGTCCGGCGCTTACAAATAGCCAGGGCGTGCCCTGGACGGCCGCCTATGTAAATGGAGACGCAAATGGGGAACTCACGTCGGATCTGCGCTCCGACATCGCTGCCGAGTCAAGGGCCAAAATGGTATACGAATATTTGCTGCAGTTTACAGAAGATCCGTATGTGAAGGAAACACTCGTTTTTCTTATGACCAGAGAGGTTGCCCATTTCCAGATGTTTGAAGCGGCTCTTAATACGATACAGCCTAATTTTCCTCCAGGTACATTACAGGCAGATCCAAGATATACCAACCTGTATTTCAATATGTCAAGTGGCAATACTATTTCAGGTCCCTGGAATAAGGGTGAAAGTACGCAATTAGGCGAAGCCTGGCAATTTATTGATGACCCTATCAAACATGTTATTGAGACAAACGGGTTACTTGATCAGCAGATAACAGGAACAACCCGCACTATAGAAAAAGTTAAAACGGTTAACGAACAATTAGGCATACAAAAAAAGCAAATTGTTGATATGGCTTCTCCTGTTGGCCCTCAGCAATGGAATGTTGCGTTGTCTGCAGATGATAAATTGGAGGAGCAAGGCGTAAACCTTGAGGCAGATAGCGTTTCGAACGGCGCTTCAGGTAAATCCAAAGGTTCAAAATCATAAAATTTATGATCGGTTTTCTTCAAATTCTCCCGGCCTGGTAGAAATCGTCTACTATACTGATCCGCTATGTTGCTGGAGCTGGGGCTTTGAGCCTCAATGGAGAAAGTTGAGGTACGAATTTGCTTCGCAGGTGACATGGCGTTATTGCATGGGAGGTTTGATACCTGCCTGGAATAACTACCATGATGTTGTGAACCTGATACATCGTCCTATACAGATGGGACCAGTATGGATGGATGCCGGCCACGTTACCGGCATGCCGGTGTATAACAGGATATGGATGGAAGATCCACCGGCATCCTCGTATCCGGCTTGTATTGCTGTGAAGTGTGCCTTCCTTCAATCCCCGGATGCTGGTGAAACGTATTTGCGTATGCTCCGCGAAGCAGTTATGATTGAAGGGCATAATATTGCTTCATTGCCGGTACTGGAAAGTATGGCTGCTAAGCTGTCCGCTGCTGACTCCGGGGGTTTTTCTTTTGATGTCTTTAATCAGGATATGAAGAATGAAAATGGCCTCGAGGCATTCCGGTTAGATATCGCTGAAGTACAACAACGGAACATCAGTCGCTTTCCGTCATTAATTTTCAGAGCCCCTCAGAAGACCCCGATTATTATAACGGGGTACAGGCCTTATAGCGTATTGCTTTCTGCCCTCACCCAGATCGCACCAGGTTTACTTCCGGTACGGAAAGCTAATGATGTAGAACGATATAAGCAATACTGGGGAAGCCTGACCAACCGGGAAATTGGGGAAGCCCTGTCACAGGAAAATGTTGGCGGGTAATATCAAATCAGGCTTGGGGCACATTCGCCGCGAGACGTTTTCGGATATATAGCGTTTGATATGAATTATTTAATCACACCCTGGTTATAACCAAATCACTTTTTTTTCTTCGCTGCTTTTATGCGCCTCCCGGATAATGCGGATGATTTCAAGGGCATCCTCAACATTTACCGGCACGGGCTGCTGGTCACGCATCGCCTTATAGATGTCGTCATAATATTCCAGGTAGTTACCGGGTAAGGTCGGAACTTTTTCCCGAATAATCTTACCGTCTTTTTCAGTGTGGATCAAGCCTTGTTCTTCTTCCGGCTCCACGCCCCAACCGGGCCCGCTTGGGTCCGCCCCCGCCAGCAGGGCTGTTTCCTGCACATCCGCCCGGTTTTTTATAAACGAGCCCTTTGACCCATGCAAGATGAAAGCCGGCAAAGCTTCTCTTACAAGATAGCTCGATTTAAGTTTCACCCTGAGTTTGGGATAGTATAAAACCACCTCAAAATAATCTTCCACCTTTGATATTGGCCTTACGATCCGGCAATCGGCGAATACAGCTTGCGGCCGTCCAAACAATTGTAACGCCTGGTCAAGCAGGTGCGATCCAAGATCGTACAAAGAGCCGGTAGCTGCACCCGGAATTTCCTTATGCAATTTCGGGCTTAATTCTTCCTTATAGCGGTCGTAATGAATCTCGGCTTCTACTATCTCACCTAATAATCCTTCGGTAACGATCTTCTTAACCGTTCTGTAATCACTGTCATACCTTCGGTTATGGAATACCGTAAGCAGCTTACCGCTCTTTTTCGACAGGCCGATCAGTTCTTCAGCTTCTTCCACAGTGGTAGTAAAAGGTTTTTCGACAATCACATTTTTGTTCGCCTGAAGTGCTTTTTTTGTGAAATCGTAGTGGGTATAATTTGGCGTATTCACTACCACTAATTCCACTTCATCGTCGGCAAGCAATTCGTCCAATGACCGGTAAATGATTACACCAGGGTACTTTTCCCTCGACAATTCCTTGTTTCTTTCCAGCACTCCGTGCAATGTAAATCCATGGTGCAGGTGAATGAATGGCGCATGAAAAACAGTTCCGGACATACCAAAAGAACACAGCGCCGTTTTAATAGAATTCATTTTATGGTTAGTTGAAATTTTTATTTTTGGAAGCAATACTTAATAGGCTTATTTGAAGGTAGCGAATCTTTTTTCACAGGCATCATTGCCAATTGCCTAAATTCTGGAATAAGGGCATTTAAATTCAGAGAATTTGCCATAGTAAACTCGTTGTATATCCACAAAGATTAATAGCGTAATATTGTTGAACGCAAAAGTGTGTTTTACTTCCAGATTAATTATCTTAGTTTTTAACAAGGTGATTCCACTAACTTGTATTGCTTCAATGTCAATTTTGTAACGTATGAAAAAAACAAGCGTTGTTATTTATAGTGCGGGCTGCCTAATTATTGCTGCAGTATTATTTTTGTCCTGGTCTGGGGCAGTTGGTTTTAAACCTGCTTTTAACCAGAGAGATGCGAAAGATAAAAAGAAGATCATTTTTATAGCTGGTGCGTGCAGCCACGGTAAGGGGCAGCATGAACATAAGGCGGGTAGTATGTTGCTGGCGGGTGAACTGAATAAGTATATGGGTCAGCACGTAGAAACGCAGGTGTTCAATTTATGGCCTCCCGACAGCAGTGTGCTGGAAAATGCAGCCGCCATTGTTATGTATATGGATGGGGGAGGCGGGCATCTTGCTTTACGCCATATGAAACATCTCAATTCCCTTGTCCAAAAAGGTGTTGGACTGGCTTGCCTTCATTACGCGGTAGAATTTCCAAAGGAAACCGGGGGGCCCCAGTTCAAAAAATGGATAGGTGGGTATTTCGAGCCTTACTGGTCAGTAAATCCTCACTGGGAGGCACAATATAAAACGCTTCCCAAACACCCGGTTACTTCCGGGGTAAAGCCGTTTACCATTAAAGACGAGTGGTATTACCATATGCGTTTTACCGACAACATGAAAGGTGTGACGCCCCTGCTGACAGCCATCCCCCCTGCATCAACACTTGATCGCGCTGACGGGCCTCATGAGGGTAATGAATTTGTCAGAAAAAAAGCTGGCCAGCCTCAGCACATGGCCTGGGTGGCAGAGCGACAGGACGGGGGTAGAGGTTTTGGGTTCACAGGCGGGCATTATCACAATAACTGGGGTAATCCTGACTTCAGAAAGCTGGTACTTAACGGCATTATCTGGACCGCTAAGATCAAAATACCAAAAGAGGGCGTGCCTGCGCCTGAACTTTCAAACGCCGAGTTACAGGCCAACCTGGATGAAAAGCCATGCCCCAGGAAATAAACCTGATTGCCACCCATACGGCTTCACCCTTTATATAATAAACTATGACATTCGGAATTAACACTTTCTTATTCACTTCTCCTTTCACTAATGAATCGGTTCACTTATTTCCGCAATTCAGAGAATGGGGCTTCGACTCCGTTGAGATTGCAGTGGAGGAAATTTCACACATCGATCCTTTGTTTATAAAAGAACAACTTGATGCAAACGGGTTGAGCTGTAGTACAGTATGTGCAGCGCTTGGGCCCGACCGTGATTTAAGGGGAGATACCCGGCAGCAGGAAAACGCAAAAAATTACATGAAGGGCCTTATCGATATTCTTGATGTGCTTGGTGGCGAAATGCTGATCGGCCCCCTGTACTCGTCCGTAGGGAGAGCAGACGCCGTCAGTGAAGAAGATTACCGTGAACAGTGGAAGACAGCAGTGGGCAATCTAAAAGAAATTGCTTCCTATGCACAGCAGAAAAATATGAAATTAGGCATCGAACCGCTAAACCGCTTTGAAACCGATTTTATCAATACGGTCGACCAGGGCCTGCAAATGATCAATGCTATTGACAATCCTGTCGTTTTTCTTCATTATGATACATTTCATATGAACATCGAAGAGAAAGACCAGGCAAAGGCAATTATGCGGGCCGGAAAAAAACTGGGGCACTTTCATGCCTGTGGTTGCGACAGGGGAACTCCTGGTAATGACCATATTGCGTGGCCTGCCATAGCAGAAGCACTCAGGGCTGTTGAATACAATGGCAGCGTGGTAATAGAATCCTTTACCAAAGACGTAAAGGTAATTGCAAAAGCAGCGGCTATCTGGCGCCAGATAGAACCATCTCAACAGGCAATAGCAAAAGACGGAGTCGTTTTTTTAAGAAACCTGCTGGGCTGATAGCAATAACTGAATAAGAAAGAGCGCTTTTCAGATCAGGCTTAGCCCCGGGTCTACGCTATTCAGGCTTTTGATACCTGAATTTTTTAGCAAATTTTGTGATGTATTCTTTCCCTTTTTCAAACAGGTCTTTTTGTAGCTTAGCCGCGTTTATCCTGGCGTTTAAGTTAGCTCTTCTAAGGAGATCGGTTGCTTTATCATTGAGCTGATTTGCGAAGCTACCCAGTTCAGTGTAGGATTTACTGTTGTCAAGAGCCGATTGAGCGAATTTTTCAAATGCTCTTATATATGATTGATAAAATGATTTCACTTGGTAGCAACATAGCTCAATTTATTTAGCTCCAAAATTGTATTATCTCCAAATGAAGTTTATGCTTAGGGAGAGCTAGGTATTATCAGCTATCTTCCCGAAACGTTCCCCTGCCATTTTTAAAAGTGTTTCATGAACTTTAAGCACCTGCGGAATTACCGGTTGCTGTTCATCGTTGATGATTATAAAATTGCATAATTTCAGCTTTTCTTCTTCCTGCATCTGGCTTTTTATGCGGCTGGTTATTTCTTCCCTGCTTACAGAATCGCGGGACATCACGCGCCTGACGCGTAATTCTTCCGGAGCTGAAACGCCTATCACCTGATCAAGGAACTGATGGGCGCCGCTTTCAAAAATAAGGGCCGCTTCTTTTATGGCGTAAGGACTGCTTTGCGCATGCAGCCACCTGTCGCTATCCCTGATTGTTGCAGGGTGCACCAGGGAATTCAGCGAGGCAAGTTTATTTTTATCCTGAAAAATAACCGATGCTATATAAGGTCTGTTTAATTGCCCCCCCGTATATGCCTCCGGTCCGAAAAGGTCAACGATGGCAGCTCTTAAACTGCTGTCGGTATTCATGATCTTCCTTGCTTCGGTATCTGCATAATACACCGGTATGCCACACACTTCAAATAGCTGCGCTATAGTGCTTTTACCTGAACCGATTCCACCGGTGAGACCTACACGAAGCATAAATTGATTTGAAAGCTCAGGGGGTAAGAGATGTAATAAAGGTATCTAATGCACATCTTTCTTCCGTGCAGATGCAGGGACGGATTGCTCAGCTTACTTTCTTATCGACTGCTACAGCTTTATTGATCTGCTGGCTCCATTCTATTGATATCGCACTTTTTTCCATTTTAAGGTAACTGCCCGGATTAACTTCCAGCGAAATGGTTCCATCATCGTTAACCTTATTAATCGTACCGTGGATACCGGCGATGGTAACAACTTTATCTCCTTTCTGAATATTCTCCTGGAATTTTTTTGCATCCTTGGCTTTCTTTGCCTGGGGCCGGATCATAAAAAAATAGAACACCAGTATCATCGCGCCCAACAGCAGTAAAGTGTAATTACTTCCTCCCGGAGCAGGAGCCTGTAACAAAATAAGATCCTTCATTTTTATGTGTTTATTCGTTATTGACTAATTCTCTTTTCGACTTCTACCTCGAATACCAGCTCATGTTCTGCCTTGTCTTTTGTATTGGCGCCGACGAAAATAGTTTTGTGTTGAGTGCCAACCCTGTTTCTGCTGTCAAAAGTAGCTCTAATCACTCCTTCCTCACCAGGCAGGATCGGTTTTGAAGGCGTTTCCGCTACTGTACACCCACAGCCAGGTACTACCTTGGTAATGATTAGCGGTTCGGTGCCCGTGTTCTTGAAAGGAAAAGTAACTTCAAGATGCTGACCTTCAGCGATTTTTCCATAGTTAACGGAGCTTTCCTTCCATGCTATGGTAGTTAATTTAGCGCCGTTGGTTTGACTTGCCTTCAAACCATCACCAGACAGGGAAACAGAAGAGCCCTTATCCGTCTCCTGGCAGCTTAAAGACGTTGCTGCGAGGACCAATATAATAGCAGTAAAGCGTATCCTGAACATTTTGCGAAGGTAAGCATTGTAGTTAATCAGGACTTTCTAAAATTTATTTTATTCAGCGTGTTTTCTCTTACCAGATCCTTATGAATATTATCCAAAATACCATTGACAAACTGTCCGCTCTGTGGAGTACTATATTCTTTGGCCAGGTCTATATATTCGTTTATAGTAACTTTCGGGGGAATGGTTTCAAAGTATAAGAGTTCACAAACACCCATCTCCATAAGGATCATGTCGAGTGTGGCAATACGCTCAGGATCCCAGTTGTTAAGTTTTGGTTTGATCAGGGATAGCGTCAGATCCTTTTTTTCGAGAACTGTTTCCAGTAACTTTTTTGCATACTGCCACTTTTCGGGGCTAAGCATTTCCTGAAAATTGTAGCTGCCAGGCTTTTGAAGATAGTTCACGACAAGCAGGTTTACCATGTCACAATCGTCATCCCAATTTGTAAACAGTTCTTCTATATGCGAAATGAAGTCCGTATTCATGATCAGCAGCTTTCCGTATATAAAAGATAAAAGATCCTTTTCCGTTCTCCTGTCTCTTCCTTCAATGGCTGTGTACGCTTTGTATTCCTGTGTTTCTGCCAACTGGTGATACAATTTGCGTACGAGTTCCTTATCGAGAAGGAGTGCTGTCTTATCTACTTTCAGTGCTTTTTGAAAAGACGCATTCTCGAGTATACGCCACACAAATTCGTTTCCTGCAGACTTAACATTAACATGAAGGTCTTCTTCACTCGGGAGGTGCCTGGAAGCCCGTTGATGAGCTGAAGTTTCAGCATAACGGGCTACTTCAGTTATGAATAAGATGATGTATACGAACAACTGCCTTGTCTGGTCAAAATGCTTTTGCAGTGTCTTTATTTCCTGCCCCTCCTTGATGTCCGATTCAAGGGTTTCTATACTGTAAAGCGTCTGCATTACTTTCACACGGATGTTTCTTCTGCTGATCATTCGGTAATGAACTTATTTTACGTTTGCGAAGATAGGGGAAAGCGGGTAGCCGGCAGTGAGCGCTCACGTGTCAGCTTTCAACAGTCAGCACTAAGCACTCAGAAGAGGAGGAGAAGTACGACGTTGTAGCTGGTGGTTACGGCCGCTTCCGGGAACATCGTACGCCCAGGCCCTCCGGCTACTCACTGCCGAAAGCTGACAGCCTATAGCTCTGCTTCCCGACAAATTTTCATTTAAGCAAAATGCCAGTCTTCCCGGAACTGTCAAATTACCTTCAAGACTGACATCATTTCCCATTTTTAATATCTTTCTGAGTTTGGTACAAAATTCGTGTACCTTCGCACACCAAATATTTCAAACAATAATCAAAATTTCCAATTATGGCTAACAAGTTAAACATTACGCCTTTACACGACAGGGTAGTAGTGAGACCCGCTGCTGCTGAAGAAAAAACTGCCGGCGGTATTATAATTCCTGACACTGCAAAAGAAAAACCACAGCGTGGTGAAGTAGTTGCTGCTGGCCCTGGAAAGAAAGATGAGCCCGTAACCGTAAAAGCCGGCGATACGGTATTGTACGGCAAATATTCCGGTACTGAGATCAACGTTGAAGGTCAGGATTTTCTCATTATGAGAGAAAGTGACATTTTAGCGATAGTGTAATTACATTTGAATTCCTGCAATCTGCAGATAAAAGTTGTAGTAAGTCTTATTACAATACGAATTCAATGATATAAAATCTTCACATTTCACAATTCAAATTAGTCAGATATGGCAAAACAAATCTTCTTCGATATTGAAGCCCGTAATAAAATGAAAAAAGGCGTTGATACACTTGCCAACGCAGTAAAGGTTACATTAGGCCCAAAAGGTCGTAACGTAGTTATTGAAAAGAAATTCGGTGCACCTGCGGTGAGCAAAGATGGTGTTACTGTTGCGAAGGAAATCGAGCTTGAGGACCCGATTGAAAACATGGGTGCCCAGATGGTTAAAGAAGTGGCGAGCAAAACCGCCGATATTGCAGGCGATGGTACAACAACCGCTACTGTTCTCGCTCAGTCTATTATCAGCGAAGGTTTAAAGAACGTTGCTGCCGGAGCTAACCCGATGGATCTTAAACGCGGTATCGATAAAGCCGTTATTTCGGTTATTGCCAATTTAAGAAGCCAGTCACAGGCTGTTGGAAGTGACAACAGCAAAATTGAGCAGGTAGCATCCATATCTGCCAATAATGATGCTTCTATTGGTAAATTGATCGCTGAAGCCATGACTAAAGTCGGTAAGGAAGGTGTAATTACTGTTGAAGAAGCTAAAGGTACCGATACAACTGTTGATGTTGTGGAAGGTATGCAATTTGACCGTGGTTATATATCTCCGTACTTCGTTACCAACAGCGAAAAAATGGAAGTTGAATTGCAGAATCCGTACATCCTGATCTACGACAAGAAAATTTCTGCAATGAAAGATATTCTTCATATCCTGGAGAAAGTTGCTCAAAGCAGCCGTCCCCTGCTGATCATCGCAGAAGATCTTGAAGGAGAGGCTTTGGCAACTCTGGTAGTTAACAAACTGCGTGGTACCATTAAGGTAGCTGCAGTAAAAGCTCCGGGATTCGGCGACAGGAGGAAAGAAATGTTGCAGGATATTGCGGTGTTGACATCTGGTACTGTGGTAAGTGAAGAACAGGGATTTAAATTAGAGAACGCTGACCTCAGTTATCTGGGACAGGCTTCTTCTGTTTCTATCGATAAGGATAATACTACCGTTGTAGGTGGTAAAGGTAAAAGTGATGACATTTCCGGTCGTGTTAACCAGATCAAGGCACAGATCGAAACGACGACCTCTGATTACGATAAGGAGAAGCTTCAGGAGCGTCTGGCTAAATTAAGCGGAGGTGTGGCTGTATTATATGTAGGTGCAGCAACTGAAGTTGAAATGAAAGAGAAAAAAGACCGTGTGGACGACGCATTACATGCCACCCGCGCTGCTGTTGAAGAAGGTATTGTTCCGGGTGGTGGTGTTGCATACATTCGTGCAATCGCCGATCTTGAAACACTGAAAGGTATCAACGAAGATGAAACCACAGGTATCGCTATCGTAAAAAGAGCGATTGAAGAACCACTTCGCCAGATCGTTGTTAACAGCGGAATTGAAGGAAGTATCGTTGTTCAGAAGATCAAGGAAGGATCAGGAGATTTTGGTTTCAATGCCCGTACGGAAATATATGAGAATATGTTTGCTGCAGGTGTGATTGACCCTACAAAGGTAACCCGGATCGCCTTGGAAAATGCTGCGTCAATTGCCGGTATGTTGTTAACAACAGAATGTGTTGTAGCTGATAAGCCAAAGAGAGAAGAAGCGCATAGCCATGGCGGTGCACCTGATATGGGTGGAATGGGTGGTTATTAATATGTTATACGTCCGCTGACAACACTGTTGTTGGCAGATACCCGGATCCCCGGTATGCATGCATACCGGGGATTTTTTTTGATGTACCCCAAACGTTAATGCAGTTGACTTTCGAGCAGATTTCTCTGGAAAAACACAATTTTTTGCTCCTGATACTATGGTATTGAAGATCACGTTTAAGTCAGGGCCAATGTATACAGGTAAAGGTTTGGAAAGCGCCATCATCATCAATACTTAAGTGCTTTTGGTTCATCTGAATGTAGGTATCGTACGTAAATTGTATTAAACAGAAGTGATTTGTCTATAAGTGTTCTATTCCGCAGGATATTTTTGTTGTTGCCCTTTTATATACTTGTAACACAATCCTGTTCAAACCCTGCATTTTCGCAAAGTACTCATGAGAAAATCGCTTCCGGCTATTTGACAAGGGTTGATACATTGAAACACTATCTTGCTTTAGGGGACTCTTACACCTATGGCCAGTCTGTTCCCCGCAATCACCGTTTCCCTGTGCAGGTGGTGAGTATGTTGCGAAGCGAAGGATACGGGATGGCGGAAGCCGAAATTGTTGCAACGTCTGGTTGGACGACCGCTGACCTTTTACACGCGCTCAACTCAAAATCCCCTATGTATGTTTATGATTTTGTGAGCCTGCTTATAGGTGTGAACAATCAATACCGGGGCGAACCGGCGGGCAAATACAAAACCGAATTTAAAGTCTTGCTGGAAAAGGCAATTTATCTTGCAGGCAACCGGCCGAAACGCGTTTTTGTTTTATCAATCCCCGATTACTCTGTTACACCATTTGCGGGTTCTTTCGACCGGGGTAAGATCGCCCGGGAAATAGATTCATTAAACATGATCAACAGGCGGATATCCGAATCTTTGAACGTAATCTATCTTGATGTAACTGAAGAAAGCCGCAAAGCGGCTAAAGACCTTTCTCTAGTAGCTACCGACGGTTTGCATTTTTCAGGTAAAGAGTATAATATCTGGGCTGCAGCCTTGCAAAAAGTTATGATGCTGAGTTTACAGTAGTGGCTTTGCTGTTGGCTTCGAACCTTATAGGTTTGAGTTGTTTCGGCTTTGGAGCCCCAGAGGTTCGAACCTATGAGGTTCTGCTTTCCTACTTTTCTACCCTCACTCTTATGGTATTGGTGTTACCATAGTACCAGCGGTTCAGTGAATCGCGCAGGCGCAACGTATCACCGGCAGTTGAAGGGATAGCATAAAACAATTTAAAGTGAATGGAATCTTTGGTTTCCATTTCAATTTTGTTATCATACGACCGCAAGTCCCGGTAACGGTTAAACGCTCTTAATTTGTTATCTGTTACTTCAACAACATATTTGTAAACGCTGATATCGCCGGCGCCGGTAATGGTGTTACTCTGAGCAGGGGGAATGTCTTCGTTTGCAGGTGGAGAAAGCAGGCTGTCTTCCTGCGGTAAAATAGCGGCATCGTCTTCTGAAAGCATGGCAGAGTCATTGGTTGCAGAAGAAGCCTGCCTGTTTGCATTCATGTTATATAGATAGTAGCCGCCCCAACCGATGAGGCCAAATGTTCCGAGGATGCCTAAAACGAGCAGCGCTATTTTAATATTGTTATTGCTCGACTCCTGCTGGATGCGGTCTTCTTCATGCACAGATCTTTTTTTGCCTTCGCTTCTTTCTACATTAGGGTCATCCAGTTTGGTTGTTACATACTCACCCGGAAGAAACTCAAATCGGCCGTCTTTCCTGAGCTGTAGCGTGCCAATGCCTTCCAGGTAGAATGGTTTGCCGATATATAAAAATTGTTTTCCTAATGCCAGGTAAGATTCGAGGTCGGAGATGGCTAACGGCTTCATTTTCCCGGTTTGCACTGTTAAGAAGTCGATCAGCGAATCATCGGCTTTGGAAATGTTGGTATTGCGAAATGTTATACCTCCAAGAGAAGGTTTTTGTTTCTCATTTTCCTCAGGCAAATAAACCGAGCTGTCTGCTTCAAATGTTCCGATGCCCGGAAGATCCAGTTTTTTATTTTGATATAAATACTGGGCTAAAAGTGTATCGAAATTCAAATTCCAAGATTTCAGCGCAAAGTAAGGATAAAATTACTCGAAGCAATAATCAAACGGGTAAATGCTGTTTTATTAGCGTTCAAAGCCGGTAACTTTACGAAAATTTAGTCATGCTGTCAGATCATGAAGAAAGATTTATTGCATACTGGGAAAAAAACCGCGACAAGCAAAAAAGAACGATGAAGCAATGGCTTGTAGGTCTGCCCCTGGGATTGCTGTTTGGCATACCTATCTTCATCAATGTTTTTTCAGGCTGGTATAAAAGGGCTGATATGATAGTCAATACCCAGGCGTCAGCTGCCAGGTTTAATCCATTTGTTCTGCTGGTAAGCCTTTTGCTGATCATTTCATTTATTGCCATATTCTCCAAACGCCACAAATGGGAAATGAACGAACAAAAGTACCGGGAACTGATAGTGAAAAGAGAAAACAATATAAATGATGATGTGTAAACTCCTCGTTTTCCATACCGGTGCAGCTATTCGCTTTTAATTGCGGTCTTACCGGCCTATATATTCAATCAAAAGCTTTCCAATGAAAAAATTTTTGCTTTATGTTTTCCTTTCGGTAACATGCCTTTTCTATTTCAGTTGTAAAAAGAAAAATGATGCAATGGCTTGTACGCCGGCACCTGTACAATCACAGGAAGGCGCCATGCTGAGTTATGCTGCTACCCACAACATAACACCATCAAGACATTCCAGTGGGATGTACTATCAGATCGTTAACGACGGAACAGGATCCGCACCGGGCGCTAGCTCCAGGGTGTTTGTACGGTATAAAGGTAAGCTCACCGATGGCAGGGTATTCGATGAACAGCAGGATCACTCAAAAACGGGGTGGGCGCTGAATACATTGATACAAGGATGGCAGTTAGGTATACCACTCATTAAGAAAGGGGGCTCTATAAGGCTGATCATTCCCGCTGCACTTGCATATGGTTGCGAAGATGTAAAAGATAACACGGGCCAGACTGTTTTGCCCGGCAACTCCATCCTGGCGTTTGACATTGACCTCGTTGATTTCCAGTAAAGGCCTGAATATGTTAAAGCCCCCGGGTGTTTCAATACCCGGGGGCTTTTTTATTATCTTTGTTCAAAATTCCAGTACTTGCCACATGAAGCGATTTCTGTGTTTGACATGTTCAAAATAGGGGTGGGTCCTTCCAGTTCCCATACCCTTGGTCCATGGAAAGCCGCGCAACGCTTCCTCCTTTACCTGGAAAACAGCCACGTACTTTACGAAGTTAATTCCGTGAAAATATCATTGTTCGGTTCCCTTGCCAAAACGGGCATTGGCCACGGGACGGACATAGCCCTTCAACTTGGCTTGAGCGGGGCCGATCCGGCCAGCTTTGATGTAAATCAGATTGCTCCCCGCATTGCTGATATCTCATCCGTGAAAAAGCTTGTTCTCAACGGAATGCACCAAATTGATTTTGATCCCCGGGAAGATATTGAATACCGGTATAATGAAACGTTGCCTTATCATCCTAACGCTTTGACATTTCTGGCCACCTTGAGCAGTGGTACTGGGCTCGCCCAGACTTATTATTCAACAGGCGGAGGATTTATAAAGGAGGAAGGGGAAGAGGGGACTCCGCATTCAGGGGTTCTTTTGCCGTTTCCTATAAATAATGCCGGCGATCTTTTGCACTGGTGTATGAAAACGGGGCTGTCAATCAGTGAAGTGGTGATGGAAAATGAAAGTGCCTGGCGGCCGGAGAATGAAACAAGGAAAGGTTTACTGGATATCTGGCGGGTGATGTATGAGTGCATGTTCAGGGGATGTCATATAGAAGGGACGCTGCCGGGCGGATTAAATGTGAAAAGAAGGGCTGCCGCTCTTAACAAAAACCTTATCAGCGGCAGGTCATATGCTAACTACCGATCGTGGGTTAAAGTGATCGGAGACGGCGGAAATGATTTTAAATACATCCTTGACTGGGTGAGTTGTTTTGCTTTGGCAGTGAATGAAGAAAATGCTTCTTTTGGAAGAGTGGTAACGGCGCCTACAAATGGAGCAGCAGGAGTGATACCTGCTGTGCTGCATTATCTGATGATCTTTTGTGGTGGGTGGCATGAAGAAAAAGTGATTCGATTCTTACTGACCTCCGCTGAGATCGGAAGCATTTTTAAAAAAGGTTCTACCATCTCGGCAGCCATGGGGGGATGCCAGGCTGAGATCGGGGTGTCTTCGGCGATGGCCGCTGCAGGACTTACAGAATGCCTCGGAGGCACTCAACGACAGGTGATGATGGCGGCTGAGATAGCGATGGAACACCATCTCGGACTTACTTGTGATCCTATCGCCGGGCTTGTTCAGATTCCCTGTATCGAAAGAAACACGATGGGCGCCATAAAAGCAATTACGGCTTCTCAACTTGCATTGCAAAGCGCTCCTGATTATGCCAGGGTATCATTGGATGCAGTGATCAAAACCATGTGGGAAACCGCATTGGATATGAGTAGCAAATATAAAGAAACCTCAGACGGAGGCCTCGCGGTTAATATCCCCATCAGCTTAAGTGAATGCTAAGCATGACCTGCTTGAACGTGGCGCAAGGGATTATTGTGTGGTCCGTATAGCTTCAGGCGATTAAATTTCGGCCCGCCAAGAAGCGATTCCAATGAAGAATAATGTGCCTGCCTCAACGTCATCAAGGCTAAATTGTGGCATTAAGTCCTGCTCCCCATTCAGCACTCAACTTTTTCCCCGTGCAGTATCCCACTACGGGTTTTATACTGGTGAAACTAATGTGTTTTCCGCTCACTTTCACAGGGATTGATCGCCCCGGCCAGTGGCATAGTTTTTACAGCAGATGTAATAATAAAACTTTTTCAATTATGGAAAATACAACAAACGATCCTTTTACTATGGATAGAAATCTGAATACCGGTTCAAATTCCTCCAGGCAGGGGAGCGCAATGAACGATACCAACTCGTTACTGAGAGAATTCTTTGTTGACGAATTACAGGATATCTATTGGGCTGAAAAACACCTGGTAGAAACACTTCCCAGGATGAGTAAGGCAGCCACTACAAGCCAGTTAAGACAGGCTTTTGACAGCCACCTTAATGTTACGTTGGGGCACGTAAGCAGGCTGGAACAAATTTTTCAGATGATTGATGAAGAGGCTACTACTAAGAAATGTAAAGCAATGGCTGGTATTACCGCTGAAGGCGAGGGAATCATCAGTGATACCGAATCGAACACGTTAACCAGGGACGTAGGGCTGATCTTTGCAGGCCAGAAAGCCGAGCATTATGAAATTGCTACCTACGGTTGTTTAACACAACTCGCAAAAACGCTTGGAAGAAACGACATTGCAAGTTTGCTGCACGAAACATTAGAAGAAGAAAAGGAGGCAGATCAATTGCTAACAGATATTGCAAAGAACAATATCAATGTGGAAGCATCATACGAGAAAGAAAGTTAATTACGCTTTTAAATCCATATTCTGTAAAAGGGCCCTGTACGGGCCCTTTAATTTTAGTGTACCTGTTCTCTAAAAAGCTTTCCATCATTTACAGTGCCATCTGACAAATGCCTCCATGGCTGCATACCGCGTCAGTCCAAGTTGGGCATATGAGTCGGCAGTATTGCGATTTCTTTCTTCAGCCCTTTGCCAGAATTCTCGGTTATCACTCCCCTGGAAGGGAATCATATCTTTTTGAGACTGGTGAATGAAAATGCCGAATCTTTTTTTCATTACCTGGTCAGGGCTCATGGGAATGGCCATTTCGATCTCACTGATTTCCCACTCCTGCCAGGCCCCTTTGTACAACCATATCCAGCAATCTTTCAACCATTCGTGTCCTTCGTTCTTTAGCACCTTTATAGATTCAAATATAATATCGAGACAAACTTTATGAGTACCGTGGGGATCGGCAAGATCACCAGCGCAAAAGATCTGGTGAGGTTTGATCTTCTGCAGCAGTTTAATGGTTATATCAACATCTTCTTTTCCCATCGGTTTTTTTTCAATTGTCCCCGTCTCATAAAAAGGGAGGTTTAAAAAGTGAACGTTTTCATCGGCAATACCAGCGTACCGCGATGTGGCCTTTGCTTCACACCTGCGAATAAGGCCCTTTATATTCCTGATCTCAGGAGTATCAACCTGGCTTGTTCTCTTTTGTTTCAAAAAAGTTTTAGCGTCCTCAAGAATTTGATGCGACTTTTTACTGTCTATTCCAAACTGGTCCTCAAACCCAACGGCAAAATCAAGGAACCGGGTGACAAATTCATCGGTGACAGCTATGTTACCACTTGTCTGGTAGGCAACAGAAACCTCATGGCCCTGGTCTTGTAAGCGCATAAAAGTTCCACCCATACTGATGATGTCATCATCAGGATGAGGCGAAAAAATAAGGCACCTTTTCGGATACGGTTCAGATCTTTCGGGGTGTGTTGGGATAACTGCGTTTGGTTTACCGCCAGGCCACCCGGTAATGCTATCGCGAAGCATATAAAAAACCTGAAGATTTGTTTCGTAGGCATCCCCTTTTTCTACGAGGAGGTCACTTAAACCACTGTCGTTATAATCGCTGTTGGTTAAGCTTAGCACGGGTTTTTTCAGCTTAAGGGCCATATTAACCACTGCTTTCTTGATCATCTGGGGTGTCCATTCCAGTTCGCCGGTAAGCCAGGGTGATTTAAAACGCGTTAATTCGGAAGCTGCAACGCTGTCCAGGATAAAGAGCGTGTCATTGTGCTGTTGAAGCAGCGAAGCGGGAATTTGTTCCGTAACATTTCCTTCAACCGCTTTCTGAATAACCGGCGCTTTCATTTGTCCCCAGGCCATCAGCACAATACGCTTTGCTTTAAGAATCGTTCCAATTCCCATGGTAATGGCCAGGCGCGGCACCTTTGATATATTCTGAAATTCCATCGAGTTGGCGATCCGGGTTGAATTGTCGAGGGGAACAAGCCTGGTTTTTGAAAACAAGCTTGAGCCTGGTTCATTAAATCCGATGTGCCCGTTGTTCCCGATCCCTAAAACCTGAAGGTCAATGCCGCCTGCCGCCTCTATCCGGTTCTCATATTCTTCACAATGCTTTTTTATCTCCTCCTTCTTCCACTCTCCATTGGGAATATGGCAGTTGTTCTGGTCGATGTCTATCTTCTCAAAGAGCTGTTCTTTCATAAAGCGGTTATAGCTCTGTAAGGCATCATTATCAATAGGGTAATATTCATCCAGATTAAATGTAACTACATTGGAAAAGCTAAGGCCTTCCTCCCGGTGCAAACGAACCAGCTCAGCATACAACGTTTTGGGCGATGAGCCGGTGGCGAGGCCTAATACACATTTCTCATTTTTCGCCTGTTTCTCCAGGATCAGATTTGAAATTTCTCCCGCAATGTATTTGGAACCGTCTTTTAATGAATCAAATATCCTGACGGGAACCTTTTCAAATGAATCTACCATGCTCATACTGAATTTATAATGCTGCGAATTTAATTGGTATTTCGAATTAATGAAAATGAATTAAACAACACAACCCATGGCTGCCTGAGCAGGCGCTCTTTTCTCACTGGTTGGTCAGCAAGAGAATAATTAAAGATGCTGAACAAACGGTATATTTCATACATTGTATGTGTAATCAGTCGGGACCATAACGCTTCTTTTCGGCATGTATGAATGAGCAGCAACAACTTATCACAAAGTTTTATTCAGCTTTTCAAAAGCTTGATTATATGACTATGGGTGAATGCTACCATGAAGAAGCGATATTTTACGACCCGGTGTTTGAAGATCTTAATTCCACCGAGCTAAAAGCGATGTGGGAAATGCTTTGTATGAATGCAAAGGATTTTTCGCTACAATTTTCCGCCGTTGAGGCTGATCACGAATACGGCACCTGCAGTTGGGTAGCTACCTATACATTTTCAAAAACGGGCCGCAAGGTGATCAATAAAGTAAAGGCGCATGTAAGGTTTGTGGATGGAAAAATAGTTGAGCACACTGACGACTTTGACCTCTGGAAATGGAGCCGCCAGGCTCTTGGCCTGCCTGGATGGATGTTGGGATGGAGCGAATTCATGCAAAGAAAAATCCGTAAGACAGCGCAGGACAATTTGTTGAGACATATGCAGAAAAATCACGCATAGCGTAAAAAGCCAGCTCAGATTTTTTTAATTCTTTTAAATCACTGATCTATATGTTTCATCGCAGGAAGTTTTTACAAAGTTCGGTTATAGGTTCACTTGCTCTTTTAACGGGTCAGGACGCGGCAGGGGCTACTGCCTGGGCTGAGAAGAGGAACCTGTTGAACAAACCCGTGGTAATATCTACCTGGGATTTCGGAAGAGCGGCAAACGCGGAAGCCTGGAAAGTATTGAGCCAAAGAGGGAGGGCCCTTGATGCAGTGGAGGCGGGTGTAAGAGTGCCGGAAGCTGATCCGTCTATACAAACCGTTGGATATGGCGGTTTTCCTGACCGGGATGGAAAAGTTACCCTCGACGCCTGTATTATGGATGAAAAGGGCGGCTGCGGATCCGTCATGTGCCTGGAGCATATCATGCACCCCATCTCCGTTGCAAGAATGGTTATGGAAAAAACACCGCATATCGTGCTGGCGGCAGATGGTGCTTTGCAGTTTGCACTCGCTAACGGATTTCAAAAAGTTAACCTGCTTACACGGGAGGCGGAAATAGCGTGGAAAGAATGGCTGAAGACGTCGAGGTATGAACCCGTCATTAACTTTGAAAACAAAACAGGTGGGCCTGTTTCTGCAGGGAAATTAACGGGGAGCGCGTTTAGCCATGATACCATTGGTATGCTTGCCATGGATGTAAATGGAAATTTAAGCGGTGCATGCACCACCAGCGGCATGGCCTTCAAAATGCATGGAAGGGTAGGCGATTCTCCCATTATCGGAGCAGGATTGTTCGTCGACAATGAGATTGGAGCCGCCACATCTACGGGAGTAGGGGAGGAAGTTATCAGGATCTGTGGCAGTCACCTTGTCGTGCAGTTCATGCGGCAGGGATATTCCCCGGAAAAAGCCTGCAAAGCGGCAGTAGATAAGATTGTGAGGAAAGATCCGGAAAGAGCCAAAAAGATACAGGTCGGGTTCCTGGCCCTTAATAAAAAAGGAGAATTTGGCGCTTATGCCATTCATAAAGATTTTACTTATAACGTTCAGAATAATAGCACAGGGAGCAGTGACTATCGAACCAAAAGTGTTTATTAATAATTAAGTAATTCATATTCATGAGCCTTATCCTGGAGATATGCTGTTTTAATATACAGTCGGCGATTATTGCCGAAGACAGCGGAGCAAACCGGGTTGAACTATGCGATAATCCCGTAGAAGGAGGAACTACCCCGGGCTTTGGAACAATAAAGCAGGTTCGTGATAAGATCGATATTGATCTGTATCCGATCATACGTCCGCGCGCAGGTAACTATTTTTATGATGATGATGAATTTCAAATAATAAAGCACGACATCGACATGTGCAAACAGACCCGATGTGACGGGATTTCCGTAGGTGTGCAACTGATATCAGGTGAGATCGATGTTTCACGAATGAAGAGGATAGTGGAATGGGCCTATCCCCTTGAAGTTACCTGCAACAGGGTATTTGATGCGGTGCCTGATCCCTTTAAGGCTCTTGAGCAATTGATCGATTGTGGCTGCGGTCGTATATTAACGTCCGGACAGCAAACTGCTGCTCCGCAGGGAGCCGAATTATTAAGAAGACTTGTTGAACAGGCCAATGGCAGAATTATCATTATGCCGGGTGCAGGGGTAAGGTCTGAGAACATAGAAGAACTTGTTCAACACACAGGCGCGTCTGAATATCATACTTCTGCACGCCGGTTGGCTGAAAACACGGTGGTATTTCAGAATCCATTGGTGGCAGATAACGGTAATGTATACGTGGCGGACGAGGTGGAGATTAAAAATATTATAGACAGGATGTCGCGTTTACGGAGGTATAAGGCAGTTTAATAGCTCAGCGCGTTTACAGATTTACCGGGGCGCCAAAATTGGAGTAAATAATTATTAAAGCTTTCATTTTTGAAAGTTGGAACTAAGATCCGTCTCCGGAGTTGTCATTGCCAAAAAAAGGATTGAGCGACTTTATTCGTTTGTATCGGGGGATAATTGTCGCAACAAACAAACCGGTATCGACTGCGGGCAGCAGGTAGTCAGCAATACAATTGATGTGGTTATTGACCAGACAACTTACAAGCACTATCTGAGTAAAAATTTATTACTGTAAAATATCCAGCAGTGCTAAAGTTTGTGGTATGCACTGGATCTATAAGTATAGAGTCAAGAGTAAAATTAAAGGGCTTACCATTTTTGTATTCTCCGGTAGGATACCTGTTCCAATAGCATGTCAGGTTCCGGGTATAGGTATTTGCCGTAACCCATAATATTACGGTGCGCTGCACCTTAATGATCAACGAAATTTGTTTCTACAAATATAGCGGTGCGCAGCACCTCTTATATTACGAGGAGCTTTTCTGCAAATGCAGGAACGGGCTCGCATGTTATTTATGTCGACATTCTTATAGGTGGTGCAGCGCACCAGAATTTTTGTAGAAAAATTTACGATTTTTCAACTCCGGTGCAGCGCACCGTAATATTATTCCTTCCACGAACGGTCTTTATCTATACGCTCCATCTTTCCTTTAATAAACAACTGCTCGCTGAATGGGGGGATTTCAAAGTCTGCCGCAAAGGGTTGCATTAGATGAAAAAGCGTACACCGGCGGCTTTGAAATAACAAGCGACAGGATACGACACTCTCTTGTCATCTCCATGAACCACCTTTTGGGTTTAGCGATCCTTTAGGCGAAATGAAAAATCACGGAAACTTTTGAAAGCTGTGATTGGTGATCAACCTGACTAAACAACTGCTCGCTGAAATTCTGGAGATTTCAAAGTCCGCCGCAATGAATTGCGTTAGGTGTAAGAGCGTACATCGGCGGCTTTGAAATGAAGGACAAGTGAAGGAATACCACACTCTCTTGTCATCTTTCATGAGCCCCTTTTCGGTTTTTGTTGCATGGCGATCTTCCGGTCGAAATGAAAGATCACTGAAACTTTTGCAGGCTGTGATTAGTGATCAACCTGACTAAACAACTGCCCGCTAAAATTCCGGGGATTTCAAAGTCCGCCGCAATGAGTTGCCTTAGGTGAAAAAGCGTACATCGGCGGCTTTGAAATGACAAACGGGAGTGGAAGAGCGTCGGCGGCTTTGAAAAAGGACAAGTGAAGGAATACCACACTCTCTTGTCATCTTTCATGAGCCCCCTTTTGGTGTTTTGCTATGTAGCGATCTTTCGGGCGAAATGAAAGATCGCTGAAACTTTTGGAGGCTGTGATTAGTGTTATCGCTCTGTGTTACGAACTCTTATCAGGCAACCCTCAGTCAGCAATACGCTTACTTTTACTTCCTGGGCGGTATGCAAATCAAAAACCGTAAATCTCCATTTCATCCTCATACCTCATACCCCATACCTCATACCTCATACCCCCCAATCAATCCACTTTCGTAATCTTCAGCATATTTGTTGGCAAATGCATTTGAACGGGAGTACTTCCCGTATTCACTACAATATCGCCGGTTTTCAGGAAACCTCTTGTACGCAGGATTTCAATCTGGTCGGTGACAATATCATCAACGCTGTCTTCTTCAGCGTAATAAAAAGCCCGCACCCCCCAACTGAGGCTTAGCTGATTGATCAGGGTACGTTCCTTGCTGAAAATATATAACGGAGATTTCGGGCGGTAGCTGCTTAAGGTGAACGCGGTATAACCGCTCTGGGTCATGCCTATCAGCACCTCGGCATTTACATCCTGTGCAAGTTTACAAGCGTTGTAACAAATGGCGTCGCTGAGAAAGGAAGGAGAGTGAGGCTGAGGGATAAGTTCCTCCTCGCGGTTATAGTTGTAGTCCGTTTTCTCGACCTCCATAATAATTTTGCGCATCGTTTCCACAACAAGGGTGGGATGATTTCCTGTAGCTGTTTCTGCACTGAGCATCACGGCGTCTGCTCCCTCCGTGACGGCGTTGGCGACATCCGTGATTTCACTGCGGTTAGGCTTACTGCGGTCAATCATGCTTTCCATCATTTGAGTAGCCACGATTACCGGCTTTGCGCGGTGCATGCATTTGCGGATAAGCTTTTTCTGGATGAGGGGCACCTGTTCAATGGGCAGTTCCACGCCTAAATCTCCCCTTGCAATCATGATCCCGTCCGATTCAATGATG
Organism: Flavihumibacter sp.; assembly: GCA_041751095.1. Classification (GTDB taxonomy): domain Bacteria; phylum Bacteroidota; class Bacteroidia; order Chitinophagales; family Chitinophagaceae; genus JADCRZ01. Next base: position 34,674 of record JBGSYC010000208.1, read on the forward strand.
ATATCCCTGATATTGGTGAGCGCTTCCGGCTTTTCAATTTTTGCAATGATCTTTGTTTTGCTTTTTTTCTCCTGCAATTTGCTCCGCAGGATCACGATGTCGCGTACACTGCGAACAAATGAAAGCGCCACCCAGTCAAGCTGCTGCTCTATAATAAATTCAAGATCGACCAGATCTTTTTCAGTGAGGGCAGGAAGCGATATTTTCGTATCGGGAAGATTAACTCCCTTTTTAGATGAGATAATGCCACCCATGGTTACCTCTACTCTTACGTCATGATTTCTTTCTACGCTGATCACTTTCACTTCCAGCTTTCCATCATCGATCATGATCTTGTTGCCGATCTTAACATCAGAATGCAGGTTGGGATAACTTACGTAAATGCGCTCCTTGTTGCCCACCAACTTTTCATTGGTAAAGGTGAGGATGTCTCCCGGAACGACCAGTAAGGAATTATTTTCAATTTCACCAACGCGCAGCTTAGGCCCCTGGAGATCGCCTAATATAGCAATGTTATACGGTTCAGTGCTGTTTATGGTGCGTATATGTCCGATGATCGCCAACTTGTCTTCGTGAGAGCCATGCGAAAAATTAAGCCTGAAAACATTCACTCCGGCTTTTACCAGGTCGAGCAGTTTCTCATGAGTGTCGCAAGCCGGGCCTACGGTGGCAACAATTTTCGTACGATGAAAAGTGTGATCAATCCCTGCCTGTTTGTCCATTGTCTGGTGCAGGTACTTTACGATATTTTTTGACATAATCTCTTCTTGTTTTGTCTTTAACCTGTTTATAAATTTTATACGGCAAGCTGCAGAAATTTGTCCGTTGCCTGTCGCGGTGCGTTAGGTCGCGCATTCATCTCCTAACTGGCCAGGATGCGTACTATTTTCATCCATTCATCACTGATCCGCTGTTTTGCTTTAACGGCCTTTTCTAATGGGGTATAATGCATCTTATTATTTATGATACCCACCATTACATTATGCCTTCCCTCAACCAGGCTTTCTATGGCATGATATCCCATCCTGCTGGCGATCAGACGATCCAGGCAACTGGGAGACCCGCCGCGCTGTATGTGCCCCAGTATGCAAACGCGCGTGTCTGCCGAGGGCAGCCTGTGCTTTATGATCCTGCTTATTTCGTCTGCGCCTCCGGCTTCTCCTCCTTCGGCAACAACGATCATATTCACCAGTTTCCTGCGTTTTTCTTTTTCCTGGAGGGATTCAATGACGTCTTCAATATCGGTTTTCCGTTCAGGGATGAGAATATGTTCTGCTCCTGTAGCAATACCGCTGTGCAGAGCAATATAACCGGCATCACGGCCCATCACTTCGATAATGAATAGCCTGTCATGAGCATCAGCAGTATCACGGATCTTGTCTATTGCCTCGACAGCCGTGTTTACTGCAGTATCGAAACCGATTGTAAAATCGCTGCCCGCAATATCTTTGTCAATGGTTCCAGGTATACCGATGCACGGAATGTCAAATTCCTGGCTGAACTTTAAAGCGCCTTTGAATGAGCCGTCACCCCCAACAACAACAAGCCCGTTAATCCCTCTTTTTTTGAGATTCTCATAAGCTTTTTTTCTTCCTTCCGGTTCATAGAATTCCTTGCACCTTGCTGTTTTTAACACCGTTCCTCCGCGTTGAATTATATTGGCTACAGACCGTGATTCCATTTGTTTAATATCATCCTCTATCATACCGCTGTAACCGCGAATTATGCCATAAACTTCCATATCATTGTAAATCCCTGTACGCACAACCGCCCTGATGGCTGCATTCATGCCCGGGGCGTCACCACCGGAAGAAAGCACGCCAACCTTCGTAACCTTTTTGTCAATCATTAATGATAGTAGATTAGCTTTAAAAAATATTCAAATGAGGGCCGCAATCGTTTAAGAAAACACAATGAATATTTTCACAGTTCCAAAAGTAACGATTTGATTTGATTCGCAAGCGATAACATGTTAGGCTTGCAATCGCTTTGCCTATGGTATAATGGAGGAACGTTTTCATGAATATTTATTATAATATATGCCGGGCAGGAAATTATCAAAATTTCAAACGCATACAATACCTTAGTTAGCTGCATTTTATATCTTAGCCCGGAACTTCGGGCGTAATCGCATCAGAAATGATCGGTGTAACTTTAACTTTCTCTATTCGTTTGGCATGAAAGTACTCGTAACCGGCGCTAATGGTTTATTAGGCCAGCACCTTGTTAAACAGTTGCTGGAAAGCAATTATACAGTCTTAGCAACGGGCAGAGGCGTGTCGAGACTGCCGTTCCCGCAAGGCGGGAATTTTTCTTATTGCGACGCCGACATCACAAATGAACCGGCGATGTATGAAATAATATCGTCTCAAAGGCCGGAGGCAGTGATTCATGCGGCAGCCATGACCCAGGTAGATGACTGTGAAAAACAGCAGGACGCGTGTTTTGACGTGAATGTTCGTGCCACCGCCCAGCTTTTGCTCGCTGCTGAGCAATTCTCAAAATATTTCCTTTTTGTGTCTACTGACTTCGTATTCGATGGCCGGCAGGGTAATTACAAAGAGGATGATGCATTAAACCCGGTAAGCTGGTATGGGTTTACCAAAATGCAGGCGGAAGGTACTGTAGAAACAAGTGCTATTCCATGGGCAATTGTCCGAACCTGCCTTGTGTACGGCAATACTTTTGGCGGAACACGAGGCAATATCGTGAACTGGGTTAAAGGTAATCTTGAGCGGGAAAAAGCTATTCACGTGGTTAATGATCAATTCCGTTCGCCAACTTACGTTGAAGACCTCGCCAGGGGAATTATCCTAGCCGTAAAGAAAGCGGCTACCGGAATTTATCATATTTCGGGGAAAGACTTGCTGACCCCTTATGAAATAGCGGTTAAAACCGCTCAATATTTACAGCTCGATAAAAAATTAATTTTCGAAACGGATGCATCAGTATTTACCGAGGTTGGCCACCGCCCTCCAAAAACTGGTCTTGATATCACAAAAGCAAAACACGATCTTGGGTTTGTACCGCTGAGCTTTGAAGAAGGTCTGGAGAGGATGTTTGGGTAGTAGGTAGTGGGTAGTAGGTAGTGGGTAGTGGGGTAGTAGGTAGTGGGGTAGTAGGTAGTGGGTAACAGGTAGTAGGTAGTGGGTAGTGAGTAGCACAACAGCTTAGTTCATCATCAATACGTTTACGCTTCTCTGAAGGATATTGAAAGCAATCTCGGCCATAAGGTTTTCCCTGTCAAGAGTAGGATTTACTTCTGATATTTCAAAACAGCAAACCTTTCGGTTTTGCATAAATTTACTGATCAGGTCTTCGGCTTCTCTTTCCCGTAATCCATTACTTACAGGAGTACCGGTTCCTTTTGAGATGGAAGCATCCATGCTATCCATATCAAAGCTGATGTAAATATCCGTACAATCGCTAAGGTACCTGGTTACACTTTTTACCACATTTTCGGGCCCTTTGCGGCGAAGCTCACTGGTAGTGATCACCTTCATCCCATATTTTTCAATCAGGAATTTTTCTTCCTTTTCATAATCACGTAAGGAGATAAAGACAATATCTTCCGGTAAAACTTTGGGAGCTATGCCCCCGATGTTTTTCAGGGCATCCCAATGCCTGGCAGTTTCCTCGTCAACTTCGTGCACAGCGGATTCTTTGTTGTCTTCATTTATGCTAATGGCCACAGGCATGCCATGTACATTTCCTGACGGCGTGGTATAAGGCGTATGCAGATCCGCGTGGGCGTCTATCCAGATCACTCCAAGTTTGCTTTGCGGCCTTGCTATTTTGATACCGGCTATTGTTGCTCCGCCAATGCTATGATCACCGCTAAGCACTACGGGGAAAAAATTGTTTTTAGTACAATCTGTAACCGCCTTGCACACCCTTTCAAACATGGTGTTGATCCCTTTTATGCGTTTGGCGTAGGGCGATTCAATAGGTTCGTACAATAGTTTGTTTTCACTGGGCACCTTTTCTGAAGGGAAATGAATAAAGAAGTTACTCATAAAGTCAAGCGCAGCTATCTTTATTGCTTCGATACCTAAACTTGCACCGCGGGTGCCTGCACCTATTTCCGAAGGAACTTCTATTAACTTTATATTTCTCATATAATGTCTGCAACCCGTTTCTGTGAGAATGTTGGTACTCACCCTGAGCCGCAGTCTGAAGTTGCGTGTAAGAAATTGCCCGTCTGGCTGGCTTATTCATGTATGGCAACAACCGGGATATCGCTGTGGTAAACCAGTTGCTTAGTATGTCCCCGCGTGAATAAGCTGCTGATAAACGAATGCGTTCTCGGAATGGTAATAATCAATTGAATGTTCTTTTCTGATACGTACCGGCTGATAGCATCCTGAAAATCCGACTCCCTGATCACATGAAAATGGTGATTATACCCCGCAAACATACTTTCAGGAAAGTTTTTTTCTTTGGCCGTAACGTCATCGGATGGCATGTCGCCTGTGTCTACGTGTACAATATGTATAGTGGGGCTAAAGAGGTCAATTACAGCCTTGATATTATTTACCGGTGCAGAAGTTTCTATCTCTTTCAGATCAGTTGCAAAAAGTACATGCTCAATCTTTTTAAACCGGGCCTGTGGCGGAATAATCATCACGGGGCATACATTTTCATTAACCAGTTGTAAACTGTTAGTGCCCGTTAATGTCTGTATTGCCTGGTCAAGGCCGTCTGAAATAGTTATTCCCATAATAACCAGGTCGGCCTTTTCCCTGGATACCAGTGCAGAAAGACCTTTGATAAAAGAGCCTCCTTCAGAGGCTATATAAGAGATATCTGCCGAAGCAGCACTTTGCATTTCCGTTTTCACATTTTGCAACGCCAGTTCAGCAATCTTTTTCCTGGCTTCAGTTTCTTCCGCTAATGGTGAGCTATCGCTGCCCGCTACAAAGGAATGAAATTCATAATACAGGATGATCCGTACGTCTTGCGCTGCTCCGGCCAGTTGCGCTGCATACATGGCAGCATTTTTCGAAGTTTCTGAAAAATCTGTAGGGACAATAAATGTTTTCATGGTGTCTGCTGTTGTTTAATGATCATGCCTGCACTTGTTACGTGTAATGCGTGCACTAGGATCAATGAAGTCCTTTGCAAAGTAATGAATTAAAGAATGCCGATCAACATATAGCATTGGTGGGGGTACATTTCAATTGTCGCCTGACCCGGCCATTGGTAATCAGGCATACTCTACCTTATTTCCTTGAAATCAAATGAGCTAAAAAGTAATAAGGTTGGATAGATTTGGCAAGAACATTTTATCTACTAAGGTTGATAATTTGGAACGGCCCCATGGGGCCCTCGTGTTTATAGCAAAACATGCCCCCCAGGGTTCGGCTCCATAGGAGCCACGTGAAGTTTACGCGACTCCTATGGAGCCGAAGAACTTATTAACAGCATTGCTATAAACACGAGGCTCCTATCGGAGCCAGTTTAAGTGAATACCTTATTGAAATAAATGATAACAAAGCTAAAATAGGATAACAGGTTAGTAGCATCTATAAGTATAGGATTGAGCAATATTAAGCAACAACGGTGGCGCCTTACCAACGGCGACAGTTCGAAATGCACCCCATTGGTCTTACAAACCCCTGGAGTCTGCATACGAGATGCAAACCCCGGACGTCTTGCAGCGGGAGTTCACTCCCTGAGGAGCAAACCCTTCATTCAATCTTTATTCGTGAACCGCCAGGATGGCAACGTCACTATTGTAGGCAAGTTTCTTTGTATGGCTTGTTCTGAATAAATTGGTAAAGAAGGAATGTTTTCTTGGAACGGCTAAGATCAGGTCAATGTCTTTATCAACAGCGAAACGGGCGATGGCGTCAACGAAATCATATTGACGGATAAAGTAAAACGCTGTTTTATATCCCGAAAGGATAGCTTCCATTTTCGCTCTTTCAGCTTTGTAAGTCTCTGACAGTTCAACGAAATGCTCGCTGTCTACGTTAACAACATGTACATTGGGTTGAAACAGATCAAGTACCGCACTTATCGATTTAACAGGTGTTGTGTTATCAACATCATGAAAATCACTTGCCAGCAGTACATTTTTTATGGACTTAAACTGCACGTGTGCAGGAACAATGATTACAGGACAGGCATTTTTATGTACCATGTTCAGGGTATTGCTTCCCTTCAGCACCTGGTTCATCCGCGAACTTTCGGTGATGCCCATAACAATAAGATCTGCTTTGTGCAACATAGCAAACCTTTCTATGCTGTTAATCAATGAGTCGTTTTCTTCTGCCACACAGGTGATTTCAACAGAAGCATTTGTGTTGAGCATGTTGGTCTTCACACTTTCCAGCGCTACTTCCATAGTGTTCTTCAGCGATAATCGCTCTCCTGTTTGTGTGCCTTCACCTGCAGCGGAACTTTTATTAAATACGTTGTAAAGGATAATTTTAGCATCCTTCACTTCAGCGGCTAACTGCACGGCATATACGGCCGCATTCATGGAGGTTTCAGACAGGTCGGTAGGAACAATAAATGTTTTCATTTTGTAAAATTTGTGTTAATCAGACTAATCTATCATTGGGCTGTTTGCCAATCCACTGTGAAGTGATATTTGAAATTAGTTCAGGATAGCAGTCGTTTGAAATAATGACGCAAAGGTACTTCATAACGGAGCGCTTTGCAATTGTTTTGTCTTGATTTACTTACTTATCGTGTAACATTTACATTACTATAACTTTTGCGGGTTATCCACATTCTCGAAGCTTTTTAGAACCTCACAGTTGTGATAAAGCAAAAAATTTATCAAATCAAAAAAATGAAATATCTTTTCCGTTGTTTGAATGAGCAGGTGAAAGAGAGATTGTTTGTTGTTAACCAAATAGAAACCTATGTATAGTTCAAGGAGAGCCTTTATCAGGAAAACCGGTCTTGCCATAGCCGGAAGCATGGTCTTTTCCGGACGGTTACCTGCTATGGAGAAGCAGCCAAAAGTTCTTGGCATCCAACTGTATTCCGTACGTGAAGACATGAAGACTGACCCTCTTGGAACGTTGGAGAAGCTTGCTGCAATGGGATACAGGCAGGTGGAGCACGCAAATTATATGAACCGCAAATTTTATGGCTTTTCCGCCCCGGAATTCCGGAAACACCTCGATGGGATGGGCCTGAAAATGCCCAGCGGCCATACGGTAATGGGTAAGCAACACTGGAATGCCGGCACCAATCAATTTACCGATGAATGGAAATATACCGTTGAAGACGCAGCCACGGTGGGCCAGAAGTTCGTGATCAGTCCCTGGCTGGATGAAAGTCTCAGAAGGAATTATGATGATATGAAACGGTATATGGACGTGTTCAACAAGAGTGGCGAGTTGTGCAATAAATCAGGGATGAAATTTGGCTATCATAATCATGATTTTGAGTTTAGCAACAAACTCAACGGCATCGTTTTGTATGATGTCATCTTGCAGAATACCGATCCAAAACTTGTAGCGCAGCAACTGGACATCGGCAATATGTACTCCGGTGGAGGAAGGGCGATGGATGTTTTAAAAAAATACCCTGGCAGGTTCGAGTTGTTGCACGTGAAGGATGAGGTTAAAACAAATGACGGTAAGTATGAAAGCGCAGTTATCGGTAAAGGGATCATCAATGTTAAACAGGTATTGGATCTTGCTAAGAAATTGGGGGGAACCAGTTATTTTATTATCGAACAGGAATCGTACCAGGGTATGAAGCCAATTGATTCGGTTAAAAAAGATCTTGTGGTAATGAAAAAATGGGGTTACTGATCATACAGGGTCATTCGTTTATGTTGAATATTTTAATAATTTCTTTTACTATTGTCCGACTAAAGTGAATAAGATCGTGATATTCACAACTTCATCCATCAGGCGCTGATTTCCGGTTTACAGGCCAACAATTCAATTATGAAAATCCTTCAGTATATTCAGCTTAATAATCAGCAAAAGACTGACGCGATATCAAAGATAGTGGGCATCTCTAAAAAATTAAATGTCCCTGTTTGTGGTATGAGCGAAGAATCAATGATCAGGCAGGCATTGCAACAGGACGGTGTACCGGATGCCGAATTCATCTTTGACGAGATAAACGAAAACCAGGTGGATGTGATTTACAGGGAAAATATTTAGTCAAAGATCACGCTCTGGCCATCTACGGAAAAGGCGCCATGTTAAACCCGATGAATCATTACCTCCACGCGCCGATAACAGCTCCCATTATGCCAAGAGCAAGAAGGCAATATCCTCCGTTTATTAGGATATACCGGGCGGATTTATGTTCAAACAACCCGACGATAGCAATTCCACAAAACACCCACACACCCGCTAACAGTCCGTAAAGCAGTCCAACTTTCCAATCGAGGCCGGGGGTGTTGTTGAGAAACATGCCCAGGTTTACCGCCATTAGCAGTGACAATAAAAAAGACAAGCCAAATATCTTTGCCTTGTTTCCACTTTTCACGTCCTGTTCATTCATATTGTTTTCGCGCATCCACGCCTTCCCCAATAATGGCGGTGAATACCATAATGCACCAAAGATAAAGGCGGAGACACCTGCAGCAATTATAGCGAGCCAGTTTAAATTGTCCATAAAGTTTAGTTTACATTTTATGATCAGTGAATGAACAGTAAAGAAACAACTGATTTAACGAGAATCTAAGTTACGAACAGCATTTAATAAGTTCAGGCGTTTGCCTGATATTTGGCCCCGTCTGATATTATTCTCCTGACCTTGCAAAAGTTGAAATGACACATGTCAGCAGGATGTATATTTCTGCCTGAAAATTAGTTTTATTTCTATGACCAGATTACCCGGGCATATGATCTAAAATTTTGTGCAATTCCTGATCAGCATAACTTTGCGGAATTTTTTCCTGCTCAAGCCTGTTTCCGGTTTGCAGCGTTTTTAAAAATTTATATAGCGCTGCTTCATCGTCATTTAAGCCGTGCAGTGTTTCAGCTTTATTGCGCTCTCCGGTTACGGCAAAATCCTGAAAGTCCTCAAAAGTCTGTCTGTTCATCATTATGCTCCGGGTTTGGGGATAATAGCTGCGTATCTGGTGCAGGATTTGAAATCCGTGTTCATCGATATCTCCCCAGTATACAATGTTTTTACTTGTAAGCCAGCCAGCGTTCTTCAGGTAACTCACATTGAAACCACCTCCACTCCATATGGCCATTCCTGAAGGAATCGGAGGAAGGGTAAGGAAGTTCATTTTATTTTCGGTGATCAGCACATTCGTGCAGCCCCATTCCATACGTTGGAAGTCTGACAGCCTGATGCTTACATCTGCAATGGAATGATGAAATAGAAAATTTCTATCCAGTATTCTTATGCGGATCAATGGCTCATCGTTGTTTAAGAAATAACGCTCAGAAAACTTCTTCTGCTCATGATTTCTGACGTGTTCCGGAATCAAAAAATCCAGCAACGACTGTAGCAGGCGGTCATTCTCCTCAATAAATTTTGTATGTACCTGAACCGGTATCTGCCGGAGATAAAGACCGGGCCTCGGCGTTGAAATAAAATAGCGGCAGACCTTGATGATGTCCGCCCAGTTTATGCCGGGTAAGGTGAGCATCTCCACGTTATAATATAACCATTCTTTCATTTCCGGCAGATTATCAGTTGCTTCCTGTGAGTGCCGCATAAACAGTTGCCATTCTTTTTTCTTCCCGGTAAAATGCAAATAATCGGCCGCTGATTCAAATTCGATCGTATCAGGCAATTCATGAGAACCCGTTCTCCTGTAATTTCTGCCAGACGTTTTTATCAGGTATCCGGCGCCGGTATTATTTTTTGAAGTTTTGTATAAAGATTCAATCTCGCTTTGTATGGCCTCGAAGCGATGTATGATCTGTGATGATTTTACTTTGCCGATCCTTTCGATTTTTTTTGGAAAAAACGGCTCTTTTATAAGACAACTCTGTAAGAAGGGCCTCCACCATTTTAAGGCCTGCTGTTTTATTTCGTCTGCGTTTATCATTCTATAGTTGCTGGCCTGTAACAATCCGGAACATACTATTGTGCTTTGCTTTTTCCTCCTGGTATTCTTCTTTTGTAAAATTGTTGATCTGTGAATAATTGCCATCTTTATTGCTTATGAAATGAAAAGACTCGGCATATCCTTCTATAATCGGTATTTTCTGTAAGGGGGTAACAATGAGCAACTGGAGGTTAAGCTTTTCAAAGAGTTCGAGCCCGTACCTGGTGCTTTCGTCGCTTCCCCGGCCAAATGCCTCATCAATGACTACAAAGCGGAAGCTCCTGCTTCTGGTTTCGCCGAACTGCAGGCCAAACTGGTAAGCCAATGCGCTTGCCAGGATGGTGTAGGCAAGTTTTTCTTTTTGCCCGCCGCTTTTTCCTCCTGAACCTTCATAGAATTCTTTTTCCGCATCATCATCCGCGTAACGTTCGCTTGCATTAAATTCAAACCACTGCCTGACGTCGGTAACGGTGTTTGTCCATTCCTTGTCGCTGCCGTCAGCGCTTATAAAACGGTCTAATATTCGTTTCACCTGCTCATATTTATCCTCTGTGTACAAATCATTGTTGCTGCTGAACGAATGGGTATAACATTTCTTCAGGTCTTCTTTAAACAAACGGACTTCCCTGTTAGGGGTTGCATCCATAAGGATAGTGATGTAGGTTCCCTGTGTTGCATTATACACAATATCACGCAGATGCTGGTTAATGGTTTTTATCTTCTGCCTGATATCTTTTTCATGTTTCTCCAGCTGGCTGTCGAAAACGGCGATGCTGTTAATGGTGTTTTTATTCAATTCTTCCTTAAAGCGTTCTTCGTGTTTTTTCAGATCTTCTGCCACCAGGCGTTTGTACTTTGCTATGTATTCGCTTTCTGCTTCTATGGTGTCGCTCACTTCACTATATTCGGCCCTGGAATGCTCCTTTATCTCACGCATTTTCTTTTCAATCAAAGAGCGCAGGCTGCTCAGCTTCTGGCGCAGCCGCTTTAACGCTCCACTTTCCCCTTCGAATAATTTTCTGAACTGATCCTGTTGTTTATCGATGGTTGACAGCCGGAAGTTTTTTTCCGGTAGTTTTAATTCTATTGCAGGAAAATGTTTCTCCGGTTGTTTCCCGTCAGCCTGCATGATCACTTCTTCCATCGCTTTTACCTGATGTTCATACATTTCCATACTTCCTTTTAGCTTTCCGATCTGTTGATTTTTCTCCGTTTCTTTTTGAGCTATTTCCTCTATTAATGACTGCACTTCGGCTTTTTTGCTATTGAGCAAGGCAAGCATGTTATTGTTATGCAACAACTCATGCCGTTCTTCTTCAAGCTGATGAATTTTTTCTACTTCGTATAACCAGTTGATGCGGGTGTAGTCTTTTACCAGCAGCAGGAAGCTGATTCGCTGTTGTAAAGCCGTATTTTCATTTGCTGCGTTCTCAATTTTTTCTTTTTGCTCCTGTAATGAATGGATCGTGTTTTGAAGACGGGCCACAATGGTTTCAAGCGCTTTTATTTTCTCAGCGTTGCTCCATCCCAGAACATAATTTCGCCGGTCATCGATGCTTTTTCTGTCATCCTTGGTATGCCGGATCTTGCTGCTTTTTACGAGGCCCTGTTTTGTTATTCCGAAAGACACATGTTGCAGGTGTTCCACGTCGACACATGCAAATTCTCCGTAGCTCCTGCTAAGGTAATTTTCTATCCAGGAGTAAAATGGCGTATCAGGTTTAATATCTAATTTGTTGATTACACTATCCGTATCTGCCTGCCTGGTAAAGCCGAAGGAATTGTGAATGTCGGCTTCGAGGTAAGTCAGCTTTAAGCCTCTGCCATCCGCACTTCTGAGAAAGTTGGTGTTTACGTATCTGCTTACACTACGGTAATGCAGTCTGGGTATAAGCAAACTGATAGCGGCATCGCGAAGTAATTTTTCTATAGCGCCCTCCCATGCTGCTTCGTTTTTATTCACCTGCAGTAGCTCACCTGAAAACGGCAACTCCTCTTCGTCAATACGAAGGTCTTCACAAAGCTGGCTTCTGAAACTGATCAGCCAGCCGGGGATCTGGGTTTTCCGTTCATTCAGGGATTGTAATTCCTTTTGTTCGGAAGCAAGCTCTGTGTTATTTTTTCTTAATTCGCTTACCAGATTATCCCGCTCTGCTCTCAGTTCAATTTCTTTCAGGCTGCATTGTTCATTTAACTGCCGGCATGCATGAATATTATTGTGAAATCCATTTTCATCCTTAACGCTTTCAAGTCCACATTGCTTTCTCAGCAATTCGTAGTCATCCCAATCTTTCTTCTTTAGATCTTTTTGTTTTTCATGGTTTTTTACTTCGGCAGTTATTTGTTCCAGCCGCTTACCGCCATTATTATCTATATCCTGTAAAATACCCAGCTTCCTTTCTTCCAAAGCGCTTTTCTCACCGGCGAGCCTTTGCTGTATTTGCACTGCTTTGCCCAGGTCTTCAAGGGTTTCCTGCACAGCCTGCGTGAGCAATCGTTGTTTTTGCAGGGCAAACCACACGGGTACCGCTTCGAGCATTGCTTCAATATTCTCTATTTCCCTGCTAACGCTTCCATATTCAATCGAAGACTCATACAGTGGTTTTAGAATATGATATTGTTCCCTTGAATTTACTACAGCCGCATGTGCTTTATTCAAATCATCAAAGCGTTTCAGGAGGGCCGCGATCTGCTCCTTTACATCTGTGCGTTCAAGCATCTGCTCCCGTACAAAGTCGGTCAGGCTGCTAACCGACTTCATGGAAACTGTCTGGTAGAACAGGTCTATCGCTTTATCGCTGTTCATCCCGAAGAGACGCCGGAAATGTTCGCTATACCTGCTGAAATTATCATCAAAGATCTGTATGCCCTGGGTGTTGCGTAACCGTTTTCGTAAGTCGGTGATATCTATAAAGCCGCTGAAGTGTTTCGTAATGGATAACGGCGTATTGCTGATGATGAGCAGCTTTTCAACCTTGCCTTCTTTGCCTATCCAGAAAATCTGCGCCAGGCAAACGTTTTCGTTATATCCGGCATTCCTGAAATTGCCAATGATAACCGAATAGGTATTGTCATCCGGCCGCAGGTAAACTTTTTTAGCTATTTTGGTGATCTCTTCTTTTTCCTTTTTGTATTCCCCTTTCACATAGCTCAATAGTGTACGTTCTTTGCTTTCGGCTCCCGCGGCTTTGTTGAAAACAATTTTATTGTGCGGCACCAGCAGGCAGGTAAGTGCATCCACGAGGGTGGATTTTCCGGAGCCGATATCTCCCGTCAGCAATGCGTTGTTTCCGTTTGTATGGATCTGCCAGCGCACTTTATTGAAGGTACCCCAGTTGAGCACTTCCAAATATTGCAGGCGGAAACCTGCAGCGCCGGCGTTAAATTCGAAAATGGTTTGTTCCATAAAGATGTTTGTTGTGTTAGCTGATAGCTCACAGCGCGGTATTTTTTTCTGCAGCATACTGTTCCAGCCTTTGCAAAGTATCCTGAACTACATCAGCATTTACAAATCCTTTAATAATGCGGTGTATTTCATAGTTTGTGCTGCCGTCTTCCAGCTTTCTCAAAAATCCCGTATCGATAACTTTATTGATTGACGTTAATATCTTATCCTGCTGTTTTGCTTCATCTGACGCTGCCGGAAGAAATATCTTTGCACGATTGATAATTTCCTGCTGGCTGATAATCGCTCTCACCGTTCCGCCCTGTGCATCATGTTCCAATAAATATTTCCGAAGCACAATGCATAGCAATGACGTAAAGAAATTCAGCTGCCTTTTCTCTACAAGCCTGGGCAGAGCCGTTTCTTCCTCCTGTTCGCCCTGCTGCAAATAAGCATAACCTTCGCTTTTATCGATATACACATCAAGGCCTATAGCGGAAAAGTATTTCTTTACATCCGGCTCATATTGGAGCAGGTTTTCCCACGCCTCTTTCTGATGATTATAAATAATGCCCTTCAGTAATGTAATTAGGCTTAATGAATATTCTCTGTTCATGTTCAGCGGTTAAAAATGACAAGCGGGGCGTGCAAAGGATACTGCACCCCGGTTTCCGCGTTGTGCACGATTAATTGTTCTGTACTTTCGTTGTTGATGTAATGCCTGCTGTCTCCTGTTGCGATTTGCATATAGCCCAATACCTCTGCAATGCCTTTCCGGGGCACATAGCAGGTCAACAGCTCTGAAAGCGACACCTGCGTTTTACCGCGTAACTGCATTTTTATGTTATTGCGCAGTTGTTCCATATCCACGTGAAACTGCTCAAACAGCACATCTGTATTAGCGTCGGCTGCACCTTCCTGTATCAAAGCTTTGTCGAAAGTGACGTTCACGGGTGGCGTAAACAGCGGGCGTCCCATGAAGAATCCCGGACGAAAAACATCATCAATTTCCATTAACGTTTCTTGCGGGTCCATACTTTCTTTACACTCCATCAAAAGGTTTTCTATTGCCTCTATGCTGCGCATGATATGTTTGCTTTCTGAGAGGTTTTTCTGCTCCACATATTTGCGCAACTGTTCTATCAGTCCGTCGTTGCTCCGGTTCACTTTATCCCCGGCATCTACAAGGTTTGATTTTATCCGGTCAACGATAACTTCCTGTTTGATTTCCTTTATTACCGGGATGTTGTTAATTCTTTCCAGTAGTTGCTCAAGCTCCTGCTGCATGCTTTCGCTCATCAGAAATTCCCAGAAAGCTTTAAAGCTTTTCCCCTGGTCGGTATTCCAAAGGTAGTCCTGCCGCTGGAAAATATTATCCAGAAGTGCTCCTTTTGAAAGATTGCTTTTGATAATGGCCTGCCGGGTTTGTGTATCGAGTTCCCGGAAGTTTTCCTCCACCTGCCGGAAATCTGCCAGTAATCGCCTTGCCGTTTCTTCTGCAAGGAAGTAATCTTCTTTTAATCTTGTATCATCCGGCTGGGTGTAAGTGCCGGTTTTAATTTTTTCTATTTCCTGGTCCAGCTTCTGCCGTTCTGCCACTAACTGTGCAATCCGTTCGGAAGGGCTTACGGTTTTATTGGCTATTTGTTGCAGAAGTGAAAAGAACTGAAGCAGGCGGCTGTGGGTACCCACGAATTGCTGTTTGTTGAGGTCTTCAAGCCATTTAAGAGCGTTTTCAGCGGCAGGCGACAATTCATAGACCGGTTCATCGCCTGTTTCATAATACCTGCGCAGATAGCCCTGTTGTGCCCATTTCTGCAGGTATTCCAGCGGGTCTTTCTGATATTCGGTGATATCCTGCCGCACAAGGGAAAAAAGGAAATCACCCAACAGGCTGCTGAGGGCCGACTGGGAATATATAATTCTATCCTGTTGCTTGAAAGCGAGGTGGAAGAAGCTTACCAGCAAAGGGAAATGATCTGCCCGGAGAATCTGCAGCGTCTTATCATTTTTGAAAAGTGAGAGGGCTTTGTCAAAGTTCATTTTGTAATATACACTGATTCTGCCACCACAACTAAGGGGCTTGCCGGCACGAAATTAAAAATTTTTTGAGAGCCAGTTTCCGGCAAAGATAACCGCGCCGGCTGCCCCGTTTCAGTGCGGTTGAATCTTGTCACCCTTGCTACTTACATGTTCACATCAGAAGTCCGGCGACGGCACCAGCGATGGATTCTGCTGCTGGTGCCAGTAAGGATAAACCGGAGTTCTATAACTTGCTGTGTCTAAAAATTTTACCTGCTCCCGGCTGAGGTTCCATCCCGTTGATTCAAGGTTTTGTTTTAGCTGCTCTTCATTCCGCGCACCGATGACGATATTCGCAACCGTCGGCCGCTGCAGCAACCAGTTGATCGAAATCTGTGCAACTGTTTTTCCTGTTTCCGCGGCCACTTTATCAAGCGCCTCCACGATCGTGTACAAACGTTCCTCTTCCAATGCCGGGCCGTGGCCGCCACCCTGTTGTATCCGGTTATCCTGGGGCGGGGGTTGGTTGCGGCGGTATTTTCCTGAAAGCAGCCCCGATGAAAGCGGGCTCCAGACGATAGTTCCCACATGCTGATCTATGCCGAGGGGCATCAGCTCCCATTCAAACTCACGGTCGTACAAAGAATAATAAGCCTGGTGAGCGATGTATGCAGACCATCCATACCTTTCAGAAACGGAAAGTGATTTCATTAAGTGCCACCCAGAAAAGTTTGAACACGCTATATATCGCACTTTCCCGCTCTGTACCAGGTTGTCTAAAGTTTTTAATGTTTCCTCAACAGGTGTCAAGGCATCAAAGCCGTGCATATGATAGATGTCGATGTGATCGGTATTCAACCTTCTCAGACTATCCTCGCATTGCCTTATCAGATGAAAACGGGAAGAGCCAAGTTCGTTTGGTCCTTTCCCCATCGGGAATGTGGCTTTTGTTGAGATCATCACCTCGTCCCGAAGGCCATGAAGGGCTTTTCCCAGTATTTCCTCGGACACTCCGTGTGAGTAAACGTTGGCCGTATCGAACAGGTTCACCCCGGCTTCAAGACAGATATTTATTAACCGCCTCGCTTCATCGGGGCCGGTAGTTCCCCACGCCTTAAAGAATGCTGTTGTCCCTCCAAAAGTGGCTGTGCCAAAGCTTAATACAGGCACCTTTAGTCCCGATGCACCTAATTGTCTGAATTCCATTTTGAAGTTTTACGTTGAGGTGGCAAATATACCCGCCGGCCGGGTCTTAAAGAAAAATAATAACCCGCTGGTTTTCAAATCAACCGGGGATATCCGGCTGCTCTTCGTAGAAAGTAGCCCGGTATGCAGCTGTTCGGTTCAGGCTTCACTTAACCTTTTACCGTGGAGCCACGTATGATCAGTTCGCCTTTTACTACCCTTGTCTTTGGGATGAAGTTTTCATTTTCAATGAGTTGATCGAAGAAAAGCTGTGCCGCAACTTCACCTACTTTATAGGTTTGCGCATTGTAGCTCGTAAGATTCGGCTCTATTACCTCATCCATAGGGTCGTTGCCAAATCCGGCGACAGCCATTTGAGCAGGGATTCTGATCTTTTTCCCTTTCAGGTGCATCATCACGTAGATTGCTCCTCTGTCTGACATCGAATAGATAGCATCCGGTTTCTGTTTCAGTGTTAGCCATTTGTCAACCGATGAAATAATGGATTCTTTTGTAAAATCAGTATAGGCGATAAGCTGTTCCTGGTAAGGCCTGTTGTATTTTTTCAGGGCCTCTGTATATCCTGTCAGGCGCCTCCGGCTTATCGACAGTTTTTCGGGTCCGCCGATGACGGCTATTCTTTGATAACCCTGCTTTATCAGGTGCTCGGTGATCTGAAAAGATCCGTCTATATCATCATGAAGTACCCTGGAGGTTTCGACCTCTTCACAGACTCTTCCGAAATGGATCACAGGAATTCCTTTCTGCATTTGCAGTTTAATGTGATCGAAAGTTTCCGTTTCCTTGGTATGACAGATAATCAGCCCGTCAATCCAGTTCGACATCAGGGTCTGCACATTGGCCACTTCCGTTTTGTGTGATTCGTTTGACTGGCAGATCATTACTTTGTAACCGGATTGTGTGGCCACATGCTGAATGCCGCTTAAGGCGGAAGCAAAGAAACTGGAATCGAGGTTGGGAATGATTACGCCGATCGTATGTGTCTGCCTGTTAGCAAAGCTTAATGCGAGGAGGTTTGGCTGGTAATCAAGTTTCTTTGCCAGTTCCTTTATGGCGTTGCGCGTGTTGAAGCTGATGTCGGGGTGGTCATGTAACGCTCTGGAAACGGTTGAATTGGAAACGCCTATTGCTTTTGCGATATCAATAATGGTCGTCTGCCGTTTCCGTTTTACCTCATTGTTCGATTTCCGGTTTTCGTGGTGCAGGGTGAAATTGTAATGGCATGCTTTGCAAAAATACCGCTGCTTGCCCCTGATAAAGCCCGACCGGAGCACGGTTTCACTCTTGCTGCATTTTGAACATTTAACTCTGGGCATAGGATTGTTTTGATAATAATATTTGAGACGTGAAATTTTCCATTGAACAAAGAGAAGATGGTGCCTTCATTCACCTGAGCATCGGATATCTACACGATGTTACAAAACTTTCTTATCTATCGCAAACGTTCCCACAAACGTATCCGATAGATAAAGTTTGTGATTCGCTTACGCCTGCCGTTCAATGTTGTTGATTTCTCCCTAAATTCATCCCTCAGAACCGGGCGATACATGGGTTCTCCCGGCTCCGGATTCTTGTTTCCAAAACGATCGACAAAATTAAATTGATGCTGTATGAGAAAAACTCCTTTCTGTAATATTTTCGTGACTGCACTACTGCTACTTTCCGTAATGACCACCCTGGCCCAGGTAAACCTGCAAGGCAGGGTGACAAATGAAGCCGGTGCTCCTGTTGAGGGCGCAAGTGTAATTATAAAAGGGTCTCCACAGGGGGTAGCAACAAGCCAGTCAGGCGATTTCACCATCAGGGTATCTCCAGGCCAGGTAATTGTTTTTTCCGCGACAGGTTATTTGCCAAGGGAAATAAAATACAGCAACGAAAAAAGGCTTGATGTAACGCTTTCCATTAACCAGAAAGAATTGGAACAGGTTGTTGTAGTCGGCTACGGAACGCAGCGGAAAATTGCCACCACTGGATCAATTGCTTCCGTAAAGGCAGCCGAGTTAACCCAAACACCGGTGGCCAATGTAGCCCAGGGACTGCAATCGAGGGTGTCGGGCGTACAGATCAATCAGAACTCCGGCGCTCCCGGGGGTAACGTTAGCGTCAGGATCAGGGGCACCAATTCTATTTCAGGTACATCCGAACCATTATATGTCGTAGACGGGATTCAGATATCGAATAGCGGCGGAATTACAGACGTAAGCCCGCTGTCTACAATTAACCCGAACGATATTGAATCAGTGGATGTGCTGAAAGATGCATCCGCTTCAGCCATTTACGGAGCAAGGGCGGCCAATGGGGTAGTGTTGATTACAACGAAAAGAGGAAAGAACGGCGCCACACGGGTAACGTTCGATAGCTACTATGGTGTGCAAAATGTAACAAAAACGCTTCAGACGCTAAATGCGGCTGAATTTGCTCAATTGGAGAATGAAGTGTTTAATAATAATTTTTACCCCGATCCTAAGTCATTGGGTGAAGGGGTAAACTGGCAGAAGCAGATTTTCAGAGAGGCAAAAATTCATAACCACCAGTTATCTATCACCGGTGGGTCTGAAAAAACGCAGTTGGCTCTGTCTGCAAACTACTTTGACCAGGATGGAATTATCATCAGGTCTGGGTTTAAACGTTATTCCTACCGTTTGAATCTGGATCACAGGATCACCGATCGTATCAAAGTCGGTACAAGTATATTGGGCAGCTATTCGATCAACTCGGGCATTCTAACCGGCTCAACAAGCCAGGGAGACGGGTCTGCAGTTACAGGTAGTATCTTAGGTGCGGCCATCGGAGCGCCACCAACATTGAAACCTTATAAAGAAGATGGCAGCATTTTCCCTTTTGGCGAACAGGCTAACGGCCAGTACCGTGAAGTAACCAACCCCCTCGGTTTAGCTGAAATTTTAAACCAGACGGCTATCAACCGCACACTGGCCAACATGTATGGGGAAGCAACTTTATTAAAGGGTTTGACATACCGCGCCTCTTTTAATGTAGACTTACAAAGCAACCTGAATGATTATTATTCACCGCGGTATATCATCAGCAGAACCGATGTCAATGACAACTCAGGAACAGGTGCCAAAAACAGCTCGTATTATACGTCTTTACTGCATGAGAGCATCCTTACTTACTCCGGCACTTTTGGAGGCATGCATAATTTGAAATTTACAGGCGTTTACGCTACGCAAAAAGAACAGTTTAAATTCAATAATATTTCTGCTTCAGGCTTTCCTAACGATGCCACAGCCAATGAAGCGGTACAGCTTGCATTGAACCGTACGGTAAACAGCGGACGCAACAAACAACTGCTGGAGTCTTATATGGGGAGGATCAATTATGGCTATAAAGACAAATACCTTTTAGACCTTACCGCCCGGGTAGATGGTTCCAGCAAGTTCGGAGCCAACAACAAATACGGTTTCTTCCCCGCAGTGTCTGCAGCATGGCGTATCATTGAAGAACCGTTTGTTCAAAGTGCAGCATGGCTTTCGGATCTCAAACTCCGCGCAAGCTATGGCATCACTGGCAACGCCGGAGGCATCTCTCCTTACCAGTCGTTAAGTATTGTTGCTTCCACCGGCAGCGATTATCAGATCAATCACCTGTACACTACCGGCATCAACCCTACCGGTATTGCAAACCCGAATTTACGGTGGGAAAGGTCGGCCCAGGCAAACATAGGCCTCGATGTAGGATTGCTGGACAACCGCGTAAACTTTGTGATAGATGTTTACCATAAAACAACGAAGGATCTGCTCTACATCAAAAGCCTGCCCCTCACTTCAGGGTATGGCAGCATAACCGGTAATTTTGCCTCTTTGGAGAATAAGGGAATAGAGTTCTCCACCAACGCGAGGATACTGAATGGCAACGTGAAGTGGGATATTTCTGCGAATCTTACCATAAACCGGAACAAGGTTTTAGACCTTGATGGAGGTGTTACCAGGGAGCGGTTTGTTACCAATTATACCATTCTGAAAGTGGGTGAGCCGCTGGGGGTATTTAAAAACTTTGTATTTGAAGGAATCAACCAGACAGGCCAGACAATTTTACCGGGCTACGACGGACGCCTCGGAGGACACAGGGTAAAGGATCTTAACGGCGACAACATCATTTCCGCTGACGACCAAAGAATCACCGGTAACCCTAACCCCAATTTTATTTTTGGCTTCTCTACCAACGTATCATACCGGCGTATTGACTTTAGCGCATTCTTTTCGGGCTCTCAGGGTAATGACATTTATAACCTTAGCCGCCTTGCATTTGAGAATCCACTCGGGTTGCGAAATCAGCTCCGTGGCCTGGTTAACCGCTGGACTGCAGCAAACCC
>JBGSYC010000209.1:0-6677 GCA_041751095.1 Flavihumibacter sp.
TATGACACCATAAAAGGCGGTGATTTTCGCTCACGAGAAGCTAATGTATATCGCCTCGCAGAATGCTCCAATAATTTAATTGACCAGGCAATTGCACAAGGTGTTCCTTTTGCAAGGGACTATGGCGGTTATCTCAACAACAGGTCTTTTGGAGGTGTTCAGGTATCACGTACTTTCTATGCAAGAGGACAAACTGGGCAACAATTACTTATGGGAAGTTACCAGGCTTTAATGCGTCAGGTGCATGCGGGTAAATTAAGTTGCTCAACACGTCATGAAATGCTGGACCTGGTAGTGATTGATGGCAAGGCTAAGGGTATAATTGCACGGAACCTGCAAACAGGAGAAATTGAGCGTCATGCGGCATATGCTGTAATACTTGCCACTGGCGGCTATGGTAAGATTTATTATCTCTCCACGCTGGCAATGGGGTGCAATGGCTCAGCTATTTGGCGGGCGCATAAAAAAGGTGCTTTTATGGCAGGTGTGAGCTGGGTGCAATTTCATCCGACTTCACTACCCCAATCCGGTGAGAACCACTCCAAGCTTACGCTCATGTCTGAGTCATTACGCAACGATGGAAGAATATGGGTATCATTGAAATCGGGTGATGACAGAATACCAAATAACATTCCTGAAGAAGAAAGAGACTATTACCTGGAACGCCGCTATCCTGCGTTTGGTAATCTTTCTCCCAGGGATATTTCTTCACGGGCTGCAAAAGAACGGATTGATGCCGGATGCGGGGTTGGCCCTATGAAAAATGCGGTTTACCTGGATTTTTCTAAAGCAATCAGCGAACAAGGAAAGAAAAAGATAGAATAGAAATACAGTAACCTGTTCCGGATGTATGAAAAGATAACCGGTATTAACGCCTATCAGCAGCCTATGCTTATTTCGCCTTCGGCCCATTTTACTATGGGTGGCCTTTGGGTTGACTATGAATTGATGACTACCATTCCCGGCTTGTTTGCTTTGGAAGAGGCTAACTTTGCTGATCACGGTGCCAACGGGCTTGGCGCAAACTCGTTACTACAGGCTTCTGTGGACGGGTATTTTATTGCTCCCTATACTATTGCGAATTACCTGGCAGGTCAACTTACTTCAGATAAAATAACCACTGAGCATCCTGCTTTTGAAGAAGCGGGAAAAGCAGTTTAAGAACAACTGGATTATTTTTTACAGATCAACTGCCATTCGTCTGCTGATTATTTTCATAAAACATTGGGCAGGCTGCTGTATGATAAATGCGGTTTATCACGCAGCAAAAAAAGCCTGGAAGAAGCGATTGATGTTATTAAAAATTTAAGGGTACAATTTTTTAAAGATCTTAAGATAACGGGTGATAGCATGGTAAACAGTGAATTGGAAAAAGCAGGCAGGGTGGCTGACTACCTTGAACTTGGCGAACTCATGTGTTATGATGCACTTACTCGGGAAGAATCATGCGGTGCCCATTTCAGGGAAGAATATCAAACACCGGATGGAGAAGCAATGCGCAATGATAAGGATTTCTGTTTTGTATCTTCATGGGAGTGGAAAGGCAAAGACACTTTACATGAACTACATAAAGAACCGTTGTTATTTGAACATGTGAAACCAACAGTAAGAAGTTATAATTAAGCATAAAGAAAAGCTTAATCAAGGTCCTCTGTCATGAAAATGCATTTAAGAATATGGATGCAGGAAAACCAATATGAAGAGGGTTTATTGGTCAATTATGAATTGGATGAAGTATCCGCGCAAATGTCATTCCTCGAAATGCTGGACGTTTTGAATGAAAAACTTATTCAAAAGGGGAGCGTGTAATAGAGTTTGATCATGATTGCCGTGAAGGTATTTGCGGGCAATGCGGCATGAAAATGCTTTTAAGTATTTGCCTCATCACTTGATAACGCAGATTATTATTATTTTGTACTAAGTTAGATAAGCGATGAATCTTTTGATTAAAAATATGGTAAGCCTTCGCTGCAAAATGATAGTAAAATCTGAACTGGAGAAGATGGGCTTGCATTTCACTATCCTAGAATTAGGTGAAGTAGAAATCAGGGAAAAGCTTTCTGCAAAAATGCAGAATGAACTCAAAGGTGCTTTACTTAGGTTTGGGCTTGAACTGATGGAGGACAAGAAAAGTATGCTTATTGAAAAGGTGAAAAATATTATTGTTGAAATGGTCCATTACAGCGATGAACCACCGATAAACAATTTTTCCGACTTTTTAAGTGAGAAATTAAAGTATGATTACAATTACATCTCCACTCTTTTCTCAGAAGTAAAAGGCACCACTATTGAGCATTATATTATTTCTCACAAGGTTGAACGGGCTAAAGAGTTACTCATGTATAATGAACTCACGCTTACCGAGATTGCCTTTAAACTTCATTATAGCAGCGTGGCACATCTATCTAACCAGTTTAAGAAAGTTACAGGTTTAACACCCTCTTTTTTTAAAAACATGAAACATAAACGGCTGATTGCACTTGAGAACTTGTAATTACACCTTTTCTCATATACCTCTGTTTTCATTTAAATCAATTAATCATGCAACTTATTTCTAAAGTTGTGTAACGTTTATTTACTTCAACCTGCTCAACTTTGCTTTCTTAAAAACAACTTAATAAAGTGAAAGGTGCAAACGCTAATACTAACGCAAAGGAACTGCAAAAAACAAAAGCGCACATTATAGTTGAGATTATTGAATATGTGCCCGATGCAGTATTAAAATTTGGCAAAACCCACAAAGTGAATGAGGCCATGAACAAGCAGTATAAAAGCAAAAAAAAATTTAAGCATTAAGATCATTTTTAAGTATTCGACTTTCTTTATTTGGACGAGTTTCTCAACCGGCCCCATTAAAGAAATATGTTCAGGATAATCTTTTAGATTACCCTTACCTAAAACAAATTAGATATTACCGCTTTTGTCGGTTGATTGATTTTCCATTTTATCTGTTGATGATTCCTCCAATATCTGTGTCATCGGATGAATGGCTAAATTTTTTCTTTTTATACAAATTTCTGACTTGCGGTAATAAAGCGACAAATAGAATTGCAATCGCTAAAAACATATAGAGTGTATGAAGCCAATTAACGGCTCGGAGAAATGTCATTTCAATTTGTATCCAAATAATTAACCCAAAGGCGATATAAATACAATAGGTCAATGCCCAATGCATATCCTTATAGAAATTGAACAGTTCAGCAAATTTATATGTTGTTTTTTTATCAAAGCGATTGTTACTCCTATAGGAAGTATTCCAAGCACGGTAAATAAAATAATGCCGGGGGCTAAAAAATTAGTGAAAGTTGAATTTTCCAACAGCGACAGCGGCATGCCGAATAATTTTCCTGTTGGAGAAATTATTAATACGCCACCGCCAAAAATGGCTCCCAACCCAAGAAATGCCAATAGGGTAATAAGGATATTTCTTGCTGTTTTAGATTGCATAACTTTTTTTACTGTAACTACGAACTATTTTTTAGTGCTGTATCCTGTTTACTGCTCAAATAAGTGTGTGGCCAATTCTTTATTATGTCCATAAATATCTTCTCTGAAGTTTAGTAAACCCTCACTATCTACCCATGCCGTAAAATATGTAATGAATACAGGTAACGGTTCTTTTAGTGTAACCCATTTTTCTATTGATGCAGACATGGCTATACTTACTTTTTGCGTTGTCCATTCCGGTTGGTTTCGCAACAGGTAAGTAATTAGTTTTAGCGGCTCGGCTAATCGTATACATCCGTGGCTGAAAGCCCTGGCTTCTTCATTAAAGAGCGACTTTGATGGCGTATCGTGAAAGTAAATGTTGTAACTATTCGGGAAAATGAATTTCACTCTTCCTAATGCATTTGCACCACCTGGCTTTTGCCGTATCACAGGCAAACCGTCATTGTAGCCGGTTTGTTCCATATTCATTTTGGCAAGATAATCAGGGTTTCTACGTATGTCCGGAAGAATCTCATTGAGCACAATGCTAGGCGGCACATTCCAATATGGACTAAAGACAACGTGTTTCAAGCTACCCGTAAATATAACGGTGCTGTGCGCCGCTTTGCCTACAACAATATCTACACTGAACACCTTCTTCACACCTTTAAACACATGCAGCCTAAACTCCGGAATGTTTACAATGATATGATCGTTTTCAGGTTGTGCAGGTACCCATCGCATTCGTTCCATATTAATAAGTAGTTGCCTGATCCTGTCTTTAACAGATACGTTTAATTCCTTAATTAATGTGGCAGTAATGACACCATCTGGTTTAAACCCAAAACCTCTTTGTGTTTCCTTTAATACCGCTTCTAATGCGGCGTTGTACAGTCCAGAAGTATCATTATTTTTATAATCGCCTGATATTTTCAGCCGTTGTTTTACTTGTTTAATGATTGTGGCCGAATCTCCAGGCTTGTATCTTTTTGAGCCATCCAATATTATCTCTTTCCAGCCGCCAGATTTATTGATCTCATAATAATGCACCAATTCCTTCTTCAAGCTTTTGTAAAATATGTTAACCGGCTCCCAATCCTGAAGGTTATTACCATCCCGGGCAATCAATGAATCAAGCAATACCACTGCATTTAGCCGCTTTCTGGGTTTATGCCATTGCAATTTATTGGGATCCACTCTGCCCGAATAGGCATTATTGCAATACTCAAAAAAATGCTTTGATAATTGAAGTTCTGTTTGCAGCATTCCTTCCACGGTAATGTTGAGACTTGTGTATTCATTCATCAACAAGTCTATTTGCCGGTGCAAATTTTTATACTTCAAGGCGGTGTCCTGGAAATAGATGATATAATTGTTGTGAAGATTCCAAAAAGAACGAGTGTGTTCCGCAATGCCATCTTCTGTAAACCAGGCAAATTGAAAATTGCGGCTGTTATAAAAATTACGCAATTGCCTGGCTGCACTATCGCCAGCCTCCTGATCTTTTATAAATACTTCCAGTTTTACGCTATCAAAAAATAGTTTAGAAAATGAAATTGCCGGCGTAATGGTCGTATCCCTTTTTACAGCAATGCCTTCCGCTTGTTGTCCCTGGCAACTGTTAAGAACAATCAAGACAATCAATAACGGACATAAATTTTTACTCATTATTTTAAAGTAGCAACAGTGCAAGGTAGTCTTAGTAAATAAGCATTAGTGTTACATTGCTGCCTGTTCATATAGATATCGCTCCATTTCCTTATAAAATAGGTAAATTATGCAACTTAATCCTATAGTTATGTAACGCTTACAAGGATGAATCACCTCATCTTTACGTTTTATAATAAGCAGATAAGCGGAAGGCATGAGATTGATTCAAAGCTATGTTAAGTACTTTAAAAATATATGCAAGAAGTTTGGGGTTAATGCAATGTCGAAATTGAAAAAAAGGGATCAATAAGGCATCTGATTAATTTTGAGTCATGATTTTGATTTGCTTATTGCCTATGCAAGATTTGATTTTGATAAAATATAAATTAAAACCTACAAAAGAATAAAATATGATCTCAAAAAAAATTCTTATCACGACTGATTTTTCTGAAGAATCTAAAGCAGGTTTATGCTTTGCCATACAACTCGCTTCCCAAGATAAATATGATCTTACTTTTTTCCACTCTTTTTATGTAATGATACCAACCTCATGGAATAATGTAAAGCACGAAGCCTTCGCAAAGGAAAAAACAAAAATAATTCAGGAGGAGTTGCATAACTTTGTTGAAAAAGTTTACAGAGACATGAACATCGTGCAGGGGGATATCAAATGTGTAATTAAAAGTTCTGTTTATTCCCAAACCAATATCAGGGAGTATGCTGCTGAGAATAACTTTAGTTTCATTTGTATCAGCACAAGAGGTGCCGGAAAATTTAAGAGATTATTTGGAACAAATACCGCGAATCTTATCAGTTATTCGGATGTGCCGGTGATTGCTGTACCCTATGATTATAAAACAGCTAAAATCGAAAGTATTCTTTACACCTCCGATCTTATTAATGTTGATAAGGAATTAAAAAGGGTGGTGGATTTTGCGAAACCACTGAAACTAAAAGTAGAACTGCTTCATTTTACATCGCCTTTAGAAATACTTATTGACTCAAAGATTATAGAAGTTGCAGTCAAGAAATTGTCAAAGTATGAGATTAAAATGAACATTAAAAATGCAGACTACGCCCAAACTCTAGTTTCCAACATTGAATCTGCAATAAAGAAGACTAAGCCATCAATGATGATCATGTTTACCGAGCAAAACAGAACTCTTTTTCAAAAACTCTTTTCATCAAGTAAGTCTGCTGAATATACTTTCGATGCTAAGGTGCCTTTATTGGTTTTTAATAAGTCCTGAACTTTTATGTTTCTATACGCCGAATGGGCATTATATCAGTCTGTTCCAACTGCTCTGATGCTAATATAATTAATTTCATACATGCTATCGTTGAAGCAAACTGCTGCCCTTCTTAGGATATAATGGCTTTAATCACTGCTAATGTTGCGGAAGAAGACAGATTAAAAGGTAGTTCAAATCTAACTCCTTACTGGAAGGGTATTGAAAGAAGATAGTAGACTTAATCCATAATTTCCAGGTGGTTTAAAACAACAAGCTTTGTATCAATGGCAGAAGGATTGATACTCCTGATGAGAAAATAAAAGACAAATTAGTGGTGAAAGATTTTGAACCGAAATTAGCGGGGCT
>JBGSYC010000210.1:0-45511 GCA_041751095.1 Flavihumibacter sp.
CGGTAGCTATTCCTGCATCCAACACCACCACAGGGTTTGGTGCATTGGTACAGCGGCTCAACTTGTCTATCATCAGCGACAGGTTTTTGCAGTCGGCCATATTGCCTTCATGTATGGCGGAGTATTTGATAAACCCGTAAATATTTACCACAAGTGCCAGTACTACCAGCTGGCATCGTTACGCTTTTCTTTACTCCTGCCATATTTTGCCAGTTCACTATCGCTGTATTGTCCTTCAAAATAAGTGTTGGTTAAATCGTACAGCACTATCTTGTCGCTGATATCGAAGAGTTCATTGGTTTTATGTGAAAGATGTTGCTCTAATTGGTCTTTTATCTTATAAAGCCGCAAGGCACTTTCATATAGTTTGTCTTTGGTAATCTTTTGGCAATCATATCCGGTCAGTTCCCCGATAGCGGAGTTCTCTTTTATCCATGAAGCAGTTTTTAATTCTGAGGCCGGATATACTGCCCGGCTTACTATCTGTGTGGCAGCCAGTTTTACTTGTTCTTCGGTAAATCCCGCTTCTGCCAGCACCTTGCCAATGCCCAGTTCTTCCAGGCTTTGATGACATATCCATTCTGAACCTATTTCACGCACATTGCTGTGCCGGATAGTATCGGCGTCAATCCGACGAGAGGTTGGGCTGTGCAGCGTCAAATCCAGCCGCTTGTCCTCAATGATCCGCTTCCACAATATGTCGGCCAGTTCCCTTACCGCTGGATTAGTTGGCTCAAACAGCGATTGCTTTTGCTCATACCTGTCTGTTAGCAGCCTTGCTGTTTGATTAAGCTGTTCGGCACTGTAAGCATCCTCTATAAAGCCGATGTTCAAAATGGTACGATGGCAAACACGGCCTTCCGCATTTCGATAGCTCTCTACCAAACGGTAGTAAGCATCCGACTGCTGTTTGTCTTTATTATATCGAAGGCTGAACTTGAAATACATCACCTGCAAAATTCCGGCAACTAACCATACAAACCAATACCCTCAGTGTACTACAAAATCAACGAAGCCTTTATAGGCACGTTATACCGTTTTGTCACCTACCCCCCTACGGAATATCGACCGAAAAAAACTTTAAAAAAAATGAAAATTAACGGTTAATGGCTAAAATCCTGCAATGTGGGGTAAAGTCCCGGCTGCAAACCTATAAGGTTTGACGCCGGGGAAAAGTCCAGGGGCCAACCTATAAGGTTCGGGTAGTTTTAAACTTCAAAGTCCCGGCACCCAAACCTTATAGGTTTGCAGCCGGTTGTGATTAAAACAAGAAAGGCTACCCATTGAGGGTAGCCTTCTCGAAAATAAGATCCGTTCGTTTCTACTTCATCACATTTTCACAAACTTTTTCGTCGTTACGTGGCCGTCTACCACATAATTGATAAAATACACCCCCTTGCTCCATGATGAAATATCAACCCCAATGGTTTGACTTGAGGAATTCAGCGGGATAATTTTCTGCGTTACTCCCGAAGCTCCAACGATGGAAAGATTCGCTTTTTGTCCTGCACTGAGTGATTTGATGTTAATCTGTATCTTATCCGTTGCGGGATTTGGGCTCATGCTAAAGCTTACTGTTTCTATCTGTGTATCGGTAAATTCTTTCTTGTCAACTTTGCTTACCGAATAATTTGGTGCCGTTGATGATCGTTTCATAAGCACCACAGAAGAATAGGGATTAAGCGTAACACTGTTCGAGTAAGTATTGTTTTTTACGTCAATGTATGTTGCGTCCAACTGGACTGTTTTAGCGTTACCGGTTGGATTGTACTCGAAACGGATGGCATCATCAAGATCAACCTTCGTAACATTTACTTCGTTTACCTGAACATTATCGAGGAAGTAAGGACAATCCTGTTCTATTGCATCAAATATTAATAACACATTGGGTTCGGTAATCGGCGAAGTAAACAGAAATTCGTTCTCCGTGCGGTAATTGTTCAGCGCGAAATACTTTATTTCTGAAAGCTGGATGTACGCACCACTGTTCTGCAGCATGAAAACCTTCAGGGTTCTATTTGCAAAAGTGCCTAAAGAGGTGAATTTAACCCGATAGGTTTTTGCCGCCTGCACGCCGTCAATATATAACCTTGTTGCTATCGTATTTATTCCGGAGGCTGTTGCCCCTACCTGCAGGGCGCCGCCGTCGAGCTTTCCTCCACTATTCCAGGTTGTGGAGCAATTTCCTGCGCAATACAGGCTGCCAACATTGCTGTTAAAGCTTCCGTTGTTAAATTTGTTACCACCCACCAAACTGTTCACTATAAACTGGGGAATCAGTACTGGGCTCGGCCTTGAATTATAGTCAAAACCATACCTGGCCTTCCATCCGTCAATATTGTAATGAAAGAATTTGTTATCGCCCCAGGGATCTGTAAAATTTGCAAGAAGCAGCCCATTCTGATCTACCGGGCGTGCATAATAATTGTTGTCGAACCTTCCAAACTGGCCAATGTCATCAATTACACTTTGAGTTTCCATGGCAAGCTGCCAGGAAGCTTTCGAGAAAAGTACGTTTTCGGACACATTCATATTTCTTGTAGGAAGTTCATGTGCTATCCCGTCATGAACAAAGCTTAACTGTATCCGGTTGTTAAACAGTGTATTTCCTCTGATGGTGATATCCTTCGAGTTGTGGACAAAGATGCCTCCCCTGCATGCGTTGGCTATGGTATTCCCGATTACCTCAGCATGCGCTGACCTGTCATCGAACAAAATACCGCTTGCGCCAGTGTTGATAAGGTATTCTGTGCCTTCTTTTGCGCCAATACCATTAAGAATGGTATTCCCGGTAATCGTTCTGTTATACAACTCCAGGTCTCCGGATGTATATACACCACCCCCATCATCCTTTACAAAGCAGTAGGTATTAATATAATTATTTCTGACATGGGTTTCTTCGCCATGGAAGTTAATTCCGATATATCCTACATTTTCTACCGAATTGCCTTCCACCGTATTATGTGATCCTCTTACATAAATGGCTGTATAACCCCCGTCATGATTGGAGCCCATGCCCGGGATCGTGCCTATGTTTCTGATCCGGTTATTTTTAACCAGGTTATGTGAACAATCGCCAAAGCTGATTGCGTCATTATTCATATTCAGGATGGTGTTGTTTTCAACGGTTACATAATCGGTACTATTTACGCGAACTCCGTTTTTACCTGAATAACTGATATTACAGTTCTGAATACGAATATTATTAGAGTGCTCAATTGCAATAGCTTCCTCATCAGCACCCTGGAAAGAAATATTATCAAAGGTCAGGTTGCTTTTACGGTCAAGGTATACAAAGCCGTCTGTAACGCTTGCTTTTACACTATAAGAATTTGGATTATTGCCGCCGAAGAACATCTTTAATTTTCTTTGATTGCGATCGAAGTACCACTCACCAAGCTGGTCTAAAGTCCGTGGATCATTTGTGATGAAGTATCCATTATGAACTTTGGCGCCATGGTATGATGTGTTGGTATAGTTGATCGTATTGCCTGAATGTGAAGTGATCGGCCCTCTGTCTAACACCCAGTTCTGTTTCCTGATCACTACTTCAGCGCCGGTCCAATTAGGATTGCCAGGAAGTGCATAATCGGTTATCTGGTAGTTACCAGCCCACGAATCTATGGTGAGGTATCCCTTATTTGGTTCTGTAATGTTAGGATAACGCCCCATTCCCTGTACTTCGCCATTCAGCGTAACCATGTTCACAGCATTTGCAGACGGGCAGTTGCTTTCCCATACGCCATTACCAATATTTACCCAGTTGGTAAGATTTACAAAGCCGTTTATCACCGGGATGGTACCGTTTCCGTAAGATGAAAAAATGATGGGGGCGCCAAGTACGCCTGATTTTGAAACATTGATCGATCCGTCAAAGCTTTCGCCTCTTTTGAAAAGAACGGCGTCTCCTGCATTCAGGCTGCTGAAGAAAGAATTCAACTTACTCAGCGTTCTCCATGGGGTAGCAGGATTCTGAGCCTGAGCGCTTGAACGGGAATCATCACCGGCGCTGCTTGAAAAATAAAAGTTTCTGTTACCGGTAAGTCCCCCGCTTCCCTGATCGCCGGGAGTGGGCTCTACAGGAGGGGGGATTGCAGGTGTTTCATCGGCAGGCTTGTCGTCCACAGGGGTTGAACCATTGCCTCCTGAAAATACGTTATCCGGAATTCTTTGCCTTGGAATTCCCGCATTTGAAGACCAGTAAACTTCCATTAGTTGTCCGCCACCATTCTGTAAAAACATTATTTTGATCGGGTAAGTTCCGGCGGTAAGGCTTATGCTGCCCGAACGTACCTGGGCGGGGTGTAAACCGTCATTATTTACCACCGGAGAAGTACCTGATCCAACAAAAAGCTTGCTCCCATCGTCTGAATTGGTTTCAAAAGTATAAATCCCGTTAGCAGGAATGGTAATGTTGCCCTGCCACATGATGCCATATTGTGAATCGCGGTTCCTTACTCCGAGGTCTACATTTGAACTATTACCAGTCTTTACAACCGGAAAGATGCTGAATTCCGGTATATTGTTCCAGTTTCCTTCATAGTAATTATAGCTAAGTCCGCCCTGTCCCCCCGACGTCTGGGTGGTTAATACATTGTCGGGTATTCTCTGCCGGGAAATTCCGCTGTTTGAAGACCAGTAGACTTCCATTGTCTGGCCCCAGCTATTCTGAAAATAAGTAATCGTAATCGGGTATGCGCCTGCATTCAGGTATGTGGTGCCACTCCGAAGGCGGTTAGCATGAATACCATCATTATCCACAACCGCAGTTCCGCTGTTGCCGATGAATAACCTGCTTCCATCGTCGGAGTTTGTTTCAAAAGTGTAATTGCCGTTAGCCGGGATGATAATGGTGCCTTTCCATTGAATAGCAAACTGACCCTGCCGGTTCCGGACGCTTAAGTCAACGTTTGCAGATGTTCCGCTTTTCAGAGGTGAAAGTGAGTTGAAATCTGGTAACATTGACCAGTTACCCTCATAGTAGGTGTAATTTAGGCCGGCACGGGCATTCGTAAAAACACTTGCTAGAAATACTAAAATCAGAGCTACTCTCATAGTAAAAATCAGAATTTGGTTACATGAAAAAATTTTGTAATGTATTGATATTCAAGGAAAGGCCTTAAAAAGTGAACGTTTAGCACGTTAAAATATCGTATTGAAGAAGAACCGTATTCGAGAGAAGTGGAACTAATTACCCATTCTACGTTGCTAAATATTCCCATAATGTAGCATATGATTCCCAATTACCATACCAAAGAGGGAAAATGTTAATTATATTCTATTGACTTTCGTCAAGTATTTGGGCGGTTTTGAAAAAGGTTGCATGTAGAAAAAATTTTTTTTTTCTGGCAAACTCTAATTAAGGATTATTGAGATATGAAAATCAGATA
Source organism: Flavihumibacter sp. (assembly GCA_041751095.1). Taxonomy (GTDB): domain Bacteria; phylum Bacteroidota; class Bacteroidia; order Chitinophagales; family Chitinophagaceae; genus JADCRZ01. The sequence goes on from JBGSYC010000210.1 coordinate 5,391, forward strand.
GTGGAGGCTTCGTAGATTTACGAATGAATATGTGGATTAACGCGCTAAGTTATACCTTAATACGTGTAAAAAGTACACACGAGCGGAAATTGTTGAAAATTCCCTGCCTGGCGAGGTTAATAGTTGGGGACGCCGTAGATTATTCCACCGTTTGCCCTCATGGAAAATCATGCCGGAAGTACATATGCATTGAAATCGGGGATACGCGTTAGTTTTGATCGCAAAGGGTTTACATCGCTCCGCGGTATTGAGTCACCAGGTCGCGGTCAGACAGGATATTTTCACTTTTGCGCCCCATAAAATAATAGCCAGAGGCAGCATCGAAAGCACCAGGCCTGTTGATGAGAAAATAGTCAAAATACTTAAGAAAGAAACCTGTAAATGACGTAAACAAGATGATCAGCCTCCTTACCGTGTTAGGCTTGGGAGCGAAACTTAAAAGGAAATACCGGTACGACCAGGCAAGGGCTGTGCCCGGACCTACAACAGGTCCACTATCCACTTCCGAAAATTTCCTGAACAATCGTCTATGTCCAAGGTGGGTAAACCTTGTGAAATCATATTGCCTTGCATGAACCTGCTGCATAAACGGTGTTTCCGCATAAATAAGGCCGTGAGGTTTTAAAACCCTGTAGAACTCTTCAACACATCTGTAAGGGTCCAACACATGCTCAAGAACTGCCTGAACGATAATTCCGTCAAATGTATCATCAGCAAACGGTATATCGTGAGAATCACAAACAAGCGCCGTTCTGGGCCCAAAGTATACATCACTTTCAATAAAGTTGATAGTTCCTTTGGTAAGAATCCCTTCCAGCCCTTCACCTACTATTCCTCCCCCGACGATCAGCACTTTAGGATACGGAACAGCTTCGAGTAGTTTTGAAAAGCGGGAGTAATTTTTTGCACCCTTTAGATTAATAGAGAGGTTAGGCGTTAATTTCAGCACCATCTGCTTCAGCCTGATGTTGGAAGAATTAAAATAGGTATCCTTTTTAGCGGTAAAATCACTTAGTGAGAAAATGCTGTTACTTTCATTAATCAGTATAGGAATACCATCCACGACAGGGTAGGTGGATAAGCAGCCGGTATTCAGGCACTCCCAGTGATCTGTTTTATCAGTCAGCTTCTGTTTACACTTAGGGCAACACAAAAGGGCTTTATTCTCACTTGACAGTAAATTACTCATCGGGAAGCTTTTAGGTGGCATGGAAATGCAGCCGCTGGCTGGTAAACGAATTTTGCTGTAAAATCGTATTTCTTTACTACACAATTCTCTATGAAGAAGCTATTTGGATAAGCCTTGTGCTGAAACTGATTTAACCTGTTTTGATTTATTTACCGCCATTTAATTCCTGAAGTTGCCTGCTGGATCGACAACTGCTATTCCCATTTTTTTCAGACAACAATACCGCTCGTCTGATGACTGTGGTAAACGAAATAAAGAAAAGAATATTATCTCAATGTTGCCCGACCTGGATTCGAACCAAGACAAACAGTACCAAAAACTGTCGTACTACCATTATACTATCGGGCAAACTATCCCTGTTTATAGAAACGCAGCAAATGTAAGGCTTGATGAAAATAATGCCAAATGTTATTTGGTTTTCGTAGCAGGCAGACGGGAGTATGTAGTGGTGTGGCAAATTGCGATAGTAAGTTGGTAATATTTGTAAATAAGCCTGTACGCTGCCGTGCAGCACCTTTTCTGCTGATTAAAATCAGCGCGTCAACATTGTTCATTACTTCCGCAGCTCATTCCTCGTTCTCTTTGAGTTTTTTAATCAATTCAAGCGCTTCGGTTACCACGTCACACATAATAGTTATTACAGATCCCGGTTTTGCGTGGTTGTATGCATGCATAATGGCTTCGGTTTCATCATAGATAATTTTTAGGGGGATATCCTTTTGTTTTTTTTCATTGATCCCTTCCACGAGCAGGTTTACAATTTCTCCCGCCGTGCGCCCCCTCAGATTCCGGTCCTGCCTGATAATGATCTCATCAAAACAACCTGCTGAGATACGGCCAAGTTCACGGATGTCATCATCTCTCCGGTCGCCCGTTCCGCTGATAATACCGACTTTAGGGGTTCCGTCTATTTTGCTTAGGAAATCACATAGCAAGGTAAGTCCGGCCGGATTGTGTGCAAAATCTACCAAAAACTGGAAATGCTTAAATTGAAAGAGATTTAACCGCCCTGGTGTCTGAACAGATGAAGGAATAAGAGTTTGCAAAGCAAGTTTTATGTCTCCGATCTTGATATTCCGGAACAAATAGGTAGCCAAAACGGCAGGCAGGGTATTTTGTATATTGTGAATTGCCTTTCCTCCGAATGTTAAGGGGATGTCACTTACCTTTTCAACCCGTATCTTCCACTCTCCTTTTAAGAGTGAAACATACCCGTTTTCAAAGACGGCAGCATAGCCTCCGGCAGAGCAATGTTCCTTAATTCTTGGGTTGTTTTCGTCCATACTGAATAATGCAACGTTGCAGTCAAGGCCCTTCGCCATATCATATACCAGGTCGTCATCAGCATTGAGAATGGAAAATCCTTTAGGAAAAACGGTCTCTGTCAATACCGCTTTCACCTTCGCCATTTGCTCAAGTGTGTCGATACCGCCCAGGCCGAGATGGTCAGACGTAACGTTGGTTACAATGGCGATGTCACAATTTTGAAAGGCCAGGCCTGACCTTAATATCCCACCCCTCGCACATTCCAGCACGGCAAAATCTACGGTAGGATCCTTCAGGACAAATTGCGCGCTGACAGGCCCTGTACAATCACCTTTCATCATCAGCTGATGTTGGATGTATACCCCGTCTGAGGTGGTGAAGCCTACTTTATATCCTGCCGTTTTACAGATATGTGCGGTAAGGCGGGTTGTGGTAGTTTTGCCGTTTGTGCCGGTTATCGCAATGATGGGGATTCTTCCGGTGCTTCCCTTCGGGAAAAGCATATTGATTACCGGTTCAGCCACATTACGCGGCAAGCCGTGCGTGGGATCGATATGCATCCTGAAACCAGGGGCAGCGTTAACTTCGAGCACTGCGCCCCCGTTCTCTAATAATGTGGTTTTTAAATCAGGGGCCATGATATCTATGCCGCAGATGTCCAGCCCGATAATACGGGCAACGCGTTCTGCAAGAAAAATGTTTACCGGGTGAACTTCATCTGTAACATCAGTTGATGTTCCGCCTGTGCTTAAATTTGCGGTGGGCTTGAGTAAAACCAATTCTCCCTGCCTGGGAACGGTGTAAATGCTGTATCCTTTTTCGGTAAGCATTTTTTGCGTGAAGTCATCTATTGTTATACGTGTCAGCACTTTTTCGTGGCCGTAGCCCCTTTTTGGATCCTTGTTGGTTTCATTGATCAGCCATTGAATCGAATGTTGCCCGTCTCCGGTTACACTAGCCGGCGTTCGCAAGGCTGCGCAGATAAACTTAAAGTCAATTACAAGCAAACGAAAATCAAAGCCGGTGATAAATTTTTCGCAAATTACCCTGCTGCTATAATGCCTCGCAGCTTCGAAGGCTTTGACGGCTTGTTCCCAGGTGGTAATGTTGGTAGTTGCTCCCTTGCCATGATTGCCATCTACCGGCTTCAGCACAGCAGGATACCCTATCGTGTCGATGGCATCCGCTAAGTCTTCGTGCTTTGTTACGATCACACCCTTTGGCACGGGTATTTCAGCAGCCCCTAAAAGGTTTTTTGTTTCTTCCTTGTCACCCGCCAGGTCTACAGCTATTGAGGAGGTGGTTCCAGCTATCGTGGCCCGGATGCGTTGCTGGTAAACTCCGTATCCCAATTGCACAAGGCTGCGATTATTCAATCTTATATACGGTATTCCGTGTTTCACCGCTTCATTTACTATAGACCCCGTTGAGGGTCCGAGGCGGGTTTCTTCACGGATTTCCCTTAGCATCTGGATATCCTTTTCCAGGTCGTATTCTTTTCCATCGGCAAGTGCCTGGGCAATGGCTACCGATGCCTTGGCGGCATGTACTCCGGCATCGCTTTCAATGTAACTGAACACGACATAGTATTCCCCTTCCCTGCCTGTGCCCCGTGTTCTTCCGAAGCCTGTTTCCATTCCCGCCATGGTTTGAATCTCAAGGGCTATGTGCTCAATGACATGCCCCATCCATGTGCCTTCGTCTACGCGCTGAAAAAACCCGCCGGCAATCCCTACACTGCAACGATGTGAATACATTTCCGGAAAAACTTTTTCAAGTCTCTCCCTGAACCCCGGTATTTTATTGGTAGGGCGTTTTTCCATCTCTTCCAGATCGAGTTTCATCTGAATAAGATTGGGGCGCCTAACGCTCCAGTAATTTGGTCCCTTTAAAATTTTGATTTCAATAATGTTCATAAACAATATCAGCTTAAGTGTAACGGATGCCTTAGTTGAAAATAGATTTTTTCTTTTGTATAAACAATTACCTGGTTATACATCTGTTGAGGTCAGGGTTCTTTTAAAGACCGCGATAACTGCGTGTGCGCCATTCTTTCTGAATTGTTCAGAATGGATTTGCCTTACGCAGGATGGTCTTAGCGGCGGTGAATTCATTCCTTTGTTTACGTAGCGTTTATATCTACCGGTGGCGTTCTTTATGGAACAACAACTGAGCTTGCGTGTTAAAGAAGACTATCTTACCACCTTTTATTTCCAAAACTATGCCTCCGATCTCAGCACTTAAACGGGAGATAAGTTTATTACAGGCCACCTCAATCAATATGATTGATATGGTTGGAATTGGCCCTTTCGTTGTAATGCCCCTGGTGATGAGCATGATGGGAAGCAACCTGTTCTTGTGGGCCTGGATACTTGGAGCCTTCATTGCGTTGATTGACGGAATGATCTGGAGTGAGCTTGGGGCATCTTATCCTTTGGCGGGAGGAAGCTATAATTTTTTAAAGGAGGCATACGGCAGCAGGTTCGGAAAGATGATGTCGTTTCTTTTTGTATGGCAAACCTGTATACAGGCGCCTCTGGTTGTAGCTTCAGGAGCCATTGGTTTTTCTCAGTATTTCAGTTACCTGGTACCGTTAGGTTTCTTTGAAAAGAAAGCCGTATCGGGGGTAATCGTCGTTCTTATCGTTATTCTTTTGTATCGCAATATTAAAACGATCGGTAGGATCTCTGTTTTTCTCTGGGTAGGAGTGATCATTACCCTGCTATGGATTATCATCGGCGGATTTATGCATAAACAGGTGGAATACTCTTTCCTGCCAGATAAAGGCAGTGATCTGTTTACCGGTGTTTTCTGGGTTGCCTTAGGCCAGGGTTCAGTTAAAACTATATACAGCTATCTTGGATACTATAATGTATGCCATCTCGGAAGTGAAATAAAAAACCCCCGTAGAAATATTCCGCTTAGCATATTTATTTCAGTGATCGGGATTGCTCTTTTGTATTTGTGCATGAACCTTAGCATCGTAGGTGTGGTACCCTGGCAGGAAGCCAGGCATTCAGGGTTTATTGTAAGTACGTTTATTGAAAAGATATATGGCGGCAAAGCTGCCATGATTGCTACAGGACTGGTTTTATGGATTGCTTTCGCCTCTTTGTTTGCCGTAATGCTTGGCTACTCGAGAGTGCCTTATGCTGCTGCCACGGATGGTAATTTTTTCCCGGTATTTGCAAGATTACATCCTATCAGGAATTTTCCGTACGTGTCGCTGTTGTTTATCGGAGGGCTCGGATTTTTATTCAGCCTGCTATTCAGGCTGGCGGATGTTATCAGCGCGATATTAGCGATGCGGATATTGGTGCAGTTCATTGCCCAGGCAATAGGGGTTGTTCTGTTAAGGAAAAGAAAAGCGGCAGGGGAGATACCGTTTAAAATGTGGTTATATCCTTTGCCGGTGATTATTTCAATAGTGATCTGGCTGTTTGTTTTTTTCTCAACCGGGTACTATGCCATCTGGGGAACCGTGATCGCATTGATTGGAGCAGGTGTCTTTTTTATAACGAATAAACTCCTGCGGCGGTCTGAAAACCGTTAAGGTTTATAAACCTTATCGGTTTTCCGCTAAATTTGTATAACTGTAATATTTATAGATGTCTATACCTAAAGGAAAGCTTATTGCCGTTGGTGGTGCGGAAGATAAGGGAATCGATTTGGAAACCGGGGAAACTTACCGGAATAACCTCAATTTTTTTGAGCTTGGCATTTTGCGGCGGATTGTAAATGAATCAGGCGGGCCTAATGACAGAATTGAAGTTATTACTACCGCATCGATGATACCTTACGAGGTGGGAAATAACTATCTCAACGCATTTGGCAAGATAGGATGTACAAATATCGGGGTAATGCACATCCGCAACAGGGAAGATGCTATCAATCAGGAGTATATAGAACGCGTGAGGGAGTCTGACTGTGTGTTATTCAGCGGAGGTAACCAGTTGAGGTTGAGTGCTGTTTTCGGGGGAACAAAGTTGTTACAGGTAATACATGATAAGTATCAGTCAGAAGAATTTGTTGTTGCCGGTACCTCTGCAGGGGCCATGGCAATGAGCAATACGATGATATATGAAGGAAATGCAACACGTGCACATCTGAAAGGGGAAGTGAAAATTACCACCGGCCTTGGATTTATGGATGATGTGATCATTGACAGTCACTTCGAAAAGCGGGGGCGATTTGGAAGACTGGCCCAGGCGGTTGCCAGCAATCCGTCATGCATTGGTATCGGCCTTGGTGAAGACACGGGGATGCTGGTAACCGGCGGCAACCAGATGGAAGCAATTGGCAGCGGAATGGTAATGATCGTTGACGGCCATGAAATCCGGCACAGCAATATTGCTGATGTTCCGCATGGCAACCCCATCAGCGTAGAAAAGATCATTGTTCATTTATGTGCAAAGGGAAATGGTTACCTGCTTAAAGAAAAGCAGTTTGTTGAAGCGATGTCTTCCATGGATCCTTATTACGCGGAACTTTGAACGATTATTTCTTGTAAAAGTGCTGATATTGCTTCTGCCTGTAGAATCAGCATCAGGTGCTCGCCGCCCTTTATTACATGATCCGCCCGCACAAACCGGTGAGGAAGAAGAATGTCTGCAGTGCCATGGATGTGCACGGTATTGTGAAAAATGCTGGAATTCTTCCAGTGCACCACCTGGTGGATCGCCCATTTGATGAAAGCGTCGTCTGAATCTTTAAACATCTCTTTCAGCACAATTTTGTCTTTCCTGTTTTCGATCCCCATTAAACGATAGGCAAGTTGATTGGCGGAGCGGAGAAAAGCTGCTGACGCAACCCTGTGTAGCGGAAAGTAACGCAGATACTTAAGATAATAAGGGATTTCGTTTGCTCCTTTTGCACTGGATAAAAGAATGATCTTCTTAACCGGAAACTGCCTTGCAATTTCAACAGCTATCATGCCACCAAAAGATAATCCCACAATTACAGGCTCTTCGTCAGGTATCTGTTGCTTCATGCGAACGGCGTAATTGCTCATGGTTTCACCCTTTTCAGGCTTAAGCCATTTTACAAAAACAGGATTGCAAAAACTCAGGTCGAGGAACTGAAAAGCTCTTTGGTCGGCGCCTAACCCACTGATGAAGTAAACGTTTTGCATACCTGATGAAAGCGATTGCGTTTTATTTTTTTGAAATGTTTATAAGCGGCGTGGCATCTGCCTTATTCTACTTTAACCAGGAAATAATTTTTTTTTCCTTTCTGAACAAGTAAATATTTGTCGTGCAACAGCTGGCTTTGTTCCAGCTTCATCGATGTATCACTTATCTTATTGCGGTTTAAACTGACTCCGCCGTTCAGCACCATTTTCCGGGCTTCACCCTTGCTTGGAAATATGCCCGTTTCAGCAAGAAAGCTGATGATATCAGTTCCGTTCATCACCTTTTCCATTGCATATTCAGATTTAACGACGCCTTCCATAAACTCAAGATCTTCGATGCTTAATGACGTTGCTGTACCTTGCTGGCTGCTGAATAATTTTTCTGTTGTTTCAACTGCCTTCCGGTATTCATGTTCTCCATGCACAAAAACGGTTACTTCCCTTGCCAGCCTTTTCTGTAGTTCTCTCGAAGAAGGGTTCTGGACGTGAGCTTCCACGAGCGCGTCTATCTCATCTTTTGCCAGGAAAGTAAATATTTTTATCCACTTAGTGGCATCTTCATCGGTTGCGTTTAGCCAGAACTGGTAAAACTGGTAAGGAGTTGTTTTGGCGGGGTCTAGCCAGATATTTCCTTTTTCCGTTTTACCAAACTTCCCCCCGTCTGATTTAGTGATCAGGGGACAGGTAAAAGCAAATACTTCACCACCCTCCTTACGCCTGACAAGTTCTGTGCCGGTAACAATATTCCCCCACTGGTCACTCCCACCCATCTGCAGTTTGCAGTTCATATGCTGATAAAGCCAGTAAAAATCGTAACCCTGCACCAACTGATAGGTAAACTCTGTAAAGCTCATACCTGTCTCACCTTCAAGCCTTTTCTTTACGCTGTCCTTGGCCATCATATAATTAACAGTGATGTGTTTTCCAACTTCCCGTATGAACTCCAGAAAAGTAAAGTTTCTGAACCAGTCGTAATTATTAACGATTTCCGCTGCGTTCGGCAGGGAAGTGTCAAACTGCAGAAATCTTTCCAGCTGCCTTCGTATCCCGGCGAGGTTTAAAGCCAAAACGTCTTCATTTAACAAATTCCTTTCTTCGCTTTTGCCGCTTGGATCACCAACCATCCCGGTGGCGCCCCCCACCAATGCAATCGGTTTATGCCCTGCATTCTGCAGATGAACAAGTAATAAAATAGGCACAAGGCTGCCGATATGAAGGCTTTCTGCCGTTGGGTCAAAACCGATATACCCGGTGGTCATTTCTTTTGTAAGCTGTTCTTCGGTACCCGGCATAATATCCTGGATCATGCCTCTCCACCTTAATTCCTTGATCAGGTTCATGGCGATTCTCTCAAATTTTTGCAAAAGTAATTGAATAAATGGTTCTGCTTAGAAATGCAATATCATCGTTATCCAAACGTTACAAACTTCACGCGATACCCGGCAACAGGAAAGGGTGTCGGCGGATCAGGAATTGTTTTCTGGTGCAGCCAATACTTCTGAAATCCGGTCTTTGTGGCTGTCAGGGAAATCCATCTGTTAAATGTCGTAATTTCGTCGTTGCGGTCATGATGGTGATACCCGTTCAGCGGTTGGACTGTTAAAACCCTGAAGCTTACGTGACCATCAACTGACAAATGAGATCTATGAGAAGTTATCTGACGCCTTTTCTTTTATTTTTGACATTTTGTTTCGATAATGAATGCCTGCATGCCCAGTTCAGAAAATACTCAAATGAATTTCTTAATATAGGCGCCGGGGCGAGGGGTCTGGCTATGGGAAGCGCCCAGGTAGCTTCGGTTAAGGACGGAAGTGCCGGTTATTGGAACCCGGCGGCCCTGGTTGAAGTGAAGGAATATCCTCAGCTAAACCTTATGCATGCTGAATATTTTGCCGGTATTGGCAAATATGATTTTGGAAGCCTTGCCTTACCGGTAAATGGCGGTAAAAGAACTTTAGGCCTCTCCGTCCTTCGCTTTGCCGTAGATGATATCCCAAATACTGTTTTACTGGTAGAACCCGATGGTACGATCAATTTCAGTAACATTACTACTTTTTCTTCTGCCGATTACGCATTTCTTTTCTCGCTTGCACAACAAGTGAGCCTGAAAAATTCAAAAAAATTAAATGTAGGCGTTAACGCAAAGATCATTCACCGCAAGGCGGGGGATTTTGCCACTTCGTGGGGATTTGGTTTTGATGCGGGAGTGCAATACGCCGACGAACGCTGGAGGTTGGGACTTGTCATAAAAGACATCACCACAACTTTCAATGCGTGGTCGTATAACATCAATGAAAAAATGCGTGAAGTGTTCTACGTTACACAAAACGAAATCCCGGTTAAATCTACCGAACTGACCGCGCCTAAGCTGATTGCCGGGGGCGCATGCCTTTTCCGGATAAACGGCAATGTGAATCTGTTAACGGAAGCCAATCTTGATGTAACATTCGACGGCAGGAGAAATACCGTGACCAGTTTAGGCCCCGTTAGTATTGATCCAAAGTTAGGGCTGGAAGCGGCGTACAAAGACGTTTTTTTTGTGAGGGGCGGAATAAACAATTTTCAGAAAGCCCTTGATGATGCCGACCTGACTAGCAAAAAGAAGATATGGATATACCAGCCCTCGGCCGGCGCCGGTTTCAAAATTTCTAATGTGCAGATTGATTATGCCTTTACCAACCTGGCGAACCAGTCAAATCCTTTATACACACACATTTTTTCTTTAAAGCTGGATCTCCGGAAAAAACAAGTCAACACTCCATGATCCTGAAGAACCTTGGCACACCAGGCTGTATGAGAAAACTATTATCACTTTTATTCATTATCTGCTGTATCAAAACTACCGCACAGCAATACAATAATGAATGGATAGATTTCAGTAAAACATATTATAAATTCAAAGTTGCAGAATCAGGTGTATACCGGATACCACAAACGGTGCTGAATGGCGTAGGATTAGGCAATACTCCGGCCCAGCAATTTAAGTTGTTTCGCAACGGCAATGAAGTCTCCATCTATACTTCCGTGAATACCGGCCCTTTGCCTGGAAACGGATACATCCAGTTTGTCGGGGAACCAAATGACGGCCAGTTTGATAAGGCTCTTTACCGGGACATCAAAAGCCAGCATTCCGCGAAATGGAGCCTGCAAACAGATACCGCGGTTTACTTCCTGACTACCTCAGCAGGCCCTAATCTCAGAATAGCGGACGTTCCCAATAACACAGCCGCTAATGTGCTGCCGGCTGAACCCTATTTTATGCATACCGCCGGTACGTATTTCAGGGAAAAGATCAATCATGGCTTTGCTGTAGTGGTTGGCGAGTACGTTTATTCTTCATCATATGATAAGGGTGAGGTGTGGAGTACCCAGGACATAACTCCCGGAAATCCCCGCACCGATGCCCAAAACAATCTTTTCGTTTATCCTTCCGGGCCTGCAGCAACTATAAAATATGGCGCAACGGGGAATGCGTTAAATACCAGGTCGGTCAGGTTAACGCTTAACGGAACAGTGATACGCGAATCGCAGATGGATTATTTCAATGATACGGTTACCCAGGCGTCCTTCCCATCCGGGTTGATAAGCTCAAATGCAGCCAGTGTCCGGTTCACCAATACTTCCGGTGTTTCAACGGACAGGATGGTGATTTCATTTTACGAGATTACCTATCCGCGACAGTTTAATTTCGGAGCTGCGAACAAATTTTCTTTTGAGTTGCCTGCAAAGAACAGCGGTTACTACCTTGAGATATCAAATTTTAGTCATGGCGCCCAGGCGCCCGTATTATATGATCTCACATCGCAGCAGAGATATATTGGTGAAGTCAGTGCAAACCTCGTCAAATTTGCTATTCCGCCAATCGCAGGCACTCATAAGTTCATGCTTATGAATGAAGAACCCGGCAATGTAAAAACCGTTTCGGCACTGGTATCTAAAACTTTTACCGACTACCGGGTTGACGGCAACCAGGGAAATTACCTGATCATAAGCAACCAGTTGTTGTATAGCGGTGTAAATGGCCGCAATTCCGTGGAAGAATACAGAAAATACCGCAACACCAGCCAGGGAGGAAACTACAGGTCTGTGATCTGCGACATAGACGAACTGGTTGATCAGTTTGCCTTTGGCATAAAAAAGCATCCGCTCTCCATTAAAAATTTTCTGCGGTTTGCAAGAACCCGTTTCAGAAACCCGCCCCAGTTTGTTTTTTTGATCGGAAGGGGCGTTTCGTATAACGAATACCGGTATAACCAGCATGACCCGCTATCCGACAGATTAAATCTTGTTCCTTCGTATGGGTATCCTTCATCAGATAACCTGCTGAGTTCTGATGATGCCCAAACCGCTACGCCGCTTACACCTATAGGAAGGTTATCAGTAGTAAATACCACAGAACTTGACGATTACCTGGAAAAGATCAAAGAATATGAAACCATGCAAAGAACTTCCCCGAATACCATCCAGGGACGTTTATGGATGAAAAACATACTTCATCTGACCGGCGCCAGCGACAGCTACCTGGGGACCGTTCTGTGTAGTTATATGGACGGGTATAAACATATAGTCGAAGATACCCTGGTGGGCGGTAAAGTTACCGTTCTGTGTAAAGCCTCTACAAATGCGGTCGAGCAGCTATCTAATGAAAGAATCACCAACCTGTTCCAGGAAGGCCTGAGCATGGTCAATTATTTTGGGCATTCATCTTCCACTACTTTGGAGTTTAACCTTGATGATCCTAAAAATTATAACAACCAGGGAAAATACCCGGTATTCTCGGTGAACGGGTGTAATGCTGGGAACTTTTATACATTCGACCCGCAGCGATTTAGTTTCAATGAAACATTGTCGGAAAAATTTGTGCTGGCCAAACAGCGCGGTGGCATCGCCTTTATAGCCAGCACGCACTTTGGCATCGTGAATTACCTGAACATATACATCAGCAACCTTTACAATGATATCTCCACGGTAAAATACGGGTATACCTTAGGCGAAATCAATAGAGAAGCTTTGGAGAAGGTGGTAAAAGTTTCGGGCCTTTCTGACTTTTACGCCCGGTTGCACGCTGAAGAGATAACGTTGCATGGCGACCCTGCAATCAGGATGAATTTCCAGGCACAGCCTGATTATGTTATTGAAGAGCCGCAGGTAAAAATTTCTCCTGCCTTTATTTCAGTTGCGGAAAACAAGTTTGACGTGGCGATCAAATTGTATAATCTTGGTAAGGCTGTAAAAGATTCCATTTCCGTAGAAGTAAAACGGCAATACCCCGATGGCAGCTTTACAACGTTGTACCGCAGCAGGATAAAGGGAATTTATTACAGCGATTCCATTAACCTGGTCATCCCGGTTGTTGCAACACGCGATAAGGGCCTGAACAAACTCATTGTGACGGTTGATGCGGATAACAGCGTAACAGAGGTAGCTGAAAGCAATAATACGATCACTAAGGACTTCTTTATATATGAAGATGAAGCGAAACCTGCCTTCCCGTACAATTATGCCATCGTAAATACGCCGGGTCAGAAGCTCTACGCGTCTACGGCAAATCCGTTCAGTAATCTGAAACAGTATGTAATGGAGATCGATACCACTGAATTGTTTAATTCCCCGGTAAAAGCGGTCAGGAACATTACGTCAGTAGGCGGACTTTTGGAGTTTGATCCGGGTGTGGCTTACCGGGACAGCACCGTTTATTTCTGGCGTACATCCCTTGTGCCTGCACAAGGTGGTGACTACCGGTGGAGTAACGCTTCGTTTATATATCTTCAGGGAAATAATGCCGGGTTCAATCAATCCCATTATTTCCAGCATCTGAGATCAACCACAGACAGGATAAAGCTGGATGCTGATCTCAAATGGAGGTTTGGTGACAGGCTGAATAATGTATTTCTAAGAAATTCCACTTTTCCTACGGGTTCAGCTTTTCAGGCTGATTACATTAACTCCGTTAATGGAAATAATATACTCGGCCCCGGCTGTAACTACAATGAATTGATTTTCCAGGTACTGGATCCTATTACTTTTAAACCGTGGAAGAATGAGGCCTCCGGGTCAACCGGTTTGTATAACAGCATGCTGGGGACTTGCGGATCCCAGAGACAATATAATTTCAGTTACCTTCTTGGAAATAGTACCAGCAGAAAGAATGCAATGAATTTCATTGATACGATACCAAACGGATCTTATGTAATTGTAAGAACCAATACACATCCGGTTGACAGCGCCAACACTTTCAGCAGGGTCTGGAAGTCTGACACCGCTCTTAATGGCGCCGGAAAATCGCTGTATCATAAATTATTCGATCAGGGGTTCACCACGCTCGATTCTTTCAACCGCGCGCGTGCCTTTGTATTTATGTTTAAAAAGAACGCTTCCAATGAATTTCAATCCAAAACATTTTTTACCGAAGGCATTTATGACCGGATCGGTGTGCCTGTAGACTGTACTACTCCGGACACGCTTGGCTTCATTACTTCTCCCCCATTTGGACCTGCAAAAACATGGAAGCAATTACACTGGAGAGGATTTAGCGAAGAACAAAATTCCGCCGACCAGCCTACTATCGACATCATTGGTATTGACCCTTCCGGCATAGAAACAAAACTTCGCACGATAGATAAGACCATGCAGGATCATGATATTTCAGGGATCAGTGCAATCGCCTATCCTTACCTGAAATTGCAAATGAGGAATATAGATTCTGTAACACTTACGCCCTACCAGCTGCGCTACTGGAGGCTGGATTATGAGCCCATTCCCGAAGGTGCGTTAACGCCAAACCTGTTTTTCACCACGAAAGACACTCTTGACATAGGTGAAAAATTAAATTTTGGCATCTCATTTAAAAACATCAGCCAGGCCGCTTTCGATAGCCTGCGGATAAAAGTAGTGATAATAGACAAGGATAATACTCCTCATCCGATAGCGCTTCCCCGGAAAAAACCATTGCTTTCCGGCGACACCCTGAGGCTTACCTTTGAGATAGATACAAAAGACTACCCCGGGTTGAATACTTTATTTGCAGACTTCAATCCAGATAACGACCAGCCTGAGCAGTATCATTATAACAACTTCATTTACCGGAACTTTTACGTGAAACCCGACAAAGTTAATCCTCTTATGGATGTGACTTTTGATGGAGTGCATATATTGAACCGGGATATTGTTTCAGCGAAACCCCGGATACAGATCAAGTTGAAAGACGAAGCAAAGTTCATGTTACTAAACGATACTTCACTCCTTAGCGTGCAGGTTCGCCTGCCGGATCAGAATGGAACGCTAAGAACATACCAGTTCGACAATGATACGTTGCGGTTTATTCCTGCCCAGTCGGGCACTGATAATACTGCCACTATAGAATTTACGCCATACTTCCAGCAGCAATACAACCCCGACGGCGACGATTATGAACTTATCGTAAAAGGCAGGGACAAAAGCGGCAACCGGGCAGGCCAGATTGAGTACAGGGTAACCTTCAGAATCATTAATAAACCAATGATCAGTAACCTGCTTAATTATCCGAACCCGTTCACCACATCCACCGCCTTTGTGTTTACCATAACCGGTAGCGAAATACCTCAGCAGATGAAAATTCAGATACTCACCGTCACAGGTAAAATCGTCAGGGAAATAACGCAGGAGGAATTAGGTGCTGTTCATATAGGAAGAAATATCACTGACTTCAAATGGGACGGTACGGATCAGTTCGGCCAGCGCCTTGCAAATGGTGTTTACCTGTACCGGGTAGTTACCACACTTAACGGAATGACGATGGACAAATATAAGGCTGAGGGTGACGCAACCGACCAGTACTTCAACAGGGGCTATGGCAAAATGTACTTGATGCGGTAAACAGACTAATTATACCAGGGTTAAAGAGGCTGTCTGACGACGGCCTTTTTATTTGTTACCTTTGCCGTTCAAAAATATTCGGAAACCAAGATCATAATAAATGGCTAAAATAAATATAAACATAGCTACCGGTAGTTTGCAGCAGCAGGAAATGATCGTAGGGATCGACCTGGGTACAACGAACAGCCTGGTTGCGATCATACATCCTGAAAGCAAACAGCCGGTTGCCTTAAAAGAACATAACAGCCGTTCCCTCGTTCCATCAGTTATTCATTTCGGAGAATCAGGCACAGTGACTGTTGGTGATGAAGCCAGGGAATACCTGGTGAAAGATCCCAGGAATACTATTTTTTCTGCAAAGCGGCTAATGGGAAAAGCATACAACGACATCAAACAAAACGCCTCTTTCTTTACTTATAAAATAATAGATGACAATACCGAAACCCTTGTCAAAGTGCAGGTAGGCTCTCGATATTATTCACCCGCGGAATTGTCTTCTTTTATCCTGAAGGAGTTAAAACAGCGTGCAGAGCATATCCTGAAAACTCCTGTCACAAAGGCTGTTATTACCGTTCCCGCTTATTTTAACGACTCCCAAAGGCAGGCAACAAGAGACGCGGGAAAGCTGGCGGGCCTTGATGTTTTACGCATCATCAATGAGCCTACTGCAGCAAGCCTGGCTTATGGTTTAGGTTTGCAAAAAGACGATGAAAAAACAATTGCCGTTTACGACCTCGGTGGAGGCACTTTTGATATTTCGGTGCTGAAGATTACCAATGGCATATTTGAAGTTCTTTCAACTAACGGTGATACTTACCTTGGAGGAGATGATTTCGACAACGCTATCGTGAGGCTATGGTTAAAAGACCATAACATCCCTGAAGAGCAATTGTCCGGTGACAAGGAAATGTCTCAATCGCTTCGCTTAAAAGCAGAGGCTGCCAAAATATTCTTGAGCAGCCATGAAGAATTCTTTGATTCCCTTGACGATTTGTCGTTACAGCTTAAGAGAACGGAGTTTGAAAGTATTATTCAGCCGTTTATCGATGCAACAATCAGGTGTTGTACAAATGCGCTGAATGACGCCAGGTTAACAAAGGATGATATAGACGTAGTAGTTATGGTAGGAGGTTCAACCCGGATACCCATTGTCAGTAAAATGGTCAGCAATTTTTTTGGCAGGCCTGTAAATGATTCGGTAAACCCCGATGAGGTCGTTGCTTTAGGGGCTGCTGTTCAGGCAGATATTTTGGCTGGCAATAATAAAGACTTTTTGCTTCTCGATATCACTCCCCTTTCCCTCGGAATCGAAACAATGGGGGGGCTGATGGATGTATTAATTCCCAGAAACTCCAAAATACCGACAAGGGTCAGCCGGCAATACACGACGCAAAAAGACGGGCAGGGCGGGATGCGCATCACTGTTTTCCAGGGGGAAAGAGATCTTGTAAAGCACAACCGCCAATTGGCAGAGCTTAATCTCACAGGTATCCCGGCGATGCCGGCCGGATTTCCGAAAATAGAAGTCTCTTTTCTTATCAATGCAGACGGCATACTTGTTGTTAAAGCAAAGGAATTACGAAGTGGAGTTGAGACCGCTATCGAGGTAAAACCACAATACGGTTTAACCGACGAGGAAGTGGAAAGAATGCTGTTTGATTCTATCACGCATGCCAGAGACGACATAGCGGTAAGAGCACTTGTGGAAGTGCAGACGGAAGCACACCAGATACTGGATACCACTCGTAAATTCCTGCAAAAGAACAGCGCTTATCTTTCAGAAGAGGAGGTGCATGTAACAAACACTGCCATAGATAAGCTCGAATCAGTTTTGTCGTCGGGCGACAAAGATCTTGTCCGGTCTAAAATTGAAGAGCTGAACGATATCTCACGTCCGTATGCGGAGCGATTGATGGACCTCGCAATAGGCAAGGCGATGAGTGGAAAAAACGTTTCCGGCGCTATTTAACGGAAGTACCGGGCCTAAATCCGTCGGTTATCCGGGTTCCCCTTAAAAGAAATGTTGAACAATCGCTATTGTATGCACAAGGCAGGGGTGCGTCTCCGCATTCATTACCGGGCGCCGGGATACGAATGTTGACTCCGGAGCAATTGATAGCCCTGAAGGACATTTTTACCAGGCCGGCCGGTTTCAAAATATTTGCGGCATTCAAATAATACCTCGTCCTGTACACCAGGTATGAAAACATCAACAAACAAAATACCAACGAGCTGTAAACAAGCCATTTTCTGTCAACAGCAAACCGGGTGGGATGAATAAAATACAGTAAGAAACCGATAGCCGGGATAATGAATCCAAATCCAAACCTCGGATCAGGCGCAATTATAAACCAAAACAACATGCCTAACAACGAGCCCGCAAGGCCGTAAGCATGTGAGGTGCTTTTCTGCCCCGAAGATCTGTTAAAGAATATGACGTTGGCGACCAGTAATGCAACAAAAGAAACAAGTATCGCCTTATCAGCAATTGAACGGTTGTTCCACCATATTGGAAGCCACCCGGAAGCATTCATGTTGTAATCGGAACTGGTTGAATCAGCGGTTCTCGCGTAAAATTTAATATACTCACTTTTGCTTCTCACTACATTCTCCGGAGCTTTCCAGTCGGCATTAACAATATCAGGCCACCGCGACGGAAATGCCGGGTAGCCTGTAGTAATGATATTCCTCCAGACAAAAGGAGCCATGACAAAAAAAGCCGCTGCAAGCGGGAGCAGTAACAACGTATTTCTTTTCGCGGAATCAAAACGGTAATAAACGATAAAACTAAACAGCACAACAGGCAGCGTTGATAATTTTATTGTTGCTGCAAAACAGCCCAGCAGCACCAGCAGCAATAAATACGACCGCGTATATCCTGTTCTGATGACAAGCAGAAAAAAAACAAGCCATACATACATGGCCGCAATAAAGTCGGGACTTGCGGAGGTGATTGTAAGGCGTACCTGCGTATAACTCCACCACGCTGTTACAAGCAATAATAACCACATAAAACCGGTTAATCTACCAGAAGCGCTGCCCTGCTTCTTTGAAAAAAATCTATTGATTTGAAGACAAGTGAATATGACGAACCAGATAATAATGCTACTGTTCACATAAGTAAGCGCGTTTGTGCCGGTAAATCTGAAACTATAAAATGCGGAAAGCGTAAACCATGAACTCTGAAGCCCGTAATGATAGGTGAGGTTTACAAGTCCGGGCACCACCTTAAACTTCTCAATCCATTGGATGCACTGTGCATGATAATGAAGGGTATCCGGATGGTTGATTATACTTGTGCTCATGATAAGAACCACCGCAACACAGATTAGGGTCAATGTTACAGCTACAGGGTGACTGGCTCTAAACAGTTCACGGTATTGCTGCATAAGTATTGAACGGGCGCTTCTACAGGTTGCCAACAGGAGAATTGCCGGTAACAGGATAAAAGCCTGGGTGGTAAGCTGACCCAGCGGTAATACAAGCGATAATACATTCAGCGCAATACCGGTAAAGGCGAGGCCGCAAAAACATGTCACTACCGGGCCGGTTTGGATAATTTCGTGTTCTTTTGTTATTACCTGAAGGAGTTTGAAAAGCAGGATCCCCCACGTCCAGCTTACAATAGTGATATAGATAAACGCAACAATAGTAAAGATCATGGCATCAGATTTTTTTGCCGGCCACTACCACCGATAGGCCTGCTTTCCTGAACATGAGCATATCCGTTATTTTTAAAAATGGTATTAGCCGCTCATACACCGACATCGAACCCTGGCCGATCAGTTTTTTTCCCAGCAGTTTGCCAAATACGAACCATCCTGCAAGGCCGAAAAAATTAAAATACTGGCGATGGATCACCTTAAATTTGTCAACGGCAAAAAGTTCCGTCAGGCTTTTAAGGGTATAGCGCCGGAGGTGACCAAGTTCCCGGTCTAAACGGCAATAGAGGAACGGGTATGCGGGAACAAGAATAACGAGGTTGCCTCCCTGTTTTAGCATGAACCTGCAGTTGCTGATTGCAGCTTCGTCATTTTCAAGGTGTTCAATTACATTCAAAAGGTAAACAGTATCAAATTTTTCCTGCAGTGACGGATGCGTTTTAGCAAAGTGCGGATGTTGCAGGTCTATCCGGATGATATCCTTGACAGCAGGATGATGCGAATATTTGTTTTCGAGAAATGAGCAGTATTCGTCATTATAATCTGATAGTGTTATGGTAAAACCATCATTTATAGCAAATGCAGAGATGTTTCCAATGCCGCTTCCGATTTCCAGAACGTTGCCTTTCAGATATGGATGAATGGTCTGGTACATCCACTTATTAAAATGACGGGCGCCGGAGATGATCTGCAATGTGCGGAAACCTGTAGGGTCATTTTTTACCAGCCGGGGTTCGTCCTTCATCTTCGGAAAAATATGTTGTACTTTAAAACGCAATAGAGCGCCCGAAATCCATCCTTCCAGTTAATTTTTTTCCCTTCTTCGAATGTTCTTCCATAATAAGCGATGCCCACTTCATATATCCTTATACCTTTTACGCGGCTCACCTTGGCTGTTACCTCCGGTTCAAAGCCGAAGCGGTTTTCATTCAGGCTGATTTTTTTCAGCACTTCGCTTCTGAACATTTTATATCCTGTTTCCATGTCCGTCAGGTTAAGCTGAGTGAACATGTTCGATACAAATGTCAGAAAGTTGTTCCCAATGGTATGAAGAAAAAACAGTACACGGTGAGGTCCGTTTCCCAGGAAACGTGAGCCGTATACAACGTCCGCATAGCCCTCTGCGATAGGTTGAAGTAATTTGTTGTATTCCTGCGGATCATACTCCAGGTCGGCATCCTGGATAATAATCACCTCTCCTTTTGTAACGGTAATGCCGGATTTTATAGCCGCACCCTTCCCCTCGTTTTTACTTTTTGAAATTACCCGGATATTGGGAAAGCTACTTTGAGAGCAGTAATCGCCGATTACTGATTTAGAACGATCCGTAGATCCATCATCCACAACAATGATCTCTTTTTCAAAGTTGTGTGTAAGAGATACCGCTAAAATTTTATCAAGTAATTTACATATATGCCTTTCCTCGTTATAGCACGGAATGATAATGCTAAGTAATTTCAATATATCAGGTTTACTGCAAATGAAGATAATGCAGTTATTTTATTTTCTTATGGTAAAGCCTTCTGCAATAGAACTACCTCTGGATTTCAGCCGGGGATCGACCTCATACACGCATGGAAGTTCCGTTGCGAAACATCGCGGATTCCAGTTATTCAATACCTTACGGGGAATATTCAAACGTATATGGTCAACCGCAACAACCTTAACCTGCGGCTGCGGTAACGTGGCAGGTTTTAGCCAGTTATGATGAGGGCCGGAATGGATAAATTTCCAGCCGGTAAAGCCGGAAATGGCAGCAATAACCAGTAAAATAGATATATTGTAAACTTGTATCCGCTTGCGAAGCTTTACCGCGTTTTCAAATGGAAGGATCAACAAAGCCATTCCACATAACAAACACCCGTAGACAAACCGCGGGTCGGGAGCAATAAAAAACCACGATACCAGTTGCACAAATACAGCCAGCATGAAAACAGCGGTATATCTGTAAAGGGGCCTGAACAAAAACCGTATATAAAATCCAGCGCAAAGAAATCCCAATGAGGACGCCATCAGCAAAACTTTGTCATATACAGCGAGGTTTTTAAACCAGGCGTATATCCATCCGGGAAAGGCCAGTTTTTCGGTAAGGTCAATGTTCTGGATGCCGGTATTTACCCGGTTAAAATATTTAATGAAATGCAATAGCTGAAGTGTTTTTTCTTTATCAGCCTTCCAGTCCACAGCAAACCAGTCGAAAGCAGTTGAGGGAAAGAATGCATACCCTGATAACGCTATATTCCTTAACAAAAAGGGAACGATCATCAGGATTAAAGCATAGAGGTAATATAACGTCAGCCGTTTACTGCCATTTTTCCAAACCATCCATAGCCCAAACACGCTTAATAGCAAGAGCGGGTAATTAATAATGCGGACGGTAAAAAGGTAAGCCGGCCAAATGACCCACTCGCCGTGAAACCGAAACTCCCGGGCGTAAAGGCTACATGTAATTGTTTTGGTAAACAATACCAACGTAATAACAGTGGTAATAAAATCGTAATTGCAGGTTGATGCATTCCCTCTGATCATTGGCCAAACCATCATTGACGCTATTAAGATCAATAAGCAGGTTATCGAATGTGTGCGGAGATCATTGGCTTCTTTCTTTACGTTTATTTTAGCCACTTCGGAAAACAGGAATCCGGCAAACCAGGCCGAAAGAACGCCATTGAGCGTCGTAAAATAATTTAAATGTTTTGCCGGCCATGAAAACAGGGCAATGCTGCTAAACCAGGAGGAATTAAATCCAAATCTCAAATGGAGGTTTGCAATACCTTTTACGGTGCCATGTTCCTGGATCCACTTTACCATCTGGATATGATAACTTTCAGTGTCATCCATCATGGTTTCCCCTGCATTCAGCCAAAGGATCAGTAACCAGGTCAGCCCGGCGCCGGCAATAATCAGGCGGGGCATCTTTTTGAATGTTCCTGTAACATGCCGCAGAAAGTCCGTGAACATTTTTTTTGCTGAAAGTGCGCTTACCAGCAATAAGCTGAGTAATGCAATTTTGACAGTGACATTCACCGGAAAAAAAAGAACGGATAACTGGCAAAGGATGGTCAGCACAATTAAACCGGTAAGCAGATAAACGATTAGTGGTTTATACCGGTTGTTGTTATCCTGCAACGGATCTTTTAAAATATAGGTGTAAGTGAAAAAGCCGCTGATAAGGCAACAAAGTGTTGTAAAAACATGAAAGAAAAATAGAATTGCCATGGTGAGTAATAATGATTACAGCGAAATGACCGGCAGCTTATTACATGGTTACAAAATGTGAATGATAAGATACCCGGAGAGGTACATTCTGGTGAGTCCGGCAGGATCAGCGGATAATTTTGTTTCAATTATACTATCCGTTAATCGCATACGCAGGTGAATCATTTCAAAATCTTTTTAGTCATTAACAGGGTTCTCCCGCTTTTTACTGTCATCATGTAAACGCCTGTTGGAAATTCAGCTAACGGGATGTCGATTCGTTTGTCTGCACCATCTGTCTGCATGTTAACTTTATACAATGCCTGACCCGAAGAATTAAAAAGTTCAATAAAGAGCGTTTTGTCATCCGGGTTTTTAACTGACACAGTGATCTTGTCAGCAGCCGGGTTTGGAAATATGCTGACAAGATTTCGATTGAGAGCAGTTTCAAGCTTTTCCACCTGGTAAGCGTTATTGAATAAACACGATGGTGATGTAAACTGTAACCTGTCTGCCCTGAAGTTCAGCAGTATTAGGCTTTGGCTTTCATTACGAATGTTCCTGACCATTATCGTTGTATCAGAACCGTTGCCGGAGAAACGTAAATAAAAAGGGATTTTCGCCGCAACTGAGTCGGCGTTCGGATTAATCTGCTTTACTTTCAGATTAACCCACAGATTGGCATTTTGCATCCATTCAATCCGGAAAAATGGTAATTTTTCATCTTTTGAAATCGTGCTGCAATCCGTTTTTGAAGTAATATTTGATTTTGACAGAATATTGTGTGAAGGGTCTGTAATGGCGATATCAGCTTTGAAACCAATATCCGCAATAAAAGATTCGCCATTTCTGGTGTTGTCGAAAACAATAAGGGTGTCTCTGCCCGCACTTGTAAATTGTACCGGTACAGGCATGTCATAAAATGAGACGGAAGGATGTGATGTTGTCTGATTTATGGTTACATAAGCGAGGTTCAGGCTGTCCTGCGCCCACTGAATGCTGTAAGAAGGATAGCCTTCACCCGTGAACCACTTCAGAAAAAAAGAAGAAAGGTTTTTTCCGCTTTCCTGTTCGAGGATTTGCTGCAGTTCCCGGGTAGTGGCAAAATTATAAGCGAAGCGTGGATCATTCAGATACCGGCGGCAGCCTCTGAAAAACGCGGAGTCCCCTATTTTCCATCTGAGCATGTGAACAAGATAACTTGCTTTTGAATAGGTAAGCCTGCTGTCAAAGATGCGCGCATCGGAAGTGGTGTCATTAACCCACACCGATCCATCGGGCTTTGAGGTTACCAGATCACCAAGAGTTTTCCTTGACCGGGCTAAATAGCCTGGAGACAGGCTCTCATCATATAAAGCCTGCAGGTAGGTAGCGAAGCCTTCGTTAAGCCAAACATCCCGCCACGTGCCGCATGTTATTTTATTTCCGAACCATTGGTGGGCCAGTTCATGAGCCATAAGGGAGCCATTCGCCCTGGAAATAAAGGTATTTGTCTGGTGTTCCATTCCACCCCCGCGGGTGAATTGCGTATGGCCATATTTTTCTTTAACGAAAGGATACTCACCAAAAAGAGAACTAAAAAGTTTTAAAGCATATTTGGTATGGGGTACCAGGCTACGAAACTCATTAAGGCTCTCCGGAAAAATGTAATCAATAACTGGCATATGCGTATTTCCCAGTTGAACGCTGTCAACCAATACAAGATAATTGGTAACAGCAATCGCAATCAGGTACGATGCTATCGGGTAGCGGTGTTCCCAATAGCTGGTTACGTTATTTCCGGCAATAATTTCTTTGGTCTTAACTCCGTTCGTGGAAGCAGTGTAAATCAGGGGGGTTGTAATAATGATGTCTACCGAATCTGCTTTATCCTTTAATCCGTCCTTGCATGGCCACCATTCCCGGGCGCCGTAAGGTTCTGAAAGGGTGGAAACAATGGGTATGCCATTATGCATGGTTTTTGTAAAGGCACCAGAGCCCGGCTGCCTGGGCTCACCGTGGTAGCAAATTGATACAGAATCCCTTTGACCGGCAGAAAGTTGTGAAGGAAGATTGATGCTCAGCCCGTCGCTGGCTATCTTCTCATAGCGAATGTTTTGATGATGGTAAACAACACTATCTATCGTAAGCGCAGCGCTCAGGTCAAAAATAATTGAGGAAGCGGACGTATTAACGGAAAAGTAAGCGGTGACCTTACCCCTGATAAACCGTATTTCAGGATTGATTTGCCACTCACAACGGTAAAAATGCACATTGAAGTTTTCTGAGGAAACTGATGCGCTTTCAACACCAGCAGTTGAGGTATGCTGTTGATGGAAAGGTGACAGCGGGCCCTGGTGTGGCATCTTATTAACCACAACAGACTTACCCTTATCGGAACACCAAAAAGAGCAAAAATGAAAAATCAAATAAAATATTAGCGCAACGTGCATGTTATGTATATCATTTACAGGCCTGCCTCTCATTATTCCAGCTGAGTTGAAATAAGCAGCAGGTTATTGAGCCATCATCAGCCTGCTCACATATTTTCCAATTACATCAAACTCTATATTCACAACTGAGCCAATGCGTACACCGCCGATGTTGGTATGATGATAAGTATACGGGATGATAGCGACGCTAAATGACCCTTCCGATACGTCAAATACAGTGAGGCTGATACCATTCAGGCACACCGAGCCTTTTTCAATGACCAGCTTGCTGAATTCAACCGGAAACCTAAACCTATAGTTCCAGCTTCCATCCTTTTCCTCTCTTTGTACGCATACGGCAGTAGTGTCTACGTGTCCCTGAACAATGTGGCCATCAAGTCTGCCGTTCATCAGCATGCTCCTTTCCAGGTTAACGCTGTCTCCGGGTTTCAGGCTACCCAGGTTTGACTTTAAAAGGGTTTCCTGCACCGCCGTAACTTTATACGAATCCCCGTTGATTTCCTCTACCGTCAGGCATACGCCATTATGAGCGAGACTTTGATCAGGTTTTAACTCTTTAGAGATGGGAGATTCTATCCGGAAACTTTTGTTAGATCCCTTGTCGCTTATCTCTTTTAGCATCCCCTGGGTTTCAATAATTCCGGTAAACATGATTAAGCCTGTTATATTTAATACAGATTCTTTAAAAATAGCAATTTCAGACGATAGCCGGTACTAAAGATGTGAAAGCCGGTACAGGATATGAAAGATGTGTAATGGTGTACGGGTTTTCCTGTGAGTATGTTCTTCAAAGATCGCAAAACCAGGTCTTCGAAAAAAGACAATCCTTTTACTTTATTGTACCGTTTCACTTTTTTCCCGTTTTTTACTTTAATAAGTCCTACCTTTGTACCCCATAAAAAAATTAAAAGAGGGTTATATCATGTTGATCATTGATTCCAAAGATTGCGAGAACATCGACAAGGCACTGAAGAAGTATAAAAAGAAGTTTGAAAAAGCCAAGGTGCTGGTTCAGCTAAGAGAACGACAGTCTTATATGAAACCATCAGTAAGAAGGAGAGGCGAAGTTTTAAAGGCTGTTTATAAGCAGCAGGTTGCGAGTGGAAAATTTGAAGACTAAAATCAATTCTTATAGGCGTAAGATAGCTGCAAAGCTTTAGCTTTGTGGCTATCTTAATTTATGCCCAATCCTGTTCCACAGCTGATAGAGCCATTTTTAAATGTATTAAAATTTGAGAAGCGCTATTCTCCGCACACTATCCGTGCATACCATGATGACCTCGTCCAGTTTTTTGATTACCTGGCAACTCAGTACGGCGGTGTAGAACTCCGGGAGATTTCATCTTTGTTTATCCGCAGCTGGCTGGCTTCTCTGAAGGATAAAAAGCTTACAGCCAAAAGCTTAAACCGGAAGCTTTCCACGCTGAAGTCGTTCTTTAAATATCAAATGCGGGTGGGAGTAATGACAGCTACTCCGATGGTAAATATCTCTGCGCCAAAAATCGCAAAACGACTACCGGATTACCTGCAAAAGCACGAAATAGCCCGCTTATTACGAGATCTCAAACCTCCTCAATCCTGGAAGGAGGAAACCGGCAGGCTCCTCATTGAGATATTTTACAATACAGGGATGCGGTTAAGCGAGCTGGTGAATTTAAAAGAAAGCTTTATAGACTCAGGTAATAAAACATTGAAAGTGCTTGGGAAGGGAAACAAAGAGCGGATCATTCCTATTAGTCCGGCCCTCCTTAAAAAAATTAAAAATTACCAGCAAACCAAGCGAAAGGAATTTGAACACGGTGACGATGTGTTGCTGGTTGGCAGTAAAGGAAAAAAAATGAGTCATAAGTCCGTGTACAGAATTGTTCAAAACTGCCTTGAGACTGTTACAACCCTGAATAAAAAAAGCCCTCACGTTTTGCGCCATACGTTTGCTACCCACCTTTCAAACAACGGCGCCGATCTGAATTCTGTTAAGGAATTGTTAGGGCATGCCAGCCTGGCATCAACACAGGTGTATACGCATACAACGATTGAAAAGTTAAAGGATATTCATAAAAAAGCTCATCCCAAATCTTAGAAACTAAGGGTAAACGTGTACGACTTTTCAAGTGGTTTCTTGTTCAAAATAATTTGGATAAAACCCTGTTTTTGGGTATCTTCATTACTCAGCAAAATAATGGGAATGCTATATATCTACCTCCATTCTTAAAGTTCTTTATCTATTGTTTCACTTAAAATGCGATTTATATGAACGTAAACATCCAGACTGTACACTTCGAGGCAGACAACAAATTGGTTGAGTATGTAAGTAAAAAGTTAGAAAAGATAAACACCTTTCACGACCGTATCATCAAGGTTGATGTTTATCTGAAACTTGACAACGTTGTCCATACCATTAAAGACAAGATCGCAGAAATCAGAGTTCATGTACCCCGGCATGATTTTTTTGTCAAGGCAAGCAGCAAGTCTTTTGAGGAATCATTTGACAACGCGCTTGAATCGCTTGTAACCCAAATAAAACGAAAAAAAGAACGGCAGGCGGCTTAATTAAGCACTTCGTTAAGACCTCTCAGGAGGTCTTTTTGTTTCCTGAATATCATAATTATCTTATTGTCAAATGGTAAAAAACTTTCGGTATACCCGGGTAATTGCTGCATACCGAAAATTTATTTTACAAAATTTCTGTATTTAAAGAATTCA
Source organism: Flavihumibacter sp. (assembly GCA_041751095.1). Lineage (GTDB taxonomy): Bacteria > Bacteroidota > Bacteroidia > Chitinophagales > Chitinophagaceae > JADCRZ01. Next base: position 32,826 of record JBGSYC010000210.1, read on the forward strand.
CTTACCTTTGCCTCCCCAAAACCACCGGGATTTGTGTGTTTAGATGGGAAGTTCTTTAACAGTTTTCGAAATCGTTTGTGTATGTGATCAGTATGAAATATAGCTCCGATTGAAGCATTTGCCAGAGTAGCTCAGTTGGTAGAGCAGCTGATTTGTAATCAGCAGGTCGGGGGTTCGACTCCCTTCTCTGGCTCGGGCGTTAAAATGAATACCAGCAACCAGGGAGTATGAATGCCACGTGAGTTGTTTTGGATTGACGATGTAGACATTAAAACAATGAGTAGTGTTAATTTCGTATCGCAGAGCTAAGCAGCTAAGTCCTGGATAGTTGTACTGAATAGGGCAGGTTCCAGAGCGGCCAAATGGAGCGGACTGTAAATCCGCTGTCTTCGACTTCAGTGGTTCGAATCCACTCCTGCCCACTTGTCCGTTTAGCCTGGCTAGAGATAAGGAAATGATGGGAACAGGATTGTGTAAATGATCAGATTCGTTTAACACACAGAGATAATAAGCGGAAGTAGCTCATTTGGTAGAGCGATAGCCTTCCAAGCTATAGGTGGCGAGTTCGAGCCTCGTCTTCCGCTCAGATGGTAGATGTCAGTGTATGATTTACAGTTATCTGATCTTGGCTGTCACTTTCAACGGTCAGCAGTCTTTTTTGACAAGCCGTTGTAGCTCAGGGGTAGAGCACTTCCTTGGTAAGGAAGAGGTCGTGAGTTCAATTCTCATCAACGGCTCCTGGGCAATTTCATCACGTATGTCGTGGGGCAGTCAGTCAGATTTCGGTATTGCCTGAAATGGTAAGGCTGAAGCATTTATTGAAGTTATAAATTATACCGGAATATCGTATGTTCCGGTCTGTGAATTGGCCTGCAAGCGTTGTATTGGTAACGAAGAAGTAGCGCCGGGTCGGATTTAACATTAAAAGTCACAACTAAAAACAAATAAGATGGCAAAAGAGAGCTTTAAAAGGGATAAACCTCACGTTAACGTTGGCACAATCGGTCACGTTGACCATGGAAAAACCACGTTAACTGCCGCGATAACCGATATTTTGTCAAAAAAAGGTTTAGCGGAAAAAAAGAACTATGATGAAATTGACGGGGCACCCGAGGAAAAAGAAAGAGGTATTACGATTAACACTGCTCACGTGGAGTACGCGACAATTAATCGTCACTATGCTCACGTCGATTGTCCTGGCCACGCTGACTATGTAAAAAACATGATTACCGGTGCGGCTCAAATGGATGGTGCTATTTTAGTTGTGGCGGCTACGGATGGCCCAATGCCTCAGACGAAAGAACACATTCTTCTTGCACGCCAGGTTGGCGTTCCGCGCATAGTGGTTTTTATGAACAAAGTGGATTTGGTAGATGACCCCGAGTTGCTTGAATTAGTGGAGATGGAAATACGTGATCTGCTGACCTCTTATGGTTTTGATGGTGACAATACCCCAATTATCCAGGGTTCTGCTACCGGCGCTTTGGCCGGAGACGAAAAATGGGTTAAAGCCATCGACGAGCTGATGGAAGCTGTTGATACGTACATTCCATTACCTCCCCGCCCGGTAGATCAGCCCTTCCTGATGTCTGTAGAAGACGTTTTTTCGATCACCGGTCGTGGTACAGTTGCCACCGGACGAATTGAAAGGGGTAGAATTAAAGTAGGTGAAGGTGTTGAAATTGTGGGGTTAATGGAACAACCGCTTACTTCTACCGTGACAGGAGTAGAGATGTTTAAAAAATTACTCGACGCAGGCGAAGCAGGAGATAATGCCGGGTTGTTGCTGCGTGGTATAGAAAAAAATCAGATCCGTCGGGGAATGGTGCTTTGTAAGCCTGGTTCAATAACTCCGCACACGGACTTCAAAGGCGAGGTTTACGTATTAAGCAAGGAAGAAGGAGGACGTCATACGCCGTTCTTTAATAAATACCGTCCACAGTTTTATTTCCGTACCACCGACGTTACTGGTGAGGTAGAACTGCCTGCAGGAACTGAAATGGTAATGCCAGGCGATAACACCTCTTTAACGGTGAAACTGATTCAACCAATTGCGATGGAAAAAGGTCTGAAGTTTGCCATCCGCGAAGGTGGACGTACAGTAGGTGCGGGCCAGGTGACTGATATCCTTAAGTAGGCGAATTCCCGGCATATGTAAATATGAAAGGTTTCTTATAAATTTGCAAAGTACTTGGACAATTGTCTAAGTACTTTGTTTCTTAAAGCCTTTTGGGTTGAAGTTTGCAGGATTAGAGCATTTTACACGGGCATAGTTCAATGGTAGAATAGAGGTCTCCAAAACCTTTGATCTGGGTTCGAATCCTAGTGCCCGTGCAGTTTTCGATTTGTATGAATGTGAAGTTTTAGATTGACTCACTTCATTACATCATTAAAGTAGTTTCTATGAACAAAATTGGCACCTATTTCAGCGAGTCATATAAGGAGTTAATGGAAAAGGTAACATGGCCTTCATGGGCTCAATTGCAACAGTCTACCATAATCGTGCTTGTAGCAACGCTACTGATCACTTTGATTGTTGCCCTGATGGATTCTGTTTCCAGCGCCTTGCTGAAGAATCTGATTTATCCCCTATTCAAAAGTTAATTATGGAAGCAGTAAGTAAAGAAGACACAAAATGGTATGTGTTACGTGTGGTAAGCGGTAAGGAACGCAAAGTAAAAGAATACCTGGATAAAGAGATATCACGTAGTGGCTGGAGTGAGATAGTAAAGCAGGTATTTTTGCCTGTGGAAAAGGTCTACAAGGTTCAGAATGGCAAAAAAGTGATGCGAGAGCGTAATTACTACCCTGGTTACGTTATGATCGAGATATTGGAAGGCAGATTAGGTGATGATATCCGTGAAACGATTAAAAATACCTCTAATGTCATCCATTTCCTGGGAAAGGAAAACCCTATCGCCCTCCGCAAGGCTGAAGTAAATAAGATGCTGGGAAAAATGGATGAAATGGCTGAGGCTGGCGGGGTGAGCATGATCGAACCGTTCATCGTCGGAGAGACAATTAAGATCATCGAAGGGCCATTCAATGATTTTAATGGCATTATCGAAGAAGTGAATGATGAAAAGAAAAAACTGAAGGTAACCGTTAAGATATTTGGCCGTTCAACTCCTGTTGAACTCAATTATATGCAGGTAGAGAAATTGAACTAAGCTACGAAATCGGGTAAGCCCGAGAATAATACATAGGGCATTTAGATAGGAACGAGTAAGCGTCCCCAAACACCAACATGCACACCAGAGGTATTATCTCCTATTGGCATCTTGCCTGCACTCCGTCGTAGGGCTTACCGATGAATGGTTACCTGCACAATTTGATGTCACCTCTTCCCAACCACTTCAATACGACTCCGTGTTTACATTTTGCCTGATAGCAAAAATGTCATACTTTTGCGTCCCCAAATAGATTTATAAATAAATTGGAAGTACTGAACCGGTGTAACAGGTAAAGTACGCTAACACCAAAATCACATTTATGGCCAAAGAAATTACCGGTTATGTAAAATTGCAGGTTAAAGGCGGACAAGCCAATCCTGCACCTCCCATCGGTCCGGCGCTGGGTTCAAAAGGCATAAATATCATGGAGTTCTGCAAGCAATTCAATGCACGGACTCAGGATAAAACCGGGAAAGTGCTGCCGGTACTGCTTACCGTATATTCCGACAAAAGTTTCGAGTTTGTCATTAAAACTCCTCCCGCCGCTGTTCAACTGATGGACGCCGCCAAAATTCAGAGTGGATCGAAAGAGCCAAACCGCAGTAAGGTTGGTAAGGTTTCCTGGGACCAGGTTGAAGCCATTGCTAAAGACAAAATGCCGGATCTTAATTGTTTTACGGTAGAAAGTGCCATGCGTATGGTTGCTGGTACTGCACGAAGTATGGGGCTTACCGTAGACGGCAGTGCTCCATGGGAAAAATAATCTTATCACTTTAAATCTACAGCAATGGCCATCGGTAAAAAAAGAAAAGAAGCAAATAAAAAAATAGATACTGCCAAAATATATTCACTGAAGGAAGCTTCCACAATCGTTAAAGACATCAGTACGTGTAAGTTTGATGCTTCCGTGGATTTACACATCAGACTGGGAGTTGATCCCAAAAAAGCTGATCAGGCGGTACGCGGAACAGTAACCCTTCCACACGGTACTGGTAAAACCAAACGGGTGCTTGTCCTTTGCACACCCGAGAAGGAAGCTGAAGCAAAGGCAGTCGGTGCCGATTTTGTGGGCCTTGATGAATTTATTCAGAAAATTGAAGGCGGCTGGACAGATGTTGACGTTATTATTGCCACACCATCCGTAATGCCTAGGATCGGACGGTTAGGTAAAGTGTTAGGCCCGCGTAACCTGATGCCAAATCCCAAAACTGGTACCGTCACTAACGACATAGCCGGTGCGGTTAATGAGGTGAAAGGCGGTAAGATCGCATTTAAAGTAGATAAAGCAGGCATAATCCATGCTTCCATCGGGCGGGTTAGTTTCCCACCCGACAAGATCTCGGAAAACAGTTTTGAGTTTATTAATGCGATCATCAAATTAAAACCTTCCTCCGCTAAAGGCACTTATCTCAGGGGTGTTAGTATGGCCAGCTCCATGAGCCCCGGAATTGCAGTGGACACTAAGACATTTGTTCACTAATCGGTATTACCGGCAACTAATTTATCAACGGTTGTTTTAATTCAGTAAAGCAACGGCAACCAAGAGTTATGACAAAAGATCAAAAAAATGAAGTCATTGAATTGCTTAAGAGTAAATTCAATCAATATAATAATTTTTATATAACTGATACGGAGAATCTGACCGTAGAAGCAGTGAATACACTAAGAAGTCATTGCTTTGATAAGCAGGTGGAAATGAAGGTGGCAAAGAATACGCTCATCAGGAAAGCGCTTGAGAGCCTGGACACAGAAAAGTACAGTGGCGTTTACGACTCCCTTCACAAGGTAACTGCTTTAATGTTTAGTGACAGTGCAAAAGACCCTGCCCTGATCATCAGTTCCTTCCGTAAATCAATGAGGGGTGAGAAGCCCACGCTTAAGGCTGCCTTTATTAACGGAGACGTGTACGTAGGGGATAACCAGTTGGCCGACCTTACCCGGATCAAATCCCGCAACGAACTGATCGGTGATGTGATTGGCTTGCTTCAGTCTCCCGCAAAGAGGGTAATAGCAGCACTTTTGCAAAATGCAGAAAAGAGCGTGCAGGTGGAGCAGGTATAGCGAAGCAGGAAGGTTTCAATGGGAGTACCTGAATTTAATTCGTATTGATTTTTTTAAACCAATCCGCCGGAGCACAAGCAATGAAGGCGGTAAAAATGCAAACATATGGCAGACGTAAAAACACTCGCAGAACAGCTGGTGAGCTTAACTGTAAAAGAAGTTCAGGAATTAGCCGACTTCTTAAAATCTCAATACGGCATCGAACCAGCAGCAGCAGCGGCAGCTGTAAGCAGTGGCGGTGATAGTGCGGCAGCGGCTGCACCCGTCGAGAAAACATCGTTCAATGTTATTCTGAAAGCAGCAGGAGCATCAAAGCTTAACGTCGTTAAGATCGTTAAAGAACTTACCGGTTTAGGTTTGAAAGAAGCTAAAGAACTCGTAGACGGAGCACCTAAAGCAATTAAAGAAGGTGTAAACAAAGCCGAAGCAGAAGAGCTAAAGACAAAGCTGACAGACGCCGGGGCAGACGTTGAGGTTCAGTAAGCAATTAACCGCGTAATATTTGCCGGGGCTCACGCTCCGGCTTTTTTGTTATACCTGCAAGGGATAAATCACTTACCTGCTTAAACATAGAATGTTCAGGAGGCCGGCGCTGGTAAGGTTCTCGTAGTATTTCGTGATGCTCCTGAAACCGGTTCTTTGGTGACTGGTTTGGGAATCAATTAAAGAGAGTAAATTGCCGTTTGTAGTAAAATAATTTGGAGCCGTAATGATAATCTTCCTACCGTATTGAAAAAAAATTAAGGAAAGTTAAATAAGCCTTGAAGTCGACGTTGATTTCTGTAAATAAATCGCTGGTTCAGCGGTACGAGGCGTGGCAATTCCTCTTTCGTTGCTCTTAGAAAAAATGCCATCCGGAGTTAGTACGACCTTATTGCCTTCTTTTAACTTCGTCCCCCCCCGATCCTTGTGAGTATATCGCCTCTGTAATCTGTAAAAGGAAAAACTATTTTTATGAAGAAAGGTTTGCTTGTTTTCCTGATCCTTCTGGTATCAATTGGAGCCGGGGTCTACCTTTATCTCCGGAATCATAAGCTGGAAGATTTTGAGCCTGATATAAAAGCAAAACTGAACAAGCTTGTGGTAGATGGATCTCATGGATTATATCACCTTGACATTGAAAAACTGGAAACTGATGTTATCAATTCCAGGATTACCCTGATCAACGCCCGCCTTCGCCCGGACACAAGTGTTTACGCCAGGCTTGAAAAACTCCGGCTCGCGCCAAACGATATCTTTGATGTAACAATCAGCCATCTGGCTATCGATGATGTGGTAGCGGCAGATCTGATAAGAAATAAGTTTATTAACCTCAATAGTTTGTTTATCAACAACCCGGTTATAAAGGTCACGCACAAAAAGCAGCCATACAACCTTCCGGATGAAGACTCAGCAAAAACAATTTACCAGCAGATAAAAAATGACGTTGCAGGCATTAAAGTAGATAGCATAATCCTGAATAACGTCGACTTTTATTACATCAACAATACCGGCAAAAAAAAGGAAACGCGACTTACAAATGTTAATCTTTTTTTTACGGATATACTGCTCGACTCTTCCACTCAGTACGACAGGGACCGGTTTCTGTTTGCGAAGAATTGCCTGATCGGCCTCGAAGACTATAGCATCAACACATCAGACAGTTTATACAGGTTTAGCATAGCTCACCTCCAAATTGAAACGCGGAGCAGGGCGATGCGCCTTAAATCTCTTAAATTCAACCCCAGGCTCTCCGTAAACAAATTTTATGAACGCATAAAACACCAGCAGGACAGGTTTGAACTAAATATTGCGGAAGTAAATTTTCAAAAGGTGGATTGGTGGGCTATGCTGGCGCAGGAATCATTTTTTCTCAACAAAATATCGATGCGAAACGGAAAGATCAGGATATATAGTGACAAATCGCAACCTGTCGATTCCGGGTCTAAGGTCGGGAAATACCCGCACCAGATGTTAATGAAGTTGCCATTCCCGCTAAAGATTGATGCGATAAGCCTGGAGAACTTTGACCTTTCCTTTACAGAACTTAACCCCAAGACTTCGCAGACGGGCACTGTAACTTTTGATAACATCAGGGCAACGATCAGCAATGTTACTAATCATCCTTCCGGAAAAAATGCGATGTGCAGGATAACGGCGAGTACCACGTTTTTGAAGAAAACTCCTCTGAATGCCTCGTTTGTATTTGACCTTGCAAATCACAAAAAGGGGAATTTTATAGTTACTGCATCTGTAGGCGCCATTCAAAGCACGGCTCTTAACGAGATTACCATTCCCCTGGCCTTGCTGAAACTAAACAGCCTGAACCTTAAAAGCCTGGACGCTACCATGCAGGGTGATAATTTCAGCTGTACCGGCACCGTAAAAATGTTATATAGCGACCTTAGCATTACCGCCCTGAAAGCAACCGATGACACGCTTAAAAAGCGGGGCCTGATATCTTTTATTGCCAATAATTTCATCCTCAAAAAAGACAACCCATTGCATAATCAGCCTGTAAGGGTTCAGACGGCCAGCTATAAACGCGTGGCAAACAAGTCATTCTTCAATCTTGTTTGGAAAACCATTTTCACCGGGGCCGGAAAAACGGTCGGATACCGGAAAAAATAATTTTTGAAATATTTGGGATTTGTCGTAAAATAAGTTTTTACAGGTTCTGAACTTTTAGTAACTTTGCCCTCCCTTATTATGGACTTATTATACAATGCAGCATACCACTGGCCGTAACCGGTATGAGTGCTATTCAAAATATTCGCACATCAACATATATTCAGAAGTTCAACAGAAGAATCGAATAACTTAAAACGGTTTATTACAATATGTCTTCAACAAAATTACAAAACAGGATAAGTTTTGGTAAAATTAAGAATTTAGCGGAAACTCCTGACTTGCTCGAAGTTCAAATCCAATCCTTTAAAGAGTTCTTTCAACTGGAAACAACACCGGATAAGCGTAACATAGAAGGTTTGTTCCGGGTTTTCAAAGAAAACTTTCCTATTACGGACACCCGTAATATATTCATGCTTGAATTTCTTGATTACTTTATCGATCCGCCACGGTACACCATCGAGGAATGTATGGAACGTGGGTTAACATATGCTGTTCCGTTAAAAGCTAAACTTCGGTTAAGCTGTAATGATGAAGAGCACGTAGACTTCCAGACCATCATACAAGACGTTTTCCTGGGCAATATTCCATATATGACTCCGCGCGGTACATTCGTTATCAACGGAGCAGAACGGGTGGTGGTATCGCAGCTGCATCGTTCTCCGGGCGTATTCTTCGGTCAGTCTATTCATCCCAACGGAACCAAGATTTATTCTGCAAGGGTAATTCCCTTCAAAGGAGCCTGGATGGAGTTTGCAACAGATATCAATAACGTGATGTTCGCGTACATAGACCGCAAAAAGAAATTTCCGGTTACAACCCTGCTGCGGTCAATCGGTTTTGAGACAGACAAAGACATACTGGAGCTGTTTGGAATGGCACATGAGGTGAAGTCAGAAAAGAAAGCGCTTGAAAAGTTTCTTGGAAAAAAGCTGGCCGCCCGTGTTTTAAGAACCTGGGTGGAAGATTTTGTTGATGAAGATACAGGAGAAGTTGTTTCTATTGAGCGGAATGAGGTGGTTCTCGAACGGGATACCATCCTGGATGAAGAAGCAATAGAACTGATTTCTGAGATGGATGTAAAGAGCGTGTTTATCCAGAAGGAAGAAATGAGCGGTGATTACTCCATTATCTATAACACCCTTAATAAAGATACTTCCAATTCAGAACTGGAAGCTGTTCAGCATATTTATCGCCAGTTGCGCGGTGCAGACGCGCCTGATGATGAAACCGCCCGGGGCATCATTGATAAACTGTTTTTTAGTGATAAGCGTTATGATCTTGGCGAAGTGGGCCGTTATAAAATTAACCGTAAGCTTAACCTGAATTATCCACTTGATCATAAAGTACTGACCAAGGAAGATATCATTTCAATTATCAAATACCTGGTGTTGCTCACCAATGGTAAATCTGAAATAGACGATATCGATCACCTGAGTAACAGAAGGGTTCGTACGGTAGGCGAGCAGTTATATGCGCAGTTTGGTGTCGGCCTGGCGCGTATGGCGCGAACTATCCGTGAACGCATGAACGTGCGCGACAATGAAGTGTTCACTCCCGTAGACCTGATTAATGCGCGGACTTTATCTTCGGTGATAAACTCTTTCTTTGGAACATCGCAGTTGTCCCAGTTTCTGGATCAGACGAATCCGTTATCTGAAATTACCCATAAGCGCCGTATTTCGGCCCTGGGGCCCGGAGGTTTAAGCCGGGAAAGAGCTGGTTTTGAGGTTCGTGACGTACACTACTCACATTACGGCCGTTTGTGTACGATTGAAACGCCGGAGGGCCCCAATATTGGTCTGATTTCTACCTTGTGCGTGCATGCTAAGATCAACGAGATGGGTTTTATCGAAACGCCATATCGTAAGGTTAGTGATGGAAGGGTGGAAATGAAGAAGCTGACTTACCTGAGCGCTGAAGAGGAAGATACGGCGAAAATAGCACAGGCAAACTCTTCTCTGGATGAAAAAGGGCATTTTGTTGATGATAAGATCGTTTCGCGTCAGACCGGCGATTTTCCAATTCTTGAAAAGACAGAAGTTGAATATATGGACGTGGCGCCTAACCAGATCGTTGGTTTAAGTGCTTCACTAATACCGTTTCTTGAGCATGATGATGCAAACCGCGCCTTGATGGGTTCTAACATGCAAAGACAGGCAGTGCCCCTTATCCGCCCTGAATCACCGATCGTAGGCACGGGCCTTGAGGGCAAGGCTGCCAGGGATGCAAGGATACAGATACATTCTGAGGGAGACGGCGTAATTGAGTTTGTTGATGCAAATGAAATTCATGTTCGTTACACAAGGAACGAAACACAGAAGCTGGTAAGTTTTGAAGATGATCTGATTGTTTACAAGCTTACCAAGTTCATAAAAACAAACCAGGAAACTTCGATTAACCTGAAGCCTGCTGTAAAAAAGGGACAACGGGTTAAAGAGGGTGATTTCCTTACTGAAGGATATGCTGTTCAGAATGGTGAACTGGCATTGGGCCGGAATCTCAAAGTGGCGTTTATGCCATGGAAAGGTTACAACTTCGAAGATGCCATTGTTATCAGTGAAAGAGTGGTTCGCGAGGATCTGTTTACTTCGATACATATTTCCGAGTACGAGCTTGAAGTGCGTGATACAAAGTTAGGTGAAGAAGAATTGACTCCCGATATTCCCAACGTTTCAGAAGAGGCTACAAAAGACCTTGATGAAAATGGGATTATCAGAATCGGGGCCCATATTAAAGAAGGCGACATCCTGATCGGGAAGATCACTCCAAAAGGAGAAAGCGATCCAACTCCTGAGGAAAAACTGTTGAGAGCTATCTTCGGCGATAAGGCCGGGGATGCCAAAGATGCTTCCCTGAAAGCTCCCAATGGTGTTGAAGGCGTGGTGATCGATAAAAAGTTATTTCAAAGGGCAAAGAAGGATAAAAACGGAAAGGTTCGGGAAAAGGCGGCCATTGAAAAACTTGAAAAGGTACATGAAAAGAACGAGCAGGATCTGATTGACCTTTTGTTAAGCAAGCTGCAGGTTCTTTTGAAAGATTTCAACTCGGCTGGTGTAAATAATAATTTCGGAGAAGTATTGATTGGAAAGGGCGCAAAGTTCACGCAAAAGAATCTGTCGGGTATTGATTACCTGAACGTAAACCCGCTCGGATGGACCGGCGACGGAAAAACAGATGACCTGATCAATACATTGCTTCACAATTACAGCATCAAGTACAACGAAGAGTTAGGCAGGTATAAAAGGGAGAAATTCAATATTTCTATTGGGGATGAGTTGCCTGCAGGTGTTCTTAAATTAGCCAAGGTTTACCTTGCGGTTAAGCGTAAGTTGAAAGTAGGTGATAAGATGGCGGGGCGTCACGGAAACAAAGGTATAGTAGCGAAGATCGTACGTGCGGAAGACATGCCTTTCCTTGAAGATGGAACTCCGGTGGATATCGTATTGAATCCTCTTGGTGTGCCGTCGCGTATGAACCTGGGCCAGATCTATGAGACAGTACTTGGATGGGCAGGTGAAAAGCTGGGATTGAAATTCGCCACCCCTATCTTCGATGGCGCCACTGTTGAAGAAATAGCTGATCATATATCTCAGGCCGGCCTGCCGAGTTTCGGCCATACATACCTCTATGATGGTGAAACGGGTGACCGCTTCGACCAGAAGGCTACCGTAGGGATCATATACATCATCAAACTGCACCATATGGTGGATGATAAGATGCATGCCCGTTCCATTGGGCCATATAGCCTGATCACCCAGCAACCGCTGGGAGGTAAGGCCCAGTTCGGCGGTCAGCGTTTTGGTGAGATGGAAGTTTGGGCGCTGGAAGCATATGGAGCGTCAAATATTCTTCAGGAGTTATTAACGCTGAAATCCGATGATATTATCGGACGTGCCAAAACGTACGAAGCGATAGTGAAAGGCGACAATATTCCGAGAGCCGGTATTCCGGAATCGTTTAACGTTTTGGTTCATGAATTAAGAGGATTGGGTCTGGATTTGAAATTCGATTAGTTTGCTCCGTTAGCATTCAAATAGTATTAAGGCCATTCATTCATTTGAGTGGCCTTTTTTTATAAGTCATCCTTATTGAAAAAAGCTGCCTGAATATATTATTGCTATCAGTGTAGAGGAACAGAGAGGGAAACTATTGAGCGGCACGGAAAAGGGAACCACGGAGAAGGAACCATTTAGGGCACAGAGGGTGAACTACGGAGAGGAGCAAAGAACAAGGAGTAACCTCAACTAAAAATCTTTGTGCCCTTTTATATAACTCAAGGCACGCTATTGGCATCAACGCTTTATTTTTTGTACCATGGTGAGTAATATTTTTATAAGTCAGGTTCCGGGTATAGGTATTTGCCGTAACCCATAATATTACGGTGCGCTGCACCTTAATAATCAACGAAATTTGTTTCTACAAATATAGCGGTGTGCTGCACCTTTTATATTACGAGGCGCTTTTCTGCAAATGCAAGAAAAGGCTCTCATGTTATTTCGAAATTCTTATAGTGGTGCAGCGCACCAGAATGTTTGTAGAAAAAATTTATGATTTTCAAATCAGGTGCAGCGCACCGTAATATTTTTCTTTCTTAAAATTCTATCTGTCTTTCATCCACGATCAGCCCTTATCCATGTGCTGCTTCTTTCGTGTAACACGTTATCTTACCGGATGTTTGAATCCCCGATTCACCAATGACTACTACTATATAACTCTATGGGAGTGTACTAGTAATCAACGATTTATTTTATGAAGCTTTTTTCAAAGCAGCAATTTTTCTTTCATAAAATTCTATTTGTCTTTCCTTAAACTTTTGTTGAGTCTTCTGATAGATGGATATAT
>JBGSYC010000211.1:0-23448 GCA_041751095.1 Flavihumibacter sp.
CGGTAAGAAACAAGCTTGTTTTAAGAATGTTTGCAGTACTCAGGGACGAGAGAGACTTTGTGGAAAAGTATGAAAGAAATGTGCATAATTGTATAGAAAAAAAGATAGAAGATCATTTGGTTATATCATAGAAAACGGAACAAAGGAAGCGCCACGCTGAAATAAAGGAAATTTGAAAAAATTTTATCTTCAATCGTGGTCAGGGTCACCGGCATTTATGTTCCATCTTCATGGGTAGAACAATGTCAAAAATAAGGTCCATCCGTCCTTTATAACGTTTCGTGCTTATGAAGTAATATCTTTCGGCAAGTACAGGACATAGCCCGAAGCATTCCTGTGGAACGCGGTTCGGAGCGGATATGCTTCTACCCATGTTATCAATACAAAGGGCGCGCATGTTTATTTATTTCCACGTTCTTACAATGGGGCGCTGCACCTGCTATGTACGTTGAGCTTTTTCTATACAAAGGGTGCCCATGTCATTGATTTCTACATTCTTACAATGGTGCAGCGCACCATAATATTTGTAGAAAAATATATAAATTCAAATCAGGTGCAGCGCACCGTAATATAATTGTTTTCATAACAGAATTTAATTTACCCATACAAGCCGTGCGCTGCACTGTTATATTACGAAGCGCTTTTCTACAAACATAAAAGTATAGGTATTTGCCATATCAGCATATTACGGTGCGCTGCACCTTAATAAACAGGTAATTTGTTTTTTCTGCAAATATTTCGGTGCGCTGCACCTGTTATGTACGATGAGCTTTTTCTATTCAAAGGGTGCTATGTTATTTATTTCTATATTCTTACAATGGTGCAGCGCACCAAAATATAATCCTTTTCATAACAGAATTTAATTCTAACGTGTAAGCCGTGCGCTGCACCTGTTATATTACGAAGCGCTTTTCGGTACATACTGTAAGCAGCGATCCGCTCTCCCGGCGCAGGATGCCGATTCCTGGCTTATCTCCCGTTCCGCCGGGGCCGATATACGGGCAAAATAGTTCATGAGCGTACTATCGGACACCCGGCAGCGAAAAAAGATCTGCAAGGAAAAGCCATTTTAAACGTGAGAATAAATTACTGCACCCTTGTGTTAAATTCAACTTCTACATCGGTGGAAGACTTGTTACTGTCTACAGGATCATTGGCCAATTTGTTAGGCGGATTGCCTTGGTAATGCCTCAACGTTACTTTCACCGTTCCCGTAGCTGCCGCCCCTGTAGTCCACACACTTAAAATTCCAAGGGGAACACCAGCAGCGTCATTATTTAATCCGGAGATGGCAATGTTGCTTCCGGCAGAAACCTGGTAGTAGAAACGGTGTGCCTGTGCTTCCGCAGCTATTTCAGTGGTGATGTCTGCTGCCGGACTTACTGTTTTATTTAACAACTGTATGGTTACACCGTAAGCCTTGTTAGGAACAAGATTGATCTGATCCTTTGTCGGGGCAGTGCCACCCGGCCCGTCGGGATCATCAAATTTGTACGTAACCGTTGTTCCGCCGCCCTGAGGAACAAATGTGAGCTGCATAGTGGTAACGACCTCTTCTTCATTGTCTTCCCCGTCGTTATCTTTTTTGCAGGAGGAGATCATTAGTGCAGTAGCACCGAACAGTAAAAGTCCAAAGTTTAATAATTGTTTTTTCATAATCTTTTTTGATTGTGAGTTAATAAAAGTGTTCAAGATTAAATTTTACATGCAGGCTGATGTTTCTTCCCATTTCATCTGAGAAGTACCGGAAGCTGTTTAGATATTCCCTGTAAGACCTGTTTAACAGGTTTCGTCCGGCTATGCGAATGGTAAAAGGCAATGTTCCCCGTTTAAATGAAGTGGATATATCCGCATTAAGCAGTTTGTACCCTGCCGGGGGGTCTTTATAATCCTGTTTTCCATACATTTCCCCAGGCACTCTTACCTGTTCAAAAACGTCCTGCACTTCAACGGAAAAATAAGTATTGCTAAACCCCCTGAAATCTTTTAAGGTGTAGGTGAGTTCATTTTGAATCCTGTCCGCAGGCATACCAATCAGCCAATCGGCCCTGAGCCTGTTTCTCGCCCGAAGCATGGAATATTTTGATGAAAGAACCAGTTGTTTGTGAAGGGCAACGACCGTTGAAAGGTCTATCCCCTGTAAAAGGGCATCTGTAGATTCATAGACAATTTTGGGGAATGCTCCCCGTATGGTCAATACCGGCTCATCAGGCTTGGGCTGCTGATAAATGAAATTTTTAATGTCATTGCGATACAGCGTTAATTCTGCAGAGAATGTTTTGGAGTCATTTGAGTAACTGCTGCTTAGTGATACATTAACCGATTGCTCAGGCTTTAAGTAAATGTCACCCACCTCATAGGTGCCCGCTCCATGATGGATACCGTTTGTAAGCAATTCATTAACCTGCGGAGCGCGGGTTGATAATGACAGGTTGGTATTCACCTTCCATGCAGGCGATATTTTGTATCCTGCATTTACCGAAGAAGCAAAGGTGGTGAAATTGAAATGATAGGTTGTGAAATTCCGGCTTGCAGCCTGTAACCGGGTCGTATTGATATCCTTGCTATCCAAACGAACACCTGCCTGAATATCCCAGTCGTTCCTTGCCCATTTTTCAATAGCATAGCCTCCGAACGAATAAGCGCCATAGTTCGGAATAAGGTAACGGCCGGTATAAGTATTATTTTGCTGCATGGCAACGGCGCCTATAACGCCGCTAAAACCCGACGTTTTCGGATGTTCCCAATTGATCTCTTCGGATATGGTATATATCGAAAGGTCAATTTGTGGAGTGGTGACGGACGAATTGCGGAGTACATCGAACTCCTGTCGCTGATTATACTGGCCCGCAATCAACACGGTGAACTTATGGTTTCCCTTATCAAAATCTGTCTTCCACTTTAGCAGGTTATGCATCACATGCTGATATGGCCTGTCGAACCTGTAAGTATTTTGACCTGTAAATGTCGGATCCGGACGGGAAGCAGCTATGGCATTCTGCAAATCTGCCAGGTTACCAATATGAGTGCCCGAAAAAATTCCGATTTGGGTATTGAAAAAGCTGTAATAGATTTCGGAATTAAAGTGTTCTTTTCTCAACCCGGCAGTGAGGGAGAAATTTTTTTCTTCAAGTCCTGTATTATTCAGCCGGTAATTCGGAGTGGCAACATTAGCGCTTTTCTTAAATGTGCCTTGTACCCGGTAGGTAAACGATGCCGGTTTTTTCAATTGCTGTTCAAATATAGCCGATAAAACATGTTGACGGTTATTGGTAAAATATAAACTGTTCAGTTCTACATTATGTCCTGGTGTATTTCTCAAAATCCGGGGCTCGATGAGTATTACACCCCCTATAGCATCCGACCCGTAACGCAGTTCATCCACACCTTTAATCAATGTCAACCGGTTGGCTATAAAGGGATCAATCTCGCTGGCATGTTCGTTTCCCCATTGCTGCCCTTCCTGCCGGACGCCATTGTTAATGGTGAGAATCCGGTTGCTGTGTAATCCATGTATCACAGGCTTGGATATGTTGGAGCCGGTTTGCAGCATCGCCACCCCGTTCATTTTACTTAAGGCTTCTGCAAGGGCTAAGCCTCTGGTTTCATCAAGTTCCCTGCCGGACAATTCCCGTTTTAAGCCGGTGTTTTGAAGTTCTCTGATGCCGGTAACGGTTACTTCGCTCAGCAAGCCTTTTGACGGCACGAGATCAAGATCAACGTGAGCCTTTGCTCTCAGATTCACCGTTCTTACGATGGTGTCATAACTGCTGTGAGTAATGGTTAGAAAATAGGTTCCGGCACACAAACTATCAAAGAGGAAATCACCATAGTTATCGGTAACAATGATTTTTTTCACCCCGGAGAGGTGAACGGTAGCATTTGCCAGGTTTTCATGTGTGGAGGTACTATGCACATGGCCGGTCAGCCTAATTGAACAAACTTGTCCAATAACACATGAAGTGTATAAAACGGCAAATAATAAATAAACAGACTTTTTCAAAACAAAAGATTTGATCCTACGAAAGAGGCAGCGGCAGGTTAAATCAGGCTGGGAGGCCCTCTTGAATCTTTTGTTACAGGTGTTTTTAAATAGAGAAAAGGGGAAAGGAAAGATGAGGTTTCTGTATAAATAAACACAGCCGGTAAGTTCTCATCAAACGATGCTTCAATAAAGGGAACTGATACAACGAGGTCTTCGCAGGGGCAATGAAAACCAGCTTGGCTAAAGGTTGCCTGATCGCCTGAATTGAACGAATAGAAATCCCTGTGATCGGCAATCCAATCATGCAAATACTTTTTTGGTGTGATGCTGAATGTACATAACAGAAGCATCACAAAAGCCAGAACTCTCATTATGATTTCCCTGCGGGTCAGAATTGAAACTTTGTTGCAATCTACATGAAATATAGATATATCGGTTATTTTATCATTGTTGGCCTGAGATAGAGGGAAGTTGGGGAGAAGATTTTAACAAAGCTGATCACGCCAGTTCAAAAATGTTGTTGGGGAAATGAATAACATGTAAGAGCTGCCCGAAATATTCAGAACAGCTCTTGCAAGTTGAGATCAATCATCAAAGTCGGGGCGACTGAATGAAAAATTCTATGTTAAATCATTCATTATCAATAAAAAATACTGAAATAATTTTCTTAACTCACCGTTTGCCTCACCTTTCTGATAGCATTAAAGAACTTACACAAAAGTAGGGTTTTTTACAACTCGAAAAAGCCTTCATTTATCCGTTTTCCAACATGCTTTGTATATCCTCATGCTGGTAGTAAATGATGCCGCCGACTTTTGAAAACCGTAAACGCCCGGTATCACGCAGATGCTGCAACGTTCCGGACGATATCTTTAACAGTCTTCTGAAATCGGAGGATTTCAACCAGTGCTTTTCGGGAGCGGAATGCTTCTGACTTAGCAGGTACTTAATCTCCTTTAATAAATCGTTGCGGAATTGATCAAGATCACTTACTGTAACTAACTGGTCGCGTGTATACGCTTTTCTCTCTATCGCCGTATGCTGCCGGTTCGGTGTTTTTGTTTCCATGTCTCACTATTTCTTTATTCACAATAAAAATACCATTTACAAGCAGCTTAAAATTAGGGAATAATACAAATATGATAAACAAAGATTCGATAAGAAACTTTCAAAGGTTGTAATAAGTTCTAATGTAAATATGGTTGTTAATTAGAGGCTCCCGCGTTCAAGTCAGGGGAGATTGAAAAAGAAGCAATCCTGGCGCTTATATTTAACCTCCTAATATCTGTTATTGTTAACCATTATGCTATTTTGCTTTTTGATAATCAGATCTTTATATTTTATCAAATCCACCAGCATAAATTGTATTATTATTTCCAATAACCAGTTACATCAGACTTGCTAAATTAACCTGCAAAATCACATTGTATAGATTAGGAGCGTATAGGAACTACTTATTATAAATACGTTCATACTGTAAGCCGATGGTTTCAGGAGAAAGCACGACTACCATTGCGTCCAGGTCAGTGGAATGCATCAAGCAGGATCATTGAAAAGAATTGCTTTCTTCTATTGCTAACTACGACGGCTTTTGCCTGGTATCCAATCACTTGAAATATCAACCGGTAGTCAACAACTACTATAAAATTACTATTACAAGTATAAGTGCATTTCACTTTATTTTCTTGCCTTCAACATTACGTCCATTTTGGTGCAGAATCAGCTTCGTAACCACTCCTTGATCATTTTTTATAAATTCAATTTGTGCCTCAAACGATCTTGGAAAAAATTTGTTATCGGCTTCAGCGTAGATTTCAATAATTTCTGGACCTGTAGCTTGTGTCATAAGTTGATGGCCGACCTTTGTAACCGTTAGTATAAAGTTAGGAGTTAGCTGATATTGTCCAATATAAGCTTCTAAAGTGTTATCATCTATTTGTACAATATTTTTAATTGTAGGATTATAATAGTTGTTCCAACCGTATGTGATAGCAACACTGTTTATGATTTCATCATACAAGGCAGTATTATATGTATTGGTCATTACTGCAACTCCGGTACCTCCTGCAAGGCTGCCTACATACTGGCTGACAAATCCTTCATCTACACCACCATGCTTAAAATATTTAATTCCCTTTTTATTAATAAATACGCCAAACGCAGCAGAACTATCAATGTATGGAGTAAGCCTTATAACGGTCATTTCTTTGGAAAGGACTTTATGCGATTTCCCTTGTAATGCTAATTGTGTTTCTACAACGTAGTTTGCTAAATCAGTAGCATTTGTCCATAAACCAGCTGCGGCCTGTTCAGGATATATATGATATTTAAATTTAACCGGCTTGCCATCATTATAATAGCCCGTTGCTAATAGATTCTGTTTTTCCACGGAGGGCGGTTGGGTGAATGAACTATTAATCATTCCCATTGGTTTCAACACATTTTCCCACATGTATTTATCATATGGTTGTCCGCTTACATCCTGGATGATTAATTGTGCGATCATAGTGCCACCGCCTGAATACTGAAATTTTAGAGACGGTTCAAATTGAGAGCGGACAGGCTCAGTATTTGCTGGCTTTTCACCATTCAATACTTGAACGATGGTTGGAATAGTATCGCCCTTTTCATAACCTGGAAATCCATGTACTGATAAACCAGCTGTATGGCTTAATAAGTTTGCAATGGTAATTTTCTTGCCTTTGGATAAAGAATCATAAGGGAATTTCCATGATTTCAGGTAATCATTGATATCCCTATCCAAACTTAATTTACCCTCCTGCACCATCTTCAAAATGCCAATTGAATTAAGAGATTTACTGTTAGAACCTGCTTGAAACAAAGTGTGAGCTGTAACCGGGCGTTGTTCTGCACTATCCGCCCACCCATAACCTCTTACCCACTCAATTTTATAATCTTTAATTACTGCAATCGATACTCCGTTTGCATGGTAGAATTTCATTCTCTTTGTTAAATTCCAATTTGGCTCACCTGCTACTTTTATTTGAGAGGCTAAATTATTCTCTACAAGCTTAATTCTCTTTTCTATATCATCGTTATATTTCTGCTCTTGTGCAAATAAAGCAAGAGAGCTTTCTGTGATCAATAATAACAGAAGTATAAAGTATGAAATGATATTGCGTTTACTCATAATAATTGTTTTGTGTTGTGTTTAAATGTAATTGGTATTGTCGATTAAATTAACCCTGTATTATCTGTCTTAGTTTCAGTAAACGGATAATACAAGTTTACACTGGGTTTAATTGATCACTGCACCTTTTTAAATTGTATCTATATATTCAAATCAAATTGGCTTTCATCCTGCAAGCGGTTACAGCAAAACGTATCCTATCAACGGATCAAACACATTCCCGGGGAATATAAGATCGGAGAATGCAAACTAATACGATGAATCCGGTTACATCCGTCCTTACCATTGTTTGTTGATCCATTTTTTATTACCCGCAATCTTCAATGCTTCAGACTTGCTATTCACCGCCAGCTTCTGGTAAATGTTCTTGATATGACTGCGAACCGTATCCTTGCTCACAAAGAGCTCGGTTGCGATCTTTGTATAACTCTTTCCCTGCGCGATCCCCTGCAATACTTCCGTCTCGCGGGCAGACAACGGCGAATCGTTGGAGCGGTTGAATGACTGTACCACCATTTTAGCAATCTGCAGGCTCATGGGCGCTCCCCCGGCCAAGGCTTCATCAATACTTCTGACAATTTCTTCCACGTTGGAGTTCTTGACAATATATCCACCTGCGCCGGCGCACAACGACTGGAATACTTTTTCACTATCTTCCATAACGGTGATGATAATGATGATGCAACCCGGAAGTCGCTTTTTGATCCGGGTCGTACCTTCTAATCCGCTCATGCCCGGCAGGCCGATATCCATCAGCACCACATCGGGCGAGTCTTCCGGCAGGTGACTGATGGCATCTTCACAATTGCTGTACTGGCTTACCACATCATACCGTCCTGAGCTTTCCACGACGGCCGCAAAGCCTTCCCTGATTTTTTCATTGTCTTCAATGATGGTGATCCTGCTATTCATACATGTAAGAATTGTTGTCACCGGTGCCGACGTAAGGAACGGCTACTTCAATACGGGTACGGAAGTCGTAAGTTGACAGGGCAAATTCAAAATTGTTTTTCAGGCTGCGTTTCCGGATATTCTCCAGGCCATAGTGCTGTGTCGTACTGCTTTCCTGTTTCCATCTGCCATTGTCGATAAGGGCGTATACGATCCTGCCCGGCCGGCAGTTCATGGATAATTCCACCTCGCTGGCTGCGGAATGCTTTACCACATTGGTCATAGCCTCCTTGAAAATAAATATCAGGTTGAGTGCGGCGAAAGGATCCAGCTGATGCAGCTGGTGCTGGTCCACGGATTTACCGGAAGAAAAAGATATGTCGAACTGGTTATAAAATGCCTGACCATACCCCGTTAAATATTCAAATAGCTCGGCGGCGTCATCGCTGTCATGGTTGAGGTTCCACAAAAAATCTTTGCTGGATGCATAGAGGTCGTTGCTGTTTTGGATGATGCTTTCTACAACAGGCAACACATCCAAATTGCCCTGCAACTGAACCTTGAGCATCGATGCCTGCCGGGTGATGGCAGAGAGCATGTTGCCGGTGTAATCATGAAAATCAGCAGCCATCGCTTGACGGATGGTATTGAGTTGTTCCGTGCGTTTTTTGACTGTTTCGTCAAGCACGTGGATCTGCTGATCCTGCATATCTTTGATCTTCCTGCGGTTACTTTCCTGAACGTATTGCTCATATCCCAGTAGAGTGCCGGAGGCTATGGTAAATAGCATATGTAGTCCTAATACATATACCGGGCTGCCCAGGGTTGCGCTGTAGCGCGAATCAAGGCCTAGGGCAATACTCTGATAATATATATAAACAATCAATGCCAGGTTACTAAACGTAAACATCCAGCCCCACTTTTTGTCTGTCCAGATTCCGGCAAGCAGATACATATGCACGAACGTCATACTGGGGGAGTAAATCATTCCTGTATCGCTGATGAACGTATACGTCATACCATATGAAAAAATGGCCAACATACCCATAGGAATGCGATAGTGCGAAAAGTACTTAATGGAAAACAATATGACCAGACTAGTAAAGCTCCAAGCGAAAATAAAATAGGAGAGAAGAGATTTCCCCTGTGAAAGCAGGAATATTCCAAATGCACCCATTATCGGGGGTCCAAGTATAAAACTGCTAATCAGTACATGGAACTCATCATACCTCGCATGCGCCTTATTGTATCGCATCGAGGCGGGTAAAAAGTAGTTGGTAAGTTTATCATTTAGCATGAGACAAGAGTAAAATGATCAAGGGTAACATACGGGAAAACCCCTTTATCGTTGCAAAACTTAGGAGTAACTTACCTAGTTTGCCATTTGCGGGTTCGGGTCTTTACCTGCGTAGTCATTCGGCTGCCTGAAAATACGTTGAAAAACAAAGATTTCCAGCGCCGCCGTTAAAAATCCCCCAATTTGGGTGAGGCCTGATACAGCTATTCGCTATACATTCGCAGTGTTGATCCTCCCTTTTAGAAACCTTCACATTCATCCTGTTTAGAACTACAAGCATCCAAATGATCGATACACCATGCGTTAGACAATCCCAATGGAATGATTATATTCAAACAATAACTTATTTATGAAAGTAATTACCCTGAGCATCCGTTTGCTACCTCTGAAGTAGATATATGTTATCAAGCCCCCTTTATTTATTTGTATCTTTTTATCCATCAATAATCAAAAAATGAGAACCGTAAAAATCCTTTTAATTCTTTTGTTATCATCTTTAAGTTTTTCAAGAACATTGGCCCAGGAAAAACAATTACCTCCTCTAATAAACAGGGAATTATTTTTTGGTGATCCCGAGATATCAGGCGGGCAAATTTCTCCTGATGGCAAATTTTTGTCCTTTATAAAGCCATATAAAGATGTGAGAAACATCTGGGTGAAGAAATCAGATGAGGACTTTTCCAGCGCAAAACCTTTAACCGCGGACAGCCTTCGTCCAATCAGGGGATATTTCTGGTCAAGGGATGGAAAATACATTTTGTATTCGCAGGATAAAGGAGGTGATGAGAATTTTAATATTTATGCGGTCAATCCAAATGATCCCGAAGCCCCCGGAAACGAGATCCCTGTAAATCGGGACCTAACCAACCTGAAGGGGGTGCGCGTATACATTTATTACGTTCCTTATACGGACCCTGATGCCATTTATATTGGCTTAAATGACCGGGACAACGCCTGGCATGACTTGTATAAACTGAAGATTTCCACCGGTGAGAAAACGCTAATCAGGCAAAATTCTGAAACGGACCGTATCACCGGTTGGGTATTTGACTGGGATGATAAGCCGCGCCTAGCCACCCGTGCCAATGCAGATGGAAGCAATGACATTCTAAGGGTCGATGATAAGAAGTTGGTTGCTGTATATTCGACCGGACCTTACGAGAATGCTATTCCTATTGTTTTTGACAAAACAAACAAGCTCTTTTACCTGAGTACCAACAAAGGAGATCAGCAGAATTTTTCCCGGCTGGTAGCATTTGATCCGGTAAGTTTAACAGAAAAGCTGGTTGACAAAGATCCTCTTAACCGCGTGGACTTTGCCGGTCTGGTTGTTTCAGAAGTTACCAGGGAAATATTTTACACCGCATATGAGGATGATAAAATCAGGTTATACTGGAAAGACAAAAAGTTCGAAGCCGAATACAACATGCTGAAAAAACAGCTGTCTGGCCAGGAGTTGCAGTATACTTCTACCTCAACAGATGAAAATCTCTGGTTGTTTGTTGCCGTCAGCGACACAAATCCGGGGGCCGGATATTTGTACAACCGGCTCACCGGCAAGTTTACTTTACAATACAGGTCTCGTCCAAAAATACCAACAAATGATTTATCACCTATGGCCGTCGTACGTTATCCCTCATCCGACGGTTTGGAAATTCCTGCGTACCTGACTTTGCCAAAAGGCATTGATCCCAAAAATCTTCCGGTAATTGTACTTCCACATGGCGGCCCCTGGGGCAGGGATGCCTGGACCTATAGCTCTTACGCCCAATTTTTAGCGAACAGGGGTTACGCAGTGTTGATGCCCAATTTCAGGGGATCAACAGGGTATGGCAAGAACTTCTTAAATGCTGGCAACAACCAGTGGGGGCAAAAAATGCAGGATGATATCACCTGGGGAGTTAAATACCTGGTTAGCCGTGGGATTGGTGATCCAAAACGAATAGGCATAATGGGCGGATCCTATGGGGGGTATGCAACACTGGCAGGCGTTGCTTTTACTCCAGATTTATATGCTGCAGCGATTTCCATTGTGGGTCCGTCAAACCTGATCACGTTGCTGAATTCTATACCTCCTTACTGGGAGTCTATCCGTAAGATGTTCCACCTGAGAATGGGAGATCCAACCACTCCGGAAGGCAAAGAACAGCTGATAAGACAATCACCGCTGACTCACGCGAAAAATATTAAAACACCTTTAATGATAGTGCAGGGAGCAAATGACCCGCGGGTAAACAAAGCGGAGTCCGATCAAATTGTTGTTGCTTTACGAGACAGGGGTTTTCCTGTTGAATACATAATGGCACCTGATGAAGGGCATGGTTTTGTCCGTCCCATAAATAATATGGCAATGCTGGCTGCAGCGGAAAAATTTTTGGCAAAATTCCTTGGTGGAAGGTACCAGGAAAGCATGACTCCCGAAGTTGAACAACGGCTTGCACAAATAACTGTAAATGTAAAGGATGTGATTTTGAAATTGACACCCGCCAAATAATAGCATCAAGGAAAGTACCTGGATAATTTAAATATAGTTCAACAATTCATGCAATGGGACAAATTATTGCGGGAAAAACCAACTGAAGCTTGAACGGCAAGCAACAAAGATTTTAGTAAGGCAGATTGTGATTACAAAAATTTAGTATAGTATAGTCTTGATAATTTACAAAAACGTTGGTTTCGGTAAACGGCTACAATTTGCATTAACCCTTTAGTTTGTCACTAATTTATATTATCTTTTTGTTTATATCAGACAACCCAATCCGCTACTTACATTATGATTTATCGGTGCTTTTCCGTCAGTGAATTGCGACTATGTTTGCTTTTGAAATTTGCACGGCACCAATACCAATATTCAGAAATTCCTACGAAATAATTTCCTAATAACTAGCGTCGTTTTAACAATTAGATAAACAAATCATTTTTACATGAATTTTTGGAACAATTCAACTCGCAACAAAGGGAACATATCCATCATAGCTATGTTTATGTGGTTTACTTTTGGAATCCAGACACGGACCCAGTCGCAATGGGTGCCCGATTCCACAAAGATAAAAATCGACAGTTTGTTTGCCCGATGGAACTCCTCCAGCAGTCCTGGTTGCGCAATTGGAGTTATTAGAAACGATAGTGTTATTTACGCAAAAGGCTACGGTATGGCCAATATAGAATATGCCATACCCAATACACCGGAAACCATATTTCACATGGCCTCAGTCTCTAAACAATTTACGGCATTGTCGATCATTCTTTTGGCAAGACAAGGTAAGTTGACACTTGATGATGATATACACAAATACCTTCCCTGGTTTCCTGATCTAAAGGCAAAAATTACCATTCGTCATCTTTTGAATCATACAAGCGGCATCAGAGATCAATGGCAATTACTTGCGATATCTGGAACAAGGCTTGACGATGTGATTACTCAGGAGCATATTGTTAAGGTCTTAAGCAAACAAAGGGCACTCAATTTTTCCCCTGGCGAACAGTATAGTTACTCAAATAGCGGGTTTACCATGCTTGCAGAAATTGTGAAGGCTGTAAGCGGCCAGTCCTTGCGAAAATTCGCGGATTCGGCAATTTTTAAGCCTTTGGGAATGAACAACACACATTTTCACGATGATTATAAAGAAATTGTAAAGGGCCGCTCTTACTCGTACAATCGAATAGATTCGACACATTTTGCAAATAGCATTTTAAGCTACTCAAATGTGGGAGCCACAAGTTTGTTCACTAATGTTAATGACATGAGCAAGTGGATGGTAAATTTTTATACATACAAGGTCGGCGACAAGTCAGCTATTGACTCTCTAACAAAAAATGGTAAGCTGAACAATGCGACGGAGTTGCCTTATGCCAATGGAATCGGAGTAAGCACTTATAAAGGTTGGAAGATGTTCGGGCATGATGGAGGCGACGCAGGTTATAGGACGACAATTTCAGTTTTCCCGGATCTAAAAATGGGTTTCATACTTTTTGGCAATGTTGGGGATTTTAATCCCGGGGGAAAAATGATTGCTTTGGCAAATCTTTTTATAAAAGACAGTACAAAGAAAAAATCCGATATTCAACCCGCGCTTGCTGACACCAATAGGGCCATAGTACGCGATACAGCCAGGTATAAAAAATTCATGGGTGATTACGTATCCGACGATGGGGCAAGGTTTTACTTCTTTATAAGAGATCAAAAAATAACCTGGATTTCAAGTCGTGGCAGCCAATTCCTCCTTATCAAGGGCGCTAATGATACGTTTTTTGTACGAACCGATTCAACTGTGAAATTTGTTTTCAGATCATCCGGAACTTCATCAGTTGTGGATGAATACTGGCCCGGTAATCACCGGTTGCTTGAATGGTATGACAATAATGCCTCTGTCCCGGTTCAGGAACTTAAGCAATACACCGGGAAGTATTTTTCACCTGAGCTTAATTGTAGTTATAATATGGAAGCAAAGAATCATCAACTGATACTCACAAGTACGAAATACCCCGACGCCCCATTGCGTGTAGCTGGTCGTGACCGCCTATTTTCCCCTTTTTGGTGGTTGGAATATTGCCAAATAATCCGCAACGAGAAAAACCAGATACTAGGTTTTGAAGTAAATTCCGGGAGGGTCATGCATCTGCGTTTCAATAAGATTCAGTAAACATTTTGGCCAGATTGTCAACCTGCGACAGAAATACACTGTTCAATTTTGTCAGTATACTAATACGGTCGTTTCGGTAAACTGGTATAATATATTTTTAAAGCATAAGGAGAACCTCAGGTTTTCCTTATAATTCATAGTCTATAGCATTTTATATTAAGCTTAAGAAGTCGCTTGAACCGACTTACTAGTTACCAACTTTAAACAGGAACACCTTCCCAAACGGATCAACTACTACTACTTTAAATTTATTTTTAAGTTTAATTTTGCAATGAAAGCTGCTTTTCATTTCGGATGACAGCCAGATTTGAACAACTGCTGCAGAGTGCAGCTGATAAAATTAAGCGGCTGTACTCTTATGAGCACTTCGTCAAAACAATATGCCAACGCCACCCGGACACATCCTCAGCCCAAATGCACTACTAACAGAAAATTTTACCGATTTACAAGCGCCCTGGGCCAATACAATGAATTTCATTCATTATTGGTGTGATCAATTTTTGATGTGGTTTTTGAAGGCATAACAAATATTCATTTTTGTATATTACAATCGTTTCAAATAGTAAAAAGTTAAATTAGAAATGGTTCAGTTGCACGAGATAGAAATGGTAAGAGATTTTATAAGTGAAAAGGCAAAATTATTAGGAGCTCACGAAAAGAAGAACTTTATTAAAGTGGGTTTGGATTATTCTAAATTTCATTTTACTGTTGCAGAAGGGAAGCGCTTTTGTATAGTTGCGACCAATACCTTCTGGCATTTAATAGATAAGGTGCTTGCAGAGGCAACGCAAAAGTTTCCAGAGTCGTTTGGCAAATATGATTGTTACAGTGTATTAATCGCGTTATATAATATTGAGAGGCCCATGTGGATAACTCAAGAACATTTTGAAGGCTTTTTGAGAGATGAACAATTTGCATGGGTAATTCAAATTGAAAATGATAAAGCGAAAGATGATGTCCTAAGGCTTGACTTGTTCAGGGAGATTAAAGTAATAAAAAAGGCTAAAAATGGTGAAACGGAATTTATAGGTGGCATATTTCACGCATTTAAGCATTTTTGTTTCAACAGAGTACCACTTTCAACACATCCAGACAGTAATGAAATTCCTTATCCAGGGTTCATTCTACACCAAATAATAAAAGCTTACTTTTTAATGTCTAAAGTCTATTGTGAAAATGGAGATATAGAAGTATGCATTCCATTAAGCACTACTCGTAAATTGAAGTTTGCTTTTTACCCTGAGATCGTCTCTGACGTTAAGTTTATTAGAATGATCAGAAAAATGGCAAATAAATCGTGACTATATAGTATATTCATTGGTCACTTTACCTCTTAACTGAAAATATTTAGGGATTGGGTTTAATGCTTCGATTCTGGAATCAAACACATTCACTGCCCTTTGTTGGAGATGTGATTTACTGGTAGTTGCTAATGCAAAAAAAAATCATAAGTGGAGCAGATCAACTACTCCTGCCTTATGTAATTTATCAAAAAGTTCGGTAACATCGCCATTAATGGGAATTGCGGCAGGAAGTCCTGAACAAGAAATATTTGACCAACCTGATTGCCGGAAGGAAATTGCTTTTATTGAATCCACATCAATGCAGATCGTAGCGTTTTGCAGTGTTTTAAATTCTGCCATTCTCATGATAAATCGATTTAAAGTAAATAAACTAAAATAAACCTCAAAAACTATACATCCAAAGTTATCACATAGGATTGAAGTGGATTTTTACTTCGTTTTTCGGGAACTGTGCCAAAACGCTCCGGTGTAGTTAAATAATTGTTCAAATCTTGCGTTCTTAATTTGCGTAAGAATCTTTTGATCAGTTGAAGGATTAGTGGAACGAAGTAATAGGGAAGTACTTGGTGTCATTATTGTAACTTGGGGGTCGTTTGGGCTTACATATACGCCTTGCAGAATTATATTTTTGTTTTTCCTGATATCCAAACTCATTACAATTCTTCCCTTATTATCAAAGACTTCAAAACCTTTATTGTCATAATTAAATTTACCAGTGTTATTTTTGTTAATTCTCCATTTATTGTTTTCTACTTCAGCAACCCACTTGCCTTCCAGATCATAGATAGTACAACTCATGACTAATTTCTGATTAATTATTTTAAAGGAGAATGGCTGATGAAAGTCAATGTCCTTTTTTAATTGTGATACGGTAAGAATTTGTATAATTCCCCCCAATGGAAAAAAAATCTCATCATTGTCTGATAGTGGCGTGTCAAATGTGAAGTCAAAATTACCAGTAACAGCAAATTCCTGATCAGTCTTGACATCTAGTTTATTAATCAACGAATGAGATCTATTTGTCAATTCATCCACTTTTACAATTAAAGTGTTGGCATTCTTCGTTAAATCAATGTTTTGTGTTGTCAGAGTTGAATTTCCTTCAGCAATACTGTTGTTTAGCTGACCTAAGATCCTACGAATTTTCCTTTGGAAAATAAACCTCTTTTGGGGTGAACTTCCTGATCGTACCCTTGCTTAGGGAACACGGAGAACACAAAGGAGGCACGAACACAAAGTGTAACGCAGTGTCCTCGTGGTTCGTCGTGTTCTTTGTGATCCTTCTTTTCTAAGGGCTAAAGAATTATCTAAAAAAAAGTTTAGATGTTTGCGCCTAAGCGCCTAAACCAAATAACCTGCATAATGTTATTTTCAGTTTACTGTAAATTCGCAACATGCAGGAGATGATTAAAATAAAAGTGCCGCCTTCTGAAGCTGATGATGAGTCTGCATTACGTTCACATGCCGCTACATTGCTTGGTTGCAGTGTTGAAGATATTACAGGCTTTCACATTACGAAGAAATCCATTGATGCAAGGAGCAGGCAGGTGTGGATAAATCTCAGCATGCATGTTTTTATCAGTGAGCCTTTTATCGTAAGACGTGCAGAGATGATCAGGTTTAAAGATGTATCCGCTGCATCTCATAAAATCATTATTATTGGCGCCGGGCCTGCGGGTTTGTTTGCGGCATTAAAGCTGATTGAAGAAGGAGTTAAGCCATTGATACTGGAAAGGGGCAGGGATGTGCGTGCCCGAAGGCGTGACCTCGCGGTGTTAAACAAGGAAGGCATAATAAATGCCGACAGCAACTATTGCTTCGGAGAAGGTGGAGCCGGAACTTACAGCGATGGCAAATTATATACAAGAAGCAACAAGAGAGGGAATATTGACCGCATACTAAATTTGTTTGTGCAGTTTGGTGCAGAACAAAAAATCTTATACGAAGCACATCCACACATTGGAACAAACAAGCTTCCGGCGATCATTGCCAGCATGCGCCAGCAGATCATCGAATGCGGCGGAGACATCTTGTTTGATAAAAAAGTGACGGATTTTATTTTGTCGGAAAACAGGATAAAAAGCGTAAAGACGGCAGATGGAAACACCTTTGAAGCAGCAGCAGTAATCCTTGCCACAGGGCACTCCGCGCGTGACGTCTTTTCTCTGTTGCATAACAGGAAAATACTTATCCATCCCAAGGCTTTTGCACTCGGTGTCCGTGTAGAACATCCGCAGAATCTAATTGACAACATTCAGTATCACGGATTAAACCGAATTGATTTGTTGCCTCCCGCGTCGTATAGCCTGGTACAACAGGTTAACGGTAATGCGGTCTTTTCCTTTTGTATGTGTCCGGGTGGCATCATCGCCCCGGCTGCTACCAGCGCCGGTGAATTAGTGGTCAATGGTTGGAGCCCCTCCAAACGTAACAATCCATATGCAAACAGTGGGATAGTAGTAGCTGTCAAAGCAGGTGATCTTGCTCCGCTTGAAAAAAAATACGGACCTCTTGCAGGCATGTATTTCCAGCAGTCAGTTGAACAAAAAGCGTACAGCAATGGAGGAGGCAAATTTGTGGCGCCGGCCCAAAGAATGGTAGATATGGTAAACAACAAATTATCAGCTGATCTGCCTTCCTGCTCGTACCTGCCGGGCGTTCAGTCTTCGTTGATGAGGGATACGCTGCCTGAATTTATATATAAAAGCCTGGCCAGATCTTTTATTGAATTTGGAAAAAAAATGAAAGGTTATTTTACCAATGAAGCGCTTGTTGTTGCAACAGAGTCGAGAACATCCTCTCCTGTGCGAATCCCCAGGGAGAATGACACCCTTCATCATCCGCAAATAACCAATTTATATCCATGCGGAGAAGGTGCAGGTTACGCCGGAGGAATAGTCAGTGCAGCAATGGATGGAGAAAATGTTGCTTCTTCGATCGTAAAGAAGCTTACCGCTTCAAATATTCTTCTGTAAATTCACCGTATTAAACTTAATTTCAAATTTACGATGCACATGCATGAACAGACATTTTTCCGATAGGGTTCGCCAAATAGATTCTGCTAAGTATTCCCCGGAGAAGTTGCGGTTAGCCCGACGCCGGTTGAAGAAACTTTCGCAGGACAATTCTTTAGCGGTTATATCAATCATAAAATACATACATGAACTTACTGGAAGTCAGACACGTCAAAAAATATTTTGCTACGCAAAAAGCAGTTGACGATGTAAGCTTTGCCATTGAAAAAGGAAGCATATTCGGTTTGCTGGGCCCAAATGGTGCAGGCAAAACAACACTTTTACGGATGATAACCGGCATATTCTACCCTGACCATGGCGAAATACTTTTTGAGGGAAAGAAATTTGATCCGTCACAGGATGTACAACGGATAGGATACATGCCTGAAGAAAGAGGCCTCTACAAAAAAATGAAAATTGGCGAACAGGCAGTTTATCTGGCCCGGCTTAAAGGTTTATCCAGGTCCGAAGCCACAGAAAAAATAAAAAGCTGGTTCGTTAAATTTGAGATGCAAACCTGGTGGAATAAGAAAGTTGAAGACCTTAGCAAAGGGATGGCCCAGAAGCTGCAATTCGTTACTACTGTATTGCATGAACCAGACCTCATTATTTTAGATGAGCCCTTTAGCGGGCTTGATCCTGTTAACAGCAATCTTATCAAAGAAGAAATCTTTAGCCTCGCCAGGAGCGGCTGTACAATTGTTTTCAGCACACACCGCATGGAACAGGTGGAAGAGATCTGCAACAAGATCATCCTGCTTAATAAAGGCACGAAGATACTCGACGGAGCAGTGCAGACGATCAAACAACAATTCAAAGAAAACCTTTTCTCGATCGGGTTTGATGTATTGCCCGATGTAACAGATCATCCTGCGTTTGAAGTGGTCGGTAAAAATCATCATTGCCTCATCGTCAAAATACATCATCCATTTAAGGGCAACGACGTTCTCCAGTACTTTTTGCAGCGCGGGTCAGGCATTGTTTCTTTTAACGAATTGCTGCCTTCATTAAACGATATTTTTATCCGCCTGGTGGAAGGCACTCCTCTTGCAAGGCAATTTCAAACCGTAAACGCTTAAACCAAATTCATGAATAAAGTGTGGCTTGTTATACAACGTGAATATTTTACGCGCGTTAAGAGAAGGTCCTTCCTGATCACAACCTTCCTTGTTCCTCTCGTAATCATCGGCTTTTACGCAGTGATCATTGCCGTCTCCATAAGCGGGAAGAGTGAAGCCCAGAAAGTAGCGGTTATTGACGAAGACAACCTGTTCAATGGAAAGGTAGAAAACCACAAAAGAGATAATACCAGGTATACTTTCATTGAAAATGAAAGTGAACAGACATTTAAAGAAAAGTTTAAACAGCAGGGCTATTCATCTTTTCTGTACATCCCTAAGTTAAACATCAACCAGCCGGCCGGAATTAAACTGCATAGCAAGTCCGCAGTAAGCTTAAGCAACAAAAGTAAAATTGAAAGAAGCATCAACAATGCCGTCGAAGCGAAACGAATGCAGATCGCACAGATCGACCCTGCCAAATACAACGCAATCAATTCCGATGTGTCAATTGATAATACAATTGATTCCACAGAAGGAGAGAAGAAAAGCGTGGCAGGGGTAGCTTACGCTGTTTCCATCTTTGGCGGAGTGCTGATCTATATGATTCTTCTCATTTACGGATCGATGGTCATGCGCGGTGTAATGGAAGAAAAGACCAACCGCATCGCAGAAGTGATCGTAAGCTCGGTAAAGCCTTTTCAATTGATGCTTGGGAAAATTATCGGTATCGGTGGCGTTGGACTTACACAATTTGCCATATGGTTCATCCTCATGGGATTGCTGCAGCTCGTCATTCCCCTGATCTTCCCTGATCTTTTTCACAACCTGGGCGGTCAGGGTGCTTCTGCCATGCAACAAAGCGGAACCCAAAACATGATTCGTAGCATCACTGAAGGACTGCAGTCTTTGAATATCGCACTGATCCTGTTTTGTTTCGTATTCTATTTTCTCGGCGGTTACCTGATGTATGCGTCGCTGTTTGCTGCGGTTGGCAGTGTGGTCAGCGAAGATCAGCAGGAAGCACAACAGCTTGTGTTTCCGATCATGATGCCTATCATTTTGGGAGTGGTCATCATGGCAAAAGCAGCCAGTGATCCCGACAGCAGCCTTGCAGTCTTCGGCAGTATTTTCCCGCTCACTTCCCCCATCGTGATGATGGGGCGCATCACTTATGGAGTGCCGTGGTGGCAACTTATTTTATCGATGGCGCTGCTTCTGCTCACCTTTCTGCTTTTTACCTGGCTTACCGCCAAGATCTACCGTACCGGTATACTTATGTATGGTAAAAAGGTCAGCTGGAAAGAAATGTCTAAATGGGCTTTCAGAAAAAGCTGAAAATTTTGATGAGTACATGCCTGGCAAAGACTTTCAGCGCAGGCAAAAGCTCTTAAGAGGTCCATTATCCGGCACTAAATCAATTGAGTGGCGGAACAGGACGCATGAATGTTGACCCGGCTGAAATGAAGCGGTTGAAATGAAGATTATTTCTGAAACGAGCCCACGGGCTCCACGTCATTTTATCGCTTTACTGAAACGCCGGGGACTTACCGGGCATAGCACAGGGCGGAATTTTTCTACATACATCTTACGAATAATTCTCCAATTGTGCTACATTCAACCGTTAATTCGATCGTATGTACAAACTTTGTGCTTTGTTATTGCTGACGTTGATTATTTCTGCCGTACACGCTCAGTCGGTTATCATAAGAGATCCGGCGATTGAACGAATGGTTGCTGAAATCAATATCGACAGCTTAAAAGGTTATGTCAACCGGCTGGTAAGTTTTGGTAGCCGCCATACCTTAAGCAATAAGTCGGATTCCCGTAAGGGCATTGGGGCTGCAAGAAACTGGGTGGTCGCAAAATTCAATGAAATTGCGAAAAACAGTAATGGTCGGATGACGGTGGAACTTGACCGGTGGATGCTGCAAAAGGACGGGAAAAGAATCGATACGATCACCGATATGGGGAATCCGATGGCCACCCTGAAAGGAATAGATCCTGCAGACAAGCGCATCTTCATCATCTCCGCACATTTAGACAGCCGTGTGACAGACGTTCTCAACAGGAAGTCAGACGCCCCGGGCGCAAATGATGATGGAAGCGGAACCGCCGCCGTAATTGAAAGTGCCCGTGTAATGAGCAGGTATTCATTTCCTGCCACTATAATTTTTGCTGCGCTAAGCGGGGAAGAGCAGGGTTTGCTCGGAGGCGAACGATTGTCAGAAAGAGCAGTTCAGAACAACTGGCAATTGTCTGGTGTGCTGAATAATGATATTATGGGTAGCAACAACAGCAACGAAACCACTATAATTGACAATACAAGGGTGAGGGTTTTCAGTGAGGGATTGCCTGCTTCCGGGCTGGACAAAAAGGCGGCAGGTATCCGTCAGATGGGGCTTGAAAATGATGGAAGCAGCAGGCAGCTGGCGAGGTATGTAAAAGAGATCGGTGAAAGATATGTGTCAAACCTCGAAGTAGTTCTTGTGTACCGCAATGACCGTTTTCTGCGCGGAGGAGACCATACTCCGTTCGTTCAAAAAGGTTTTCCTGCAGTACGTATCACCGAGATGAATGAGAACTACGAACATCAGCACCAGGACGTGAGGGTGGAAAAAGGCATTCGTTTCGGAGACCTTGCAGAATTTATGGACTTTGAATACCTGAAGAAAAATACAGCCGTGAATGTTGCGTGCCTGGCTAATCTTGCCAGTTCGCCGTCGCTGCCGGAGGAGGTAAAGGTTGATGTAAAAAATTTAACGAACAGTACATACCTGTACTGGAAAAAACCGGTGACGGGCAAGATCAGAGGATATTATGTTCTTATGCGTGAGACATACCAGGGATTGTGGCAGAAAAAGTTTTTTACTACAGCAACAGAGATGAGGCTTCCTTACTCAAAAGACAATTATTTTTTTGCTGTCCAGTCAGTCAGCGAAAACGGCCATGAAAGTTTACCAGTGGTTCCGGAAATAGGAAGATAATTCAAATGACTTTTTACCTGTTGGCAATAGTAGCTCCCCCTGCCGTTGAAATGCAGGTTCACGAATGGAAACAATGGATGCTCGAAGCGTTTGGATGCAGGGTGGCCCTGAAATCTCCTGCTCACATTACATTGATACCACCCTTTAAAATGGATGTTCAACGTGAAAGCGTTTTACAGGATGATCTAAAAAGATATGCTGCTACAAAACCCGGGTATGCCGTTCAACTGCACAATTTTTCTTCTTTCCCGCCCCGGGTGATCTTTGTAAATGTCGAAAAGAATGAACCATTGCAATATCACAGGCAGGCATTGGAAGCTTTTTTACTTTCCCGTGCTTATCCTGTAAAAAAGGAAAAGCGTTCTTATCATCCGCATGTAACGGTAGCTAACCGGGATCTTAAACAAGTAGATTTCGCAGCAGCCTGGAGCCACGTTGAAAAAATCACTTATACAGCTTCTTTTCCTGCATTGGCCATGTCCATCCTGCGGCATAATGGCAGCTCATGGGATATCATCGGGAATGCGCCATATGCAACCTGAATTATTTGCGTTCCAGTAAAATTTTTCACCCTGCATTCCCTTGTACACAAAATTGTCTTGCCTTCAGGGCTGCCTTTTAGCGGATCATTCATAACCGGAATATTACCTCATGCTTCAGGGTAGTCCTGGCAGGACTATAGTAAAATGGCTAAACCCGCGTAAATGATATGTTTAATGCAGGGTGAGATTATTTGCTACCCGAATAGCTCACCGGGGCTGCTTTTTGTTGAGCGTAATGTAAGAACTATGTAGGGTAAAGGTAGTACTATAAATATTCTTCCCAACATTGGTATATAAATTAAGCCTTCCTAATTGTTGCGACATTGTCGCAACAATTAATCGTATTGAAAATGCTCATGAACCCATAATTGTTCACTTGCCTTATTACAAGTAAATTTGTGAAAATGAAGTTTATGGCAGCCCCTCTATTAGGCGCTTAGGCGCTTAGGCGCAAACATCTAAACTTTTTTTTATAAAATCATGCTGCTAATTTTACAGGACTTAGTTTAATAAAATCCCGGATAGAATTTTTCAATTGAAAATAAGCATCTCTATAGTTTTCTTTTAATG
The DNA here is from genome assembly GCA_041751095.1 of Flavihumibacter sp. Classification (GTDB taxonomy): domain Bacteria; phylum Bacteroidota; class Bacteroidia; order Chitinophagales; family Chitinophagaceae; genus JADCRZ01. The sequence goes on from JBGSYC010000211.1 coordinate 23,443, forward strand.
ATGGTA
>JBGSYC010000212.1:0-11284 GCA_041751095.1 Flavihumibacter sp.
GCTATATAGCTGCGGGTGTCAGCAAAGTCTTTGGCTCCTTGTTCGCTTCTAAAGCAACCTGATATTTTTTGTTTTACCTTCATCATGCGTATAGCTTGCTCAGCAAGGTTATTGCCAAAGGGAACAAGGAAGTTTGTTGCAAAAGCCAGTACTTGATCTTTATGATTTATAAACCGGTCTAACATGTTTTGGGTCTTGCTTTTTTTGGCTACACCCCGTTTGCCTTTTTGCTTTTTGCCAACTGGATGTTTACGCATGCCTTCCTTCATCAGAGTATCATATTTTTTACTCCAGTATTGTAGCTGCCCCTTGCTTAGGTTGGCTTCCCCTGCATCTTTAGCTATCATCACCTTTGCATGAAGGCCCGCTAACAAATGCTTAGCATCGCCAGCCCAGCTACTTTTTTCTATTTCGTGGCAAAAGGTTAAATCTCTCAAGTGGTGTACATTGCATAAAGAATGCGTACATTCAAACTCCTTGTAAGGCTTCCAATAATCATGCATCAGCGTGCCTTCGTAAAAAGGCAATACGCCCATGTCATGCATAGCTTGTGCGCCCCGCTTAATGTGTGGAGCGTAAAAGGAATGCTTATCGGTGCAGAGGGTATGGAGCCAGTTACGCTGGCCTTCAAAATAAAAACCGGTTTCATCAGCATGTAATACAGGTTGCCTGGTAAGTATGTGCTTCAGATCTTTAATAAAAGGCTGTAAATTAACCGCACAACGGTGATTATTATTAACCAGAAAAGAGCTACTCAATGCATGGCCAAATAAATCTTTAAAAATTTGAGACGTTCTGCCATAAGGCAACAATTGATATTGGGTAAAGTAAACCGCCAGTTGCTGTACATTGATGCCGTACTGCACGGGTTGGTTTACACCTGCAGGAAATACGGCACGGTTAACAATATGGCAATGAGGACAGCTTTTAATCTCGCCCCTGTGTTCTGTTACCAGCATCTCGATGGGCGGTATATCAAACACCTGCCGGCGATCATAATCCACAACAGGATTCACCCCAAGGCTTTTACCACAGCAACTGCAATGCTTTACCGTATGAACCACTACTTCATTGGGCGTTGCAGTAAATGAAAGCGTTTCACCCCTATGACCTTGCTGACCTCCAGGTTTCCTGCCGCTTTTTGTACGCAGGCTTTGAGTACGTTGCGGCTTACCAATATCACTACTTGGAGGCTTGCTGCTGTTGCTGCTATCTTTTTTCTGGTTGTTCTCAAGAAATGTAATCCGCTCTTCCAACAACTTAATCATTGAATCCTGACCAGCTATAAACTTGATGTGATCCTGCAATTGCTCTTGTAGAAGTTGCAACTGTTTTTGCTGAAGTTGTATGATTAAATCCTTATTCAAGATGAAAGCAAGTTGCCTTATCTCTTATATATGTTCAAAAAACATTTATGCACATTCTTCAAAAAGTGTTAATAACTGGCTGAATAGTTACGATATTCCTAAGCCGGACAAGCCGGAACCAAAAAGGCAATGTTGTAACTTAGCAACACTATGGAACTTCTCACTCAAAGATACAGCGATAAGATTAGCGGTACACTGAGTTGTTATGACCGCATAGTTATTACCGGTACATTACCTGTACTAAGCAATGCCAATCATTTAACAGGATATATGTATCAACACAAAATTCGCATATTTGATTATGCCAGGTTTGCTGAGCCCTACCGGGATGCATTGAAACAAAATGCACAGCGCATAGCCAAAGAAGCCGGTTTGGAAATAGAGTATATTCGAAGCAGTGGTGTAAGAAAAGAAGCTGTGATTGAAAGGGTTATCAAAAAGCGGGGCATACATTCCGGTTTGGTACATATCATTTCGGTAATGGAAGGCTGTACAAGTTATAAGCCCTGGCATGATAAAGTAAGCGGCAAAACATTTTTGAAATACGACCAGGGGAAATGCCTCACATATTATTTTTATTTTATTGATGAACTGCTGGGACTTTGCTATGTACGTGTGCCTACATGGTTACCCTTTAAGCTTCAGATATTTTTCAATGGACATGCATGGCTGAGCAATGAAATGTCAAAGAAAAATATTAGCCACCAAATGATGGACAACGCTTTTATAACCATAGACGATTGGGTTAAAGCACAAAAGATGAGTGACAATCTATCCATCGGAAAATTGCACAAAAAATTAAATGCCTTTGCAGAAAAATACTGTCCGGTGCACAAAGTATTTAAACAGCAATATCACTGGAGTATCATGCAGTGCGAATATGCCACCGACATAGTATTTACAAAGCAGGAAGATTTAAAGCCACTCTATGAACAACTTATTGAAAAGGCGATACACAGTGTAAAGCCCGAAAACATTATCACTTTTTTTGCCAAGAAGATGCATGGGAAATATGAAGGTGAGATAGGCAATAACTATCATGTACGTTTAGAAGGCAGCCGCATCAGGCACAGCATGGGTAAGGCCTCGATAAAAATGTATGACAAGTTTGCACATATATTACGAATTGAAACCACCGTCAATGACGTAACTTTTTTCAAACACTACCGTGAGGTAATACACCGCGATGGTTCTTCGACACAAAAAGAAGCAGCGATGAAAAAAAACATTTACAGTTTTAAACCCTTAGTCAAAATCGTTGCAGCTTCCAATAGCCGCTATATTGAGTTTATCTCTGCTATTGACGACAATACCATCGGGCATAAAAAATTAGAAAAAGCAACAGAAACAAAAACAGTGGAAGAACGCAATTACAAAGGATTAAACTTCTTTTGCAAAGCAGACAAAAAAAAAATACTCACACTGGCAAGAGGCGAGTTTAACATCTATGGCTTCAGGTGTAAAGACGTAGCCAAACATCTTGTCCATTATTCAAGCGACCAATTAAGCAGATTGCTCAAAAGATTAAGAGTACATGGAATTATAAAAAAAATTGGCAAAGGCTATAAGTATTATTTAACCAGCTTTGGAAAAGAAATTATTACTTGCTCGCAAAAAGTAATCAATATGGTAATGATACCTCAACTATCAATGGCTACATAATATTTTTTGGCAAATAGTGCGGTGATCTTAGTTTTAAGATACTAATCCGGGATTTGCCTTTTCCTACCATACCAGAATTAATGTTTGACTTTTTTTGTTTCCTTAAACTATTCTTGATCTTTAGGAAGGTTTAATGTATAATATATGTCAACGTAGTTTTACCCCTTTGGTGAAACATATCTATGGTCCGAGCTTTCTCTAAGCCTTTTATTTGTACAGGATTACGAAAGTAAGTTCATGTACTTAAAAAATCTTCCATTCCATAATAAATCCGTATACACATGAAAAATCTGCAAAACCTGTTACCATGTCTTTTGTTGTTGTTATTTTGTTCTTCACATGCCCAAAATAACTCACTTGATTTTGACGGGACTGATGATTATGTTACTGTTCCGGCCAGTAGTAGTTACAATTTGACTTCCGGTACTATAGAATGTATGGTCAGGCCATCAGCGTTAGGGGATGGATTAACGATGTTAGGTGTTCGGGGAACTGGTGGAACAAGATATAGTTTTCATATGCGGGCGGCTTCAATTGGAATGTGGAATGGTCAGACTTTTCTTCCGATCAGTTATTCTTTCACTACCGGGGTATGGTATCACATTGCATTTGTTTGTAATGGCAGTACAACAGCCATTTATGTTAATGGTACAAAGATAGGCGATCTGCAATATGCATTTAGTAATGTAACGGGCCAGGACCTTATTATTGGTGCGGTAAAAACATCGGGGAGTCTGTCCCAGCTTTTTGCCGGGGCCATCGATGAGGTGCGAATCTGGAATACCCAAAGGACGGCAGTAGAGATACTTGAGAATAAGGACGTATCTCTTGTGGGAAATGAGACAGGGTTAGTAGCGCTATTTACCTTCAATCAGGGTACAGCAGGAGGTTCCAATACTTCCGAGGGGACAGTTCCTGATAAGACATCAGCACAGAATAACGGCACTTTGAGTAATTTTTCGTTGACAGGTAACAGTTCCAATTACATCGGCAGCCCACTGAGTGTTCCGGCAGCAGCGGGCTCAGCGTGGATATTGGGTGGCAATACCGGTACGACATCAGGTAGCAATTTTATTGGTACTACCGATTACCGCCGTCTTACTTTTAAAACAAACAATTTGGAGCAGATGACTATGCTTCCGGATGGTAATGTAGGGATAGGGACAAATAGCCCGTCCCATCGACTAACGGTAGATCATGCTGATGGCGTTGGTTTTCGAATGAAAAGCCATACTGCTTTTAACTCACCTTACTTTTTAGACATCGGGAATAACGCTTATGTGCCCTGGGGGAATGCTTATTCGATAAATACGAATACGAGGCTTGACATTTCTGCGGGTGGCGAGCTTTTTTTACATAGCTCCAATATTTATTTAAGTGGTAATACCATAGTGACCCGAACAGGAGACCCGGTTTCGCTGGCAACTTCTAAGAATTCTAAGGCAATGCCTTTTCAGGCCAATCTTTGGAATGGGAACGGAGGAACATTAACGTATGCAGGTATACAGAACGTTGCCTCTACGGCTACCCTGCTTGCCCACCGGTTGGCGTTTAAAACAGGGGCCCTTAATACAGACTTAAGTGATGGAGCGGAGGCCCTTAGTGTGTTATCCAGCGGGAATGTAGGCATAGGGATAACAGATCCAAAAGTGAAACTGGCCGTAGATGGAGAAATTAAAGCAATAAAACTTACCGTAACAGCTACTCCATGGGCCGATTATGTTTTTGATAAGGAATACAAGCTGTCCTCGTTAGCTGAAGTTGAACGATTTATAATTAAAAATAAACATCTGCCAAATGTTCCCTCTGCGATACAGGTGGAAAAAGATGGAATCAACGTTGGAGAACAGCAGGCTGTCTTACTCCGCAAGATAGAGGAGCTTACGCTATATGTTATTGAACAGAACAAGAGAATTATCCGTCAGCAAAAAGCGATTGAAAAGTTAGATAAGAGGTTAAGGGAAAAACGCTGAAGAAAGCCACGGGTATTGGTTGAATATTCGAATGATAACATACACGGAAATATAAAGAATCTTCGACCATATACAAAAACATCATCGCAACAATAAAAAGGAATGACTAACAACAATTCTGTACTTCAAAGAATCTTATGAAAATCCTGTTCCGTGGAATGCCTTTATTGTTGGTAATTGTGCTGTTATCTGCTAGCCAGGCATACTGCCAGGAAGATGAAATAAGTGTTTATAGTAAAATACTTCATTTTCCTGACAGGCTGTTTAAGAAGGTAGATGATAAGAGTGCTGATATTAGTAAAAGGCTGGCAAAGCAGTCAGAGAAATACCTGCAACGGTTGGCGAGGGAAGAAGCGCGACTCAAAAAGAGGCTTTCAAAAAAGGATTCTATTGCGGCGATAAGAATATTTGGCGATGCCGAAAAGCAGTATGCTGATCTACATATGAAGGTAAAAAGTGTATCCGGTAAAGCATCATCTCTGCAGAGTAAATATATTCCCCATCTGGATACCTTAAAGACAGCTTTTAATTTTATTGGCAAACCGGATGGTTTACTTAAAGATATTGCTGGATCGCAGAACAAAATAATTGGCGCCGTGGCCAGGATGGAGGGGTTGCAGGAAAATTTTAATAAAGCAGAAGAAGTGAAGAAATATATAGAGCAGCGGAAGCAATACCTGCAGAGTGAGTTAGGGAAATACGGGCTATCGGGACAATTAAAAAAGCTGAAAAAACAGGTGTATTACTACCAGGCGCAGGTAGATGAATATAAGAGGATGTTTGATGAACCATCACAGCTTGAAGCGCGGGCTATTGGACTATTGAAAAAGAGTTCAGTATTCAGGGACTTCTTTCAGAAGCATTCTGAGCTGGCTGGTTTGTTCCGGTTGCCAGGAGGTTCATCCGGGGTTCCGACAGTAAGTTTTGCGGGCTTACAGACAAGGGATATTGTTCAACAGCAACTCACCGGACGCCTTGGTTCTGCTCCGGATGTTCAGCAGATGATGCAACAACAAGTGCAGCGAGCAAAGGGTGAGCTCAGCGGGCTAAAGGACAGGCTTAACAGTTTAAAAGCGGGCAGTAAAGGTAACGGTGATCCTTCGATGCCAGACTTCAAACCCAATAACCAAAAGACGAAAAGATTTAAGGACAGGCTGGAACTGGGGAGTAACCTGCAGACGGTAAAAAGCAATATGTTCTTTCCCTCTACGACTGATATTGGACTATCCCTTGGCTACAAGTTAAATGATAAAAGCAATATTGGTGTAGGCAGTTCCTATAAGATGGGATGGGGAAAAGATATCCGCCATATCAGCATCACGCATCAGGGGATGGGAGTGAGATCGTTCTTTGAGTATAAGATCAAGGGAAGTTTTTGGGTGTCGGGTGGAGGTGAAATGAACTACAAAAGCCAGTTCAGCAACTTCGAGATACTCAATGATTACAGTGCCTGGCAAAGAAGCGCTTTGTTGGGAATGAGTAAAAAATATCAGGTGAGTAAAAAGGTGAAAGGCAGCATGCAGGTGCTGTATGATTTTTTGTGGAGAGAGCAGGTGCCGAGGGCGCAGCCGGTCGTTTTTCGAGTTGGTTATGGTTTTATGGGATTCAAGGATTGAACGTAGAAACGTATCTTCTTTTTAATGAAGATATATAATTAACCCTATTTTAATTAACACTTTTATGAAGCATAGATTCTTCTCTTTTTTTCTTTTTATGAGCATAGTATCTATCCATTTATCTGCTCAACAGGAATTACAGAAAGTTCTTCCACTTAGTCCAAATGCCGCAAGTATTGCCAAATATGGTGAAATCCCCGTTGGATATTTCACGGGCGTTCCGAATATCAGTATACCCATTTATAGTATAAAATCGAAAAATCTTACTTTGCCGTTAAGTTTAAATTATCATGCAGGTGGTAACAAAGTTGAAGATATAGCTTCATCAGTTGGACTAGGTTGGTCGATAAGTAACATACCATCAATTTCGAGAAGGGTGAATGGGATACCCGATGAAAGTTCGGGTGGTTTTTTTTCAACATACTACGGAGAAACCGTAAAAAGCATATCAGACAGATTGAGTTTTGGATCTACTGAATCATCCTCCTACCGTGCCGCCATTTACGAAGGCCAAACAGATACGGAGGCCGATATATTCAGCTTCAATCTTGAAGGAAAAAGCGGTAAGTTTTTTTGGGATCAACAAACAAATCGCTTTTTGGTAACGCCATGGTCCAATATTAAAATTGAATTTGTTAGTGGATTATTTAAGATAATTGATGAGAATGGCAGCATTTATTGGTTTACTGTTATTGAGAATTCAACTGCTGCAGGAGTAGCGGGTTTGCCTACAAGCACAACCTGGTGGATAAGCAAAATTTATGATCCGAATAAAACAGACAGCCTTTTATTTAATTATAGCTATGACATTCAGATTGTCAATACCCTGAATTCAAGATATAAGCTTGTATGGGGGAGCGATTGCGACGCTCCACAAAGTGTCTCGACGCTTAGCAATACTGGAGCATATAGCATCTCCAGAATTGATTTCAATAATGGGTATGCACAATTTAATAAAGAAGTAACAATTAGACAGGATTTGAATGGTGGATACGCACTAAAAAATATTGAAATTTACAATACCAACAGTAAACTAATTAAGAAATATGATTTTTCTTATGTTTACCGTGGATCCGGTCAAATAGAGAATAAAAGACTTTTATTAGATAATATAGATGAAACAACTGTTGGAACTTCTGAACATCATAAACATACTTTCATCTACGAATCACAGATTGACGCTCCATCCCGGCTAAGTCCGGCTCAGGATTATTGGGGTTTTTATAATGGAGTAACTGCTAACACAGATTTAATTCCTACTGCAAATATTACACTTCTGAGCGGTCCTGTAATAATTCCAGGAGCTGATCGGATTGTCCATCCTGAATATACTCAATTTTCCATTTTGAATAGAATATATTATCCGACTGGTGGATATTCAGATTTTCAGTATGAAAATAATACGGCGTATAAAAAAGGGCTTTCACCAAAATACAAAAACAATGGCGCTGTGCTTCAAGCTGATGAGTTAGATCCCCCTTCGAACAATTATAGTGCAACATTTGAAGTTAATAATCCTCCCGATTACGTTTTAAACGGAGGATTAGGTGGAGCCAATGCAAATATACAGGTAGGTGGAATGGCCTGCATTGGATGTTCTTTACTTACACTTCGTGGACTGGATAACACCAATAATAATATCAACACAACGATAAGTTACAATTTTAGCTATCATCTACCAAATGGTAATTATGAAATGACTGCAAATTTTGGCTCGCAGCCACCAGATGATTTTAAAAATTATTATTATACTATTCATTGGAAAACAATCGATAGTTCTTCCGGCCTTAATGATTATGTGGGGGGGCTACGTGTAAAGGCAATCAAATCAGATGACGGTTCCGGTAACCGAATAATTAGATCATATCAGTATACAAATGGCATCGAATCAGATACATCTTCTGGTGATATTTTTAGTACCCCATATTTTACCCGTTATCAGGATCATACATGTATGGATTATTCTTCTGATGGCTCCTTTGCAGAGAGATATAGCTATAAGATAATGGCTAATCCAAATATTACTCAGGTAACACATTCAGGTTGCTTCATAGGATACAATACTGTTTATGAAAAAGTGGATAGCTTAGGTGTGCTTGGTTTTAATGAATATAAGTTTACTAATAGAAGAGATATCGTATCTGAAAATTCACCTTTTCCTCCTCCAATCACAATGGAAACCTTAAGAGGACAGCCTTTAGAACAGAATGTATTTAGAAAAAGTGGAAGTTACTATATACCAGTAAGGAAAATTTACTTCGAGTATAAGGATTTGTTTTTGGATCATCTCCCATCATTCAATTTAAAAACCCGGTTATCTAGAGACCCAGTTTACAACACAGGTGGGACAATGGCCACCGCTCCTGTATTTGATGTTATTAGCTATGACCTTGTGCCAAGCTGGTCTGCAATATCGAAAAAAACAGAAAGGAATTATGATGCTATTGATACTACTAAATATGCAGAAACTGTCACTCAATTCGATTACAACAATCTTCATTTGCAGGTAGCTCAAATCAATGAATTTCTATCTAACCATAAATCCAGAAAAACTAAATTATATTATCCTGGAGATGCTGATCCGGATAACGGCTCCAACGTTTTGGGTATTCCTCAAATGTGGGATGCATCAAATCAAAATTATCAACATATTGTCAATCCTGTTATCAAAACAAAGATATATGTTGAAAATACTTTAGCCCGCCAAGAAAGTAATACTTATAGTTATGATGCAACTAATAAATTGATTTTAAAAACTCGCTTGGAAGTACTGCCTGTGGGTATACAAACGGGAAAAGTCGGATATAGTTTTTCTTATGATAAGGATGCTCAATTGCAGAATGTCATTCAAGACAACGATATTCCAAAATCCATTATTTGGGGATATAGTAACTATTATCCAATTGCCAATGTCAACAATGCAACTCCGAATAATATATATCATACCTCATTTGAAGATGCTGAAGGCAACAGTGTCACTGACGATAGTAAGACAGGAAGGAAAAGTAGAACCAATGGTTATAGCAAAGCTCTGGCAGGACTTACTAATGGAGACTTTATTTTATCATATTGGCAAAAGTATCCTAATGAGTGGATTTTAAACTCAAGTAGTGTTACTGTTAGCTCAGGAAGTTTTACAATCAATCTAACCGGACAAGTAGATGAAGTAAGGTTTTATCCAAAAGGTTCTCAGATGACTACCTACACTTATGATCCATTGATTGGCAAGACAAGCGAGTGTGACGCAAATAACAGGATTACCTATTATGAATATGACAGCTTTGGCAGATTAAAAAATATTAGAGATCAGGATCGCAATATTGTTAAAAGATTCGATTATGGTTATGCACATTAGCGTCTTGATGATGAAAAAACAAAAAATACTGACTTTGACTCTCAACTACTTATGTAAAAAAAATCGAGAAAAAGTTTTTACATCGTTCCAATATAATAGTTCCATACAATGCAGCGGCAGAGCACCAATTATATGTTCAGCGAGATAGAGGCCATTTACCTGCAGACCTGCGCCAGTGCTGTAGATGTGTGTAATTAGCTAAAGCAGATTGAAGGGAAGCATCCCGAAACGAGAATGATGATTAATGCTGTTAATAATATTTAAAGCAACCTCAAGCCCAACAAAAGAATGTTACTGAATACTACTATAAGAAGATTGATATTGGTGATGTGCTTTGCATGCGCCGGCGGCGCTTACTGCGAGGCCCAGGGTCCTGACCCAAATAAACCAAAGGTTGCCGTTTCTGCTGCGCCTTTCAGTCAGCCACCGCCCGGAACTCCGCCTGCTGCATATTTGTCAACATTAAAAGTAAATTATGTACGCACAAAAGAGGGAGTAGCGCCTATCAGCGATGAAGCTGATTTTGACGCCGCAGACTATCAGCAGGTAAAGCAAACCACGCAGTATCTGGATGGGCTGGGAAGGCCTTTGCAAACGGTGAGCAGACAGGCAACAACAGGCAGTTCTCCTAAAGACATAGTAGCACCTGTAATTTACGATAATTTGGGCCGTGAGGTAAAAAGTTACCTTCCTTATGCGCAGACAAATGGCAATAGCGACGGCAGCTTTAAGCTCAACCCTTTTGGTGACCAGGAAAGTTTTTATAAGAACATTTACAGGGATGCCAATAATAACCTGATGTATAGCGGTGAGCAGTTCCTGTTCAGTAAAACAGATTATGAACCTTCGCCCCTAAACCGGATAAATAAAGTGATGGCTCCGGGTAACAGTTGGGTAGGGTCTGCCAGGGGAACAGAGCAGCAGTATCTTATTAATTCCGCTGCTGATGCAGTGCGCATTTGGGACATATCTCTTAACCCGCTTACGTATAGTAGCCAGGATATCAGCACTAATGTTCCCGTGAGCCCCGCCGGTTATCATGCCAATGAGCTGTACAAAAACATTATTAAAGATGAGCATGGAAACGTAATGGTGGAGTATAAAGATAAGGAAGGCCAGGTCGTTTTGAAAAAGGTGCAAACAGGAATAGTCAATTCTGACTACAGCGGGCACGACAACTGGCTGTGCACATATTATGTGTATGATGATTTAAACCGGTTAAGATTTGTAATTCCTCCCAAGGCAGTAGAAGCCATTAAAACCACCTGGTCACTCACCACTCCATCAGGAGATATCATTAACGAATTATGC
>JBGSYC010000213.1:0-10869 GCA_041751095.1 Flavihumibacter sp.
TTGCGGGAAACATTAGAGGCTTTCGAAACAATCAGAACGCCGCCATGACCTAACTCCTCTGCTTCCATAGCCAAGTATAAGCGTTTCTGACGTTCATTTAAAATGGACAAAACTTTTTCAATTTTACCTTCAAGCATTTCTAAGTAGTTGGTTACTCAAAAATACACGAAGTAATTGATAAATAAAGTAACTTTTATTTATTTACATCTCCTATGTACGCAGCTGGTCTGCTTTAGACTGTTTAAGAAACAATGGCTGTAAATAGACTTTAAAAATGAAGACGATAAGAATAACTGCTGCTTTTGCAATCTTTGTATACTTTCTAACATCTCAGACTACAAAAGATAGCAACGTGTGGGATAGATTGCCTTTTCAAGCCTGCATCTTAGGTGGGATATTAGGTATGCTCTTATCCCTACCTGATAAGGTAATTAAATCGAGGGCATTATTGTTTTCGGCTTTAATTTCTTTAGTGATTTGCTTTACTCATTACCTTATTTATAATTTCAACCTCGGTTTAGCACTTACGTTCTTCTTTGTTGCATTGCTTTTCGGTGTTATATATAGAACTCATGTAACACGAAGTCCGAAATTTATATGGGATTGGAGAATTGGAAGCGGTAAGAAGAAGAGGCTGTCTTAAGTAAATTGAAGCAACTTTTTCATTTTTAGTTATTGGGAGTGGTTTATCTACAAAAGGGCTGTATAAAATTGCCTTTCGGGTTAAGCCATCGCCTAACTCACGTGGGTTTGTGAGTTTTTACGTTATATAGGGAAGTCTCAGCAATTACATTCATCATCCAATCACCATAATTCAGCGGCAGCTACCTGCGGTTCCGTGCAACATCAGGTTCATTGTTCGTCCTCTGGACGCAAAGAACCTTATCTGTCAGCGGCATGTACTTTTACTGCGTCCAGTCTTCCAAATTTATTCCGTTGATGCGTTTAAAATGGTCTGTATTATTCGTTACCATTGTTAAACCATGGGTTACGGCAGTTACGCCAATTAAAAGGTCAAAGTCGTCAACCTGTGTGCCGGCTTTTCTTAAATGTGCTTTTTCTTTTGCATAAAGGTCAAGTGAATGGAATATGGGAAGCACTGTAACGCCAGTTAGAAAGTCTGCTAACGCCTTTCGGTTTTTCTCCGGGTTCAACAAACCTTGAAAGGATGTGCGGATTGTTGGTAATTGTTAGCTTGTAAACTTCTTTTGCATTAGTCCACATAGGTTTGTTTGAGAACCATTTTGACCGCAGACACTTCCTTGCCAACCAGGGTAGCCAAGACCCTAACTATTCTTTGTCTGTCAACCGTTCTTATCTGATCTAACACTATCCATCCTTTTTTCTTATTATGCCTGACCTCCACTCTTGTCGGATAAGGCTTTGAACTACTGGTCATTGGTGCAATCACTATTGTCTGCAAGTACTTATTCATTTCATCTGGTGAGATAATTACACATGGCCGGGTCTTTTTCATTTCACTTCCTATTGTCGGGTCAAGATTGACCAGTACAATGTGATATTGCTTCAAGTCCATTGTTCCGGGTTTTCATCTTCAAACACGTCTGGCATAAGCAGCTTGTCATCACCATTGTCGTGCATTTTCTTGAATGACTTTTCCCAACCTGCTCTTGAACTGGTCTTAGGCTTTAGTATGATGTAATCTTTTTCCAAAATTAATTCGACTGTGTCAGTGATGTTATACTTATCAAGTATGGTCTTTGTCAACCGAATTCCCTTCGAATTACCAATGGGTATTACTGATACGTCCATATAAAGAATAATTATTGTATCCACAAAGTAATTACAAATAACCTGAATCTTGCAAATTAAAATAAGATTGAAAAAATGCGGTAACGCTGAAGTATTTAAAAAGTTGGGGGCAGGAGCATTTATAATACTTCCCATTTTTAGACAGGTAATTACAGTAAGACAGACATTTGTAAGTCTTAAAACCCCAAAAATGGGTAAAACAAGCAGGCGCAAGTTTAGCGCCAGGTACAAGGCCAAGGTTTGTATTGAAGCCCTAAAGGAGCATCAAACCATTGAAGCATTAAGCAAAAAGTATGACGTGTATCCAACTCAGATCAATACCTGGAAGAAAGAGTTCCTCAACAATTCGGTCGTTGTGCTTTAAAAGGAAGGTAAATAAAATGGCAGCGATAACTAATCACGTCCCTGGAACGGCAGCTAAACATTGTTTTAGCTTTGCGTTCGTTTTCCTACTGAACCCTATCTGTTAGGCGTAGTGCTTTCTTGTCGTTGTTCATTTGTCATAAATTCAAAAAGTGGAACTGTTAAAAGTCCCACTTCAAATGTAGTAAAATTTATTTTCTTACTGCATAGAGTGAAGTCCAACAAGGTTGCCTTCGGTGTCGAGAAAGAAAGCCATATTTCCATTTTCTCCAATGCTGGTTTTCGGCATTGTTATTTTTCCGCCCGCAGCTTCTATTCTGTCAAGCACCGTTTGCAAGTCGGGATTTGCGTTCAAATAGATGATAGAACCTTCCGTGCATGGTTTGTGATCTGGGCTTTTTACTAATGATCCCCCCGATTTTGGGCTTTGAGACGGAAACATAACCATCTGCATACCCATCATTTCCGTTGTGTGCATTTCAATATCGAATGCTTTTTCATAAAAACTTTTTGCTCTTGCAACGTCTGTTACAGGAATTTCAAACCAATTTAAAGCGTTGGTCGCTGTGCTCAATTTTTCCATTTTGTTTTATTTGAGTGTTAATTAATTATTCTTTTGTCCTTAGCCACAAATTTGCAAATGCCTGCAATGTACCTGTTACCATTATGTTTCTGAAAAAGTCTACTATTCTTAATTCTTATTTTATCGTTAATTCAGCAGTCATATTTTCTGTTCCTGATTCGTGTACCATTGCTCGAAGCACCAGCTTCGGGTTGCCAAGATGCAAACCCACATACAGCAAAAACGAAAGTGAGAAAATGTATTTCCCAAATGTAAGATGTTGTTCATAACCGCAATGTTTAATTGGTTGAGAATGGAATGAGAGGTCTGATTTCTACTGAACTGTTTGGATATTTAAGAATTGGGCAAGTTTTACTCCATTCCTGTACTTCTTCCAAATTGTCGGATTTGCAGATTAAGAACCCCGAAACCAAAACGCTGACGGTTTGCTTGTATGGTCCAATCGAAACACCATTGCTGTTTACAATTACTGCGTTATAGTGAACTGGTGCAGTATGCACCAATTTACCCTGCATTGCGATATTGCCTATCCATGACTGCCATTTGGGCATATCTTCAGCCATATCCTGTGTTGTTGCCAAATAATCGTTTTCTGCACTTGCATTACGGAATAGTAAGACATATTCTGTCATAATTTCGATTTTAAAATGTTAGATGATGCCACAAAGTTCGATAGCACATTTTTTCTCAACGATGACAAAAGTCTACATTCAGAGTTTGGCTTTCAACCGGCTAAAAACATCTTTGTTGATTCCCAAATAGGAAGCAATGAGTTTGCCTGATACCCGCGTCATTGGCATTGGTCGGTTTTCCATTAACCACTTTATTCTGTCTAATGCAGATAGTGAAACGAACGTGTTGATGCGGTAAACGGAGGCATAAGAGGCTTCAAGTATTTGTTTATACACTTTGTCAAACTGCGGAACAGTTTCTGTCATTGTCTGAAAAGCTTTTCTGTCAATAGCAAAAAGCTCGCAAGGTTCAACAGTCCGTATGTTTTCGGCTGCCGGGTTGCCACTTCCAAAACTCAAAAGTTCAGAACACCAATTGTCTTCTATTACAATGTCCCGGGTGGTTTCATTAAAGTCTCTGTCGTAAACGTAAACTTGTAAAGAGCCTTTGGCAATGAAATAAACGTATTTAAAAATGCCGCCCTGCTCTAAAAGCTGTTCATTCCGTTTAGTCTTGATGTGTTTAAAGGCAGAAAGGACCTTATCCAAGTTGTTAAGGTCATTTCCAAGTCGGCTGGTGATATGATTGCATAAAAATTCTATCATTCGTTGTCAGTCGCTGATGTTTGTAAGGTCGTTGGAAGCATTACGTCCTCACGAACAGGTATTTGAGATAGCCGAATATTCTGTGTTCCGTTTGCCGGGTACAGATGCCGATTGAAAATTCCTTTGTTGAAGATAAGAATTAAAGCCAAATGGAATTGCGTCAGGGCTAAACAAAAGTTTATTAAAGATTTTCTGCCAATTTTTCCTTCATTCAGTCCTCCTATTTGAGATACTTTTGTTGTACTAAACCTCCGGTAGTTGGGGGTGTATGAGTGCCGTTCACAGCTTCATGATGCAGCTTTTAATAAGAAGTCGATTGAAAGATCTTCATCAATTAGAGGCCAATGAATTCCATAACCTGATGGGAGAAATAATAAATAGATTTCGTTGAACTTCATTTGCCACTTCCAGTAGTATTGGATTCCACTACTTCATTGGAGCATTGTTTCGACTGGGGTCTGAGTGGAATCTTTTTACACATAGACTTGGCATTATGGCGGCTGACCGAGCACGGCATCACCAGTAGTTTCGCTATGGTGCTGCATATCCAACTTGACGTTATAAATTAGGCAGTTGAATAATCAATGAAGATTCGTGCATTCAATCAGTAACAGTTACTGGCTTACAGATCACGGAGTATCGCCACAACGCCAAGCCGCCAACGTCAGCCGCCATTTTGACAAATCTCGCCATTCAAAAAAGTTTCGTTCTAATGAAACTGCTTATCTTTGTTTCTACAGCAATCAATGAATGAATAAACTTTTCGACGTAATTTTCTTGAACGAAGCTTTTGAATTCCTAAACAGCATTAACGAAAAGCACTACGAGAAAATACTTTACAACATTCGTAGAGCTCAAACGCAACAGGACCATGAACTCTTTAAAAAATTAAAGGATGAAATTTGGGAATTTAGAACACTTTTTCAAGGCTTGCAATATCGCTTGCTGGCCTTTTGGGACAAGACAGATAGCCGACAGACTTTCGTTATAACCACACAGGGATTTGTAAAGAAAAGAAGTAAGGTGCCAGACAGCGAAATTGAAAAGGCAAAGCACATGAGAACGAAATATTTCGAAGAAAAGGAAAAACTTAAAAAGAAAAAGAAATGAAAACATTCACGCTAGACGAAGTGCAAGATAAACTTATCGGTAAAATCGGAACACCTCACCGAGACAAATTTGAATATGAGTTGCAAATGGACTTAATTGGAAAAGCAATTAAGCAGACCCGCCAAGAGAGACATTTGACACAGGAAGAATTGGGTAAACTGATCGGAGTACAAAAAGCACAGATTTCAAGACTTGAAAGCAATGCAAGCAATGCAACTATTGACACTTTGATGAAAGTATTCAGTGCGTTGAAAGCAAAAGTAAAACTGCAAGTAGAATTACCGCATGTGAACATTAGCGTAGAAGGATAAACGGCGGATAACTTGAGTGTTTGCAATATGGGAGCGGACGCAACGCATTTCAAAAGTATTTTCCAATTAAGCTTTACATCTTTAGCCAGGTGAACGGATCACGGAAGGCCCTGCCTTCGTAAACATGTGCACGTTTGAATGATGGGGATAAATAAAAGAGATGCTAATACAAAAAACCATATAGCAATTAGAATTGAAATTTAGGTAACCAATTGGGTAAATAGGTTGGATTAAATCCTTTAATAATACAGGATGTTAATACACCTGTCAATAGGCACATGACTGTTTTATGAAGAAATGATACATTTTTAAATCTTGTGCATATTATTTTTTGATGACCGGAGAGTATTGTGCATGGTTGCAGCTTGTAAGTTAGTCATTTAACGAATTAATCCCTTGTTCTTTAAGCCTTTCTAATGCGTCTTTCATTGCTTTAACTTGCTCGAATGGGTGTCCTTGCCAAACCGAAACTTCTCCTACAACTTTAAACGGGTCCATTGAACGATAAGATTTTGTCGGATTACCTGGAAACTTTTTGTCCGTCAAGTCAGGGTCGTCTTCGATTGCTCCTGTTGGTTCTACTAAATAAATTCTCTCTCTTCCTTCACCAAAGGCAAGTTCTGAACCCCAAATAGCAGCGTCTAATGTCGCAGTCAGGAAAATGTATTTTGTATTTTTCTTTTGTCCATAGTTCGAGTTGAAACCAACTTTAATTAGGTCTCCAACTTTTAGGTCAGCCCTTGTCCCGTGAAAATACGTTTGAGTGAAAGGTGTCGCACCTTGTTCGCTTGATAACTGTTCGCTTTGTCTTGTTCCATTGTCCATTATTTGTATCTTAATGGTTTTTCGTGTTTGTTGGTCGTCTGTTACAATGAACGCTAACCGTTGTATTAAGCTATAAGCCGAGTTCAAAAAAAAAAATAGTTATTGATAATCACAGGGCCTGCTTAATACATTCAAAAATTGTTAATATGGTCAATACGTTAACGTTTTGTAGTGAGTATTAATTTTTTAAAAGAATCAAACTTATGCAAGTATTTACATTCACTCTCAGGATCATATTAAGAAGGTTCAGTTTAGCAATATGTGAAAAGTACTAACAGCAAAGCTACCCTCAGCCCCAATATATATTTTAGGTGGAAACGAATTCAACTTAAAACATAGATAAGCTTGGGAGCCGCACTATCTTTTTGTGGGTACTACAGCCAGATTAATGCATTTCAAAGTAGCGATTTTATGGATCATCTGCAAGAATGTAGAATCGCTTATTACTTTTTTTATAGGTCTCTGTTCCCCCCCGACAAAACGCGGAAGCCTTAAACATAACGTTAATTTAATAATGAAAAACAACGACGCTATGTTTAATTTGCTGTCGTTTCTAAACCCGGTGTGGGCATATTCCGCTCCCGTAATTATACTTTGCAGGCAAGTATCAAACAGTGCAGTTTTGCCGCGTAAGGATCAGAAAGTACAAGGGAGTGACACAACGATGTTCCCCTTTATTCTACCGTCGGCTACCTAAAAGTTCCTACGGCACATTTATTACAATTGTTTATCCAAAATCTGTGATCTATGCCCCTATTATTATTGGTTCTATTTCTGACGCAGCTACTAATTATAGCTGTTTTCATTTTTGATATATACCTGATTAGGGAATGGTATCAGTGGAAAGATACTTTTGATGATGAATATGCCCGTCGTTGTATCTATGGGGCAATTTGCTTAACGGCTTATTCCCTGGTCGGAAAGTTCCCCATTTCGTGGATGTTAAGCAGGTTCCGAAAAAATGAAGATGAACCTAAACAGGAGCATAGCAAAGTGAGCCAAAAGTTGAAAAGACCAGATGGCTCTGCAATTAATATCGAGTTCATGGGTGACAATAAGTTGCCCCCACTCCTTTTTGTGCATGGCCGGAATGAAAACAGTACCGCATGGTATTATCAAAAAAAGCAGTTTAGCAAAAACAATTACGTTATCTTAATAGACCTGCCCGGATTGGAAAGTCTAAAAGGCCTGATAACAAAGACATCTCTTTGCAAAAAGTAACCGTACCGACCTTGATATTGGGCGCTACATATGACCGGCTGACAAAGCCCGATGCAAGTGAGTATATGAACAAGAACATTCCTGATAATGACTGGTAATACTATCGCCTGCCGGTCACCAGGGATTAATCGAAAGGCATCCGGAAACCAATGAAGCTGCTGAAAAGTTTATAGCGGGCCTGATGTAGATTTTTGTTTCCTTTTTATTGCCTGCATTCTTTAGCGGAAAGATGATACAATCCTCTACCCCTGCCCTCCTGCCCTATTGATTAAAGCTTTCGGGACTGCCCACGCGGCTCCTATAGAGCCGAAGAAAGTTTTGGATAGAGCTACTATAAACACGAGGCTCCTACCGGAGCCAGTTCTATAATGCTTTTTATATTTTCAGGAATTCCTGTTCAAAGCAATGATCCGGCCTGAGCGTTCGATGATGTCTGTTTTATAATTTCAAATAATCGCTTTCCCTTAAAAGCTTTCGCGACTACCCACGCGGCTCTCCTATGGAGCCGAGAAAATTTTGATAAAACTCCTATAAACACGAGGCTCCTACAGGAGCCGGTTGGTGTTTTGTTATGTAGCGATCTTTCGGGCGAAATGAAAGATCACCGAAACTTTTGGAGGATGTGATTGGTGATCAACCTGACTAAACAACTGCTCGGAAAATTCGGCGGATTTCAAAATCCGACGCAATGGCTTGCATTAGGTGAAAAAACGTACAGCGGCGGCCTTGAAAAGGACAAGTGAAGGGATAGCACACTCTCTTGTCATATTTCATGAGCCCCTGGGAAAACAAAAATCCCTGAACATCATAGAACATCCTTTTAAATTAACCGATCAAAAGACAAATGAACAGAACCTTAATTGACACTGTTTTAATGAACCAAGTTTTTTCTACCACCAAATTGATTGATCTTAGTAACCAAAATCCAATTTATGCTGAATAAACCGGGACCAATGCTGCTACTGCTCACGGTTCTTTTGTCACTCGTCTCTGTACGCCTCACAGCGCCACCTTCCGTTGTTCAGGCAACAGCACCGGACAGTCTTTTCTCCGCCAAAAGAGCCTACCCTTATGTATGGCAGTTAGCTCAGAAACCGCACAGCACGGGAACGGCGGAAAATAAAAGGGTAAGCGCCTATATCGTAAGCCTATGCAAAAGTTTTGGGCTTACGACACACGTACAAAATACCACGGCTGTACGCAGGAGAGGAGGTACTGTACAGGCAGCTAACGTTCACAACATAATTGCCCGGCTGAAGAGGCAAAACGGTGGAAAATCTGTGCTGATCATGTCACATTACGATTCTGCCCTGAACACCCCGGGCGCAGGGGATGACGGCAGTGGCGTGGCTGCTATGCTGGAGACCGCCCGGATACTGACATCAACAAAATCAACGCTTCAAAATGATATTATTTTTTTATTTACAGACGGTGAAGAGTTGGGTCTGTTAGGGGCGCAAGGCTTTCTGGAGGATACTGCATTAGCAAAAAACATTGGTGTTGTCTTAAACTTTGATGCTCGTGGCAATGCCGGCACCAGTATTATGTTTGAAACAAATCCGCAAAACGGGTGGGTAGTAAAAGAATTTATAAAAGCAGCCCCTTACCCCTTTGCTAATTCTTTAAGCTTTGAGGTCTACAGGATACTTCCCAATGACACCGACTATTCCTTATTTAAAGCGAGCGGTTATACTGGTCTTAACCATGGTTTCATTGAAGGCTTTGTTCATTATCACAGCCCGACAGACAAGCCACAAATATTGGACCTTCGAAGTCTTCAGCACCATGGTACCAACATGCTGAGCCTTGTCAAACATTTTGGAAACATCCCCCTTACGCAAACAAAAGCCCCGGATATTACTTATTTCAATGTGCCGGGTAGATGGATGGTCCACTACCCTGCTTCCTGGAACCTCTATCTGGTTATGCTGTCCGGTATTTTGTTCATCCTGTATCTGATAACCGGCATCCGGAAAAAGAAAATCAGCATAAGAGAATTGCTCATTGGGTTTCTTGCCTTTACAGTAGTCTTAGTGGTTTCATTTTTGGTCAGCTTCCTGGTTGTAAAAGCAATACAGGCGGCTTATCCCTACCATAACCGTTTCTATGCTTCCAATGCTTATAACAGCTCTTATTATTTTTTTGCCATTGCGGCGTTGATGGTGGCTGCGTTTAGCTTCTATTACCAATGGGTTCTCAGAAGGTTCTCTGCTTCTTCACTCGCGGCAGGTATGCTGCTGGTACAAGTCATTTTACTTGTCCTGATGTATGCGGTTATGCCCACGGCTACCTATATTCTCATATTTCCCCTGTGCTGCTTTATGCTGGGTCAACTGATTCTTTTCCAATGGGCGGTTGACGAAGAAGCGCAGCCATGGCTGTGGGCTTCGATCACACTGTTTTCAGCGCTTCCTGCAATTGTCTTACTGTCGCCGGTCATCCGGCTTATGTTTATTACTTTCGGGTTGAGCATTGTAACTCCTTCAGTTACCGTAGTGCTGGGCTTATTATTGGGCTTTCTGCTTCCCCTGCTTAGCCCTGTTCTTAAAAGTTACCGGCATCATCTTCCGCTTGCAGCGGCAGCCTGTTTTATCGCAGCGCTTCTGCTTGCTCATTTCCGTTCCGGTTTCACAAAAGAACAACCGCTGCAAACCAATGTGCGTTATGAACTCGACACCGACGAAAAGAAAGCTTACTGGATCTCCGATTTTTTGAAAACGGATCCGTGGTCGCGGCAGTTTTTTCCCCGTGCTGTTGAAAATGCGCCAAAGCCTGTCTATCAGGGAGAGCCTACTTCTCCGCGGTTAATGAGCGAAGCCCCCCTGATTTCTTTTCCTGCTCCTATGGCAAGGGTAATAAAAGACACGATTGAAAATAACAGGCGCAAACTGCGGGTTCATTTTCAAAGTAACCGGGAAGCCGTATGGGCGACGATTATTATGGGTAAGAAAAATCCTGCTACTGGCATTGAAGTGAACGGTAAAAAGGCAGGAACCCTCAAACATAGAAAATCAGCGGACACAGGGCAGTATACGGTATTAGCATACACCGGCCTGGGAAAGGATGGTTTTGATGTACTGTTTGAGGTGACCGCTGCACTACCCTTTGCCATCACCCTAATTGATGGAACTGTGGGACTGCCAAACGTAAAGGGCTATAGCAGTTATACCGAAAATGTTGTACCTGGCGTTGGCTGGAACAGCAATACTACACAGGTAAGAAAACAATTTGTGTTTTAAATCCTGAACCTGTCTTCCACGCTACTAATTAACGTCAGTTCGATGGTAGAAAGTTATTAAGGGATAACATTAATTCTCTTTTTTTGTGTTTAATGCAAGGCTTCTTGTCTAAGAAGTTGTAAGCAGCCAGGCAAGCAATCATATTGTTGAAAGCATTATCTATACTA
>JBGSYC010000214.1:0-4230 GCA_041751095.1 Flavihumibacter sp.
TGACCTTGTTCAGAAAAAAAATTTCAGCTGGAGCATAAACGCTAATGTAACCTTTGTAAAAAATAGATTTGTTTATCCGCCTTTCGGCAGCAACCCGCTTGAATTCACCGGTGCTTTAAACGGCCAGGGAACAAGTGGCGCATACTCCCAGGCCATTGCCAATAACCAACCAATAAATGTTTATTATGTTCCCAGGTTTAATGGATTTGATAAAGATGGCATTGGCAGTTACAGCAGCACACCAGACTACGTCGGTGATCCGAACCCTTCTACTTTTGTAGGCTTTACAACAGATCTGAGTTATAAAAAGCTGAGCTTAAACATCGGAACACATGGTTCATTTGGCAACAAGATATACAATAACACTGCTATGAGTGTCTTAAATATCTCCAATATTAACGGTGGCAGAAATATCGCGGCGGGCTTGGTTAACGCGGGTGAAAACACGGCAAATGCCATCACGCCTTCAACCCGCTTTCTTGAAAATGGGAACTATTTGAAAGTGAATAACGCATCCCTGAGGTACACATTTGGAGATGTCGGCAACACGATAAAAGGATTAAGTGTTTATATTAGCGGTAATAACCTTTTTGTATTTACAAAATATCAAGGCTTTGATCCGGAAGTAAATGTTGATAAGTCGTTAAATGGTATTCCTTCCCTCGGAATCGATTACATTGGATATCCTACACAAAGAACATTTCTATTTGGCTTCAATTTCTCTTTATAATTTGTACTTTAAAATTTGACATATGAAACGCGGAAATAAATATATTCTTTCCTTTCTTTTGATAAGTGCTTTGGGTTGTACCAAATTAGAGCAGAAATTGGAGGATAGTTTCGTCTCTTCTCCCACCACTGGTAACTCTGATGTTAATGCGTTGCTCAACGGCGCATATAACAGTATGAATGGTCTTATGCATTCCCAGGACCTGATGTTTTCGCTTCAGGAAACAACGTCCGACGAGGCTTTGATTCCTACAAGGGGTGGTGACTGGGATGATAATGGTGTTTGGCGGGTATTGCATGCTCATACCTGGACAGGCATACATGCTCAGTTTAAAAGTGTATTTAACGGACTCGGTGGATTACAAAGTGCGGCTACGACAACCCTGGCTTTTAATCCCTCACCGACACAGGCGGCTGAAGCACTGTTCCTGCGTTCCCTTGCCCAATTTTATCTCATTGATCTCTTTGGTCAGGTGCCGTATCGTACCGTACAGGATTATAATGCTATTACCCCTTCACCCGTATTGCAGCCAAAAGAAGCGATTGATACCATTGTTGCAACGCTTACCAGGATCATACCGCAACTACCTGTTTCAAATAGTCCCTATAAAGCCAGTCCCGATGCGGCCCGTTTCCTGCTAATGAAAGTATTACTGAATAAAGGTGCATTTCTTAACCGGCAGGCGCCAACGTTTGACAATGCAGATATGCAACGGGTGATATCACTTGGACAGGCAATTATGAGCAGTCCTGTGGGATATAGCCTGACACCAAATTATTTTGAAAATTTCGGCCACCGGAATGCTACCCTTTCAAAAGAGAGGATACTTGCCTGGAATAATACCGGAGCTGCTTCTGCAAACGGGATCAATAGTG
Organism: Flavihumibacter sp.; assembly: GCA_041751095.1. Lineage (GTDB taxonomy): Bacteria > Bacteroidota > Bacteroidia > Chitinophagales > Chitinophagaceae > JADCRZ01. The sequence goes on from JBGSYC010000214.1 coordinate 1,606, forward strand.
GTGGGATTAATGCCCGTTGGATGAGTACGCTTCATTATAACTCCTGGGATCAGAAATTGGGAAGTGCGGGATGGAATGGTTTTACGACCGTGGCTGATTTTTATAACACCTTTGGCGCCACAGATACCCGTATTGGTGGCAGGCCGTACCCGGAAGTAACGGATAGATCGGGGTTAAGGCCCGGGTTAGTTGTAGGCCTCCAGGTCAATCAGGCAGGCCAGCCTCTTAAGGACCGCCAGGGAAACCCGCTTTCCTTTACCCAGGATGTCAGGCTGATAGAGATTGACAAAAACAGGTTAGAAGTTGCGGGTATCCGCGTGGTTAAATATCCCCCTGATTACAATGCTTACGATGGCGGTAATCAAAGAAATCAATTGCAAATTTTCCGGTACGCAGACGTTTTATTGATGATTGCTGAAGCAAGATTAAGAGCTTCAACTCCCGATGCGGCAGGAGCATTACTGCTCGTCAACCAAATCCGGACTGTACGCGGAGCAACTCCGCTGACGACGCTCACACTTGTAGATCCTTCCAATGTTGCCAATCCCAACACATTGTTGGCAGAACGGGGGAGGGAAATGTATTGGGAAAGCTGGAGAAGGCAGGATCTTATCAGGTTTGGTGTATTTCTAAAAAAATGGGCATTAAAAGATGCCGACGCTGATCCGGTACGAAATTTACTGTTTCCCATTGCAGCTGATCAGTTGCTTGCTAATCCTAACTTAAAGCAAAACCCCGGTTATTAAGTGTCACGAACAACGATCAGTACTTTATTTATTGAAAGTTGATGCTGTGTAAATAATGATGGTTTGCTTATCAAAAACTGTTTAGAATGTTACATTGTAAAGGTCATTAGCGATAATGGCCTTTACAGTTACAAATAACTTTAAGGTGTGCAATAATATACTTCGGTTATGTATGTTCTCAGGTATGTAAGTGGTGCATGTTTATTTCTCTTTGTGTTAAATCTTTCCTGTAAGACCAAAGCAAAAGAGCGGCCTTTGTTTGAAATGATGAAGGATACAGGTATTGATTTTGTCAACAATGTGCAGGACCAGGAAATCAACAACAGCTTTTTATTCCGGAATTTTTATAATGGCGGCGGAGTAGCCATTGGAGATATAAACAACGATGGAAACTCCGATGTGTTACTTACCTCCAATATGGATGAAAACAAGCTCTACCTGAACAAGGGAGACTGGAAATTTCAAGATATTACCGGCAGTTCGGGTATGAAGCAGGACAGCATGTGGAGCACAGGCGTGGTCATGGCTGATGTGAATAATGATGCATGGCTGGATATATACATTTGCAATTCAGGTCACATGCAGGACGGAAACAGAAGGAATAAATTATACATAAACAATCATAACCTTACTTTTACAGAATCTGCCTCGGCATACGGCTTGGATATATCTTCATATGCGACTCAGGCATCTTTTTTTGATTACGATCTCGATGGTGATCTGGATTGCTTTATCATTGCTAACAGCCCCATGCCGGTCAATACTTTAGGTTACACCAACCGCCGTGATCTGCTGGCACAAGACTGGCCAGTGGAAAAATTTGTAAAAGATGGTGGTGACCATCTGTACCAAAACAACAACGAACACTTCACTGAAGTTACCAAAGAGGCCGGCATTCATGGCACCCTGATGAGTTTCGGACTGGGCGTTTCCGTGGGGGATATAAATAATGATGGTTATCCTGATATCTATGTTTCAAATGACTCTTATGAACGTGACTATTTATACGTAAATCAAAAGAACGGAACTTTCAAAGATAAGCTGGAAGAATGCATGGGGCAAACGAGCTTTTCTTCCATGGGTGCTGATGTAGCCGACATAAATAACGATGGATATCCTGAAATTTTCACCACAGATATGCTTCCGGAGGATGATTACCGCTTGAAAACACTTGGGGCTTTTGACAACATCGATGTTTACAATAAGAAACTGCAATTAGGCTTTTACCACCAGTTTATGAAAAATTGCCTGCAGTTGAATAATGGAGATAATACCTTTTCAGAAATTGCTAATTACAGTGGCGTAAGTGCCACTGATTGGAGCTGGGGAGCTCTGATCTTTGATGCCGATAATGATGGACATAATGACATCTACGTTTGCAACGGGGTCAATAAAGACGTTACCAACCTCGACTTCATGAACTTTTTCGCCAACGATGTTGTACAGAAAATGGTATTGACCGGTAAAAAAGACAACGTTGACGAAGTCTTAAAGATCATACCGGTTACTCCTATGTTAAACAAGGCTTACAAAAACAATGGTAACCTGCAATTCTCGGACGAGGGAAAAAAATGGGGCTTTACAGAACCTTCATTTTCAAATGGTGCAGCTTATGGTGATCTTGATAACGATGGTGACCTTGACCTGGTCGTCAGCAACGAGAACCAGGTTTCATTCCTGTACAAGAATAATTCCAGGGAACTGAATCGAAATCATTACATCGGAATCAATCTCCGGGGAAACGGCCAGAATACGTTTGCCGTCGGTACTAAAATAAAGATCTACAAAAACAGCCAGCTCTTTTATCGTGAATTGTTTCCCAGTCGTGGCTTTCAGTCGTCAGTGGATTATAAACAAATCATTGGCCTGGGCCAGATAA
>JBGSYC010000215.1:0-65272 GCA_041751095.1 Flavihumibacter sp.
ACTTCATCGCTTAAATATAGCTGTTTTGAGAAAGATTTTCAACCGGGCTTCATTCCCTGTAATTTTTATTCCGGCGAAAAGAGTAGTGAAGCTCGAATAGAACCTGCATTGAATGCTTACAATCCGCTGAAGGGGGGAAAACTCACGTACGATATCTATCGGTAAAATAGGCGCTTAGGCGCAAACATCTAAACTTTTTTTAGATAATCTTTTTAGCCCTTAGAAAAGAAGGATCACTGAGAACACGACGAACCACGAAGGACACTGCGTTACACTTTGTGTTCTCCTCGTGCCTCCTTTGTGTTCTCCGTGTTCCCTAAGCAAGGGTACGATCAGGAAGTTCACCCCTAAAGAGGTTTATTTTCCAAAGGAAAATTCGTAGCATCTTAACCCCCGATTGTATTCATGTCAGGCGTCGCCCCCTGAGCGGCCGGCTGAGTACGTTATAGCGGCTGAAACAGCCGGATTTAGAACATTCCTCTTGTATCTATCGTTCCTTTGAAGTTATGGCCGGAGAGTTTGGAATTAAAAGCTTCTATATTAAGGCCGCCTGAAATTCCGGATGCTCCCAAACCATTGATGGCGGTGCTTGTACCATTTAAAATAAACGCTAAAGATGCTTCGCTTCTGTCGCCCCAGTCTTTATCAATTCCATCTGCTGCCTGGCTTGTAAGCGGAAGGCCATTAAAGTAGTTTCCCTCTCCGTTTTTATTTACTGTACGGAAGGCAACGGGAAAAATATACCATTCACCAACGGGTATAGGGAAGAACCCAACCGGTTTACCGTGTGTTTTTGATGGGCCTACCAGTCTTACATCCATATATGGCTTCAGGTTGTTTATCAGCAATTCGCTGGCAGACGCGGTACTGCTGCTAACGATAAAAGTTATCCTGTTTAGATTTAGCGCACCTAATTTTACGAAAGTAGTGGTGTTATTGAAGCGGGTATATTTATTGTTGAACTGCTCTTTCATCATAACCTGACCGTTGTTGCCTGCGTTTATCAGGTAATTAGCCAATTTTTGCTGAACAGTGACATACCCTCCCCCGTTGTATCTCAGATCGATAACAGCTTCATTTACCTGCTGCTGGCTGAAGCGGTCGAATACACGCTGTAAATCTCTATATATCGCTGCAGTATCTCCAAGAAAGGAATTAAAAACAAGATACCCGACCTTTCTGCCGCTGAGGGTATAAACAGTATCGAGCACAACAGGTTGTTGCTTATAAGAAGTTGCCCTTAAAGTAATATCTGCACTGGAACCATCGGGTTTTTGAAAAGTGAAAGTGCCCGATGTGCTTTCGTAAACACCGTTGCTGATAAAGTTTGTATTACCTGTAGTGATATTAGTGCTGCCATTTATTTTCGTGATCTTCCAGCCCCGGCGAACTCCGGCTAATCCCGCAGGAGATTGTTTCTCAACATATCGTACCCTCAGATCACCTTCTGCCCGAAAAAAAACATTTAACCCGAAATCCTCGTTATCATCCGCAGCAGCCGAATTCAAACCCATGCTGATATTGTCCCATTCAGACTTTTTTATGGCGTAGCTCCACCGGTCAACAGGAGCACTATAGCCTGGTTCTATACTGTATGAACGTATGGCATTCATGATCAAGTTTGGATCAGCGTAAGTTTGAGGATCAAATGTTGAAGGAATCTGCTGATACCATAAATAAATATCGCGGCTGTAAATTAAAGCGGAGTCTTTTAGTTTGAATTCCGATGTGGGCTCCCTGGTTACGGCCGGTGTGTGCACTTCTGCCTTCGGTTCGGCCACATCTTTCTGGCACGATGAAAAAATGGATAATCCTGTGATCAGACCAGCCGCTAATATTGTATTCTTTACCTTCATGTCGAATTAAATTACGGGCAATTTATATCAATACTATTCAAGCTTTTTCACGCAAAAAGTTATTTAACAATCCTTATTTCAGCTTTCATTAAACCAGAGATGTGGGAAATGAAGAGAATGGTTGGGTAGCATAATCATATTTTCGCCCGTTGCGCACCTGCAGGCTTAAGTTGCTTTCCTTTGGCGATGCATGCCGGGGGCCTTTTACAGGAAGGAAATTAGGTGGCATGTGTTTGAAACGATGTGCAGCAGGTGAACCTCTGTCCCAATCAAAAAACTTTACAGGCGGCAGGCAAATACAGCGGATAACTTATATGGTACAAAATCATAAAATGCCCAAAATCATAACACGGACCATCTGGGTACTTTCATTGGTAAGCCTGTTTACAGACATTGCAAGCGAAATGCTCTATCCCGTTATGCCTATCTATTTAAAAAGTATAGGCTTTTCTATTGTCCTGATAGGAATACTGGAAGGCTTTGCAGAGGCTACGGCGGGATTAAGCAAAGGCTATTTTGGAAAGTTGTCTGATACCATGGGAAGGCGTTTGCCGTTTGTCCGCTGGGGCTATCTGTTAAGCGCCGTGTCGAAACCGATGATGGCGATGTTTACTTTTCCCGCCTGGATTTTTACTGCGCGTACTATTGACCGTTTAGGGAAAGGCATACGCACAGGAGCAAGAGACGCAATGTTGTCCGATGAAGCTACCGTACGAACAAAGGCAACGGTGTTTGGCTTTCACAGGTCTATGGATACCCTCGGCGCTGTAATAGGCCCGCTATCGGCATTGATTTTTCTTTACTTCTATCCTTCACAGTATAAAACGTTATTTTTTATTGCGTTTTTTCCGGGCATAGTCGCTATAAGCTTAACTTTCTTTTTGAGAGATAATAATCCAATTCCTAAAGAAAACAGGACAGCGACTTCTTTTTTTGCCTTTTTCAGGTATTGGAAGACCAGTCCGGCACAGTATCGGAAGTTAGCTATAGGGTTGTTGCTGTTTACGTTAGGCAATAGTTCGGATGTATTTCTTTTACTGAAATTAAAAGATGCCGGATTAAGTGATACGGCAACCATGGGTACTTACATTTTTTATAACCTTGTCTATGCTGCCTTTGCCTATCCTCTGGGAATAATCGCAGATCGCTTAAGCCTGAAAAAGATGCTTCTATTTGGTCTGGCGATATTTATAATCGTGTATCTGGGTATGGCTTTTAACACGCATCTGTATGTATTTTTTGTCTTGTTCTTTTTATATGGTGTGTATGCGGCAGCTACAGAGGGCGTTTCAAAGGCATGGATTTCCAATATCACCGATAAAAAGGATACGGCTGCTGCGATAGGTACTTTTACCGGGTTTCAAAGCATTTGCACCATGATCGCCAGCAGCTTAGCCGGATTTATCTGGTTTAATGCCGGCGCCCCGGTTACATTTATGGTAACGGCGGGAATAACCATGGTAGTATTGGTTTACATTTTATTGCTGTTGTAGAAATTTGTTAGTTAATGAACTAATGGATATTGTCAACAAAATGATACTGATGGCAAGACCTTCTCAAAAAGTAGTTTTAACAGTGGAACAGGAAAGAGACTTAAAAATGATCGTCCTCAGTACCAAAGCAGAAGACAGAATGGTTTTAAGAGCCAACATTATATTGGATTGGGTTAAAAGGATTGGGTTATGATGCTACTCAGCAAGCGTAAATGGAAGAACAGGCCGCGACTAATTTCAGCGACTTATGAACACTCCATGCTGCTTTTTTTTTATTTAATTTATGCCCATTTGCCGCCGGTATTTATCTGCGAAACTTGAGATTATTCTTTTTCAATATTCGATTGCCTGCGGTGTTTGCGTTTATCGCGGTGTTTTAAGATAGGCACCTTGCTTTCATTACCCCGGAGCAATCTTCCGATATTTTTTTGGTGAGTTAGTACCACCATTAATGCAACTGCGATGGCAAAGCCTCTGTACAAGGTTTCTTTTTCATTGAAAATAAAAAGAATGAAAACCGCGAAAGAAACACTGGCTAGTATTGAACTCAGCGACACGAAGCGGGTAAGAAAAAGCACCATCAGGAAAACGCCTACGCAGCACAGGGCAACGAGGGGCTGAATTGCCAGAACCATTCCGAATAAAGTAGCCACTCCCTTGCCTCCGCGAAAATCGGCCCATATCGGGAAGATGTGACCTATTACGGCGGCAAGTCCCAAACCCACCATAAAATTTGTCCGGTCCCACTCGTCTCCCATATAATAGGGTATCAGCAGGTATAAGCTCGTGGCAATAACACCTTTTAAGATATCAACGATCATTACAAAAGTGCCCATCCTTGATCCCAAAACGCGGTAAGTATTTGATGCCCCTGCATTGCCGCTGCCGTAATCACGTATATCTATTCCATAAAGATATTTGCTAACCCAAACAGAAGTAGGCACAGACCCTATCAGATAAGCCAACACTATAAGCAAAATCTCCTTCATCAAACTACCGGTTAAGTGGATAATAAATATAAGCAAATACCTTCAAACCCCGGGGCTAAACTTTATGACGGTTTCATAAGCTGCAAACAGAGCCAACTGTTCTTTTCCGACCTCCGGGTAACATTCAGTCCAACATCAAGGGCTGCGTTAACCATATCTTCCTCATCGCCCACGAGAAATCCGCTTATTAAAATTGTACCGCCGGGTACCACTTGCCGTTTCATAGCGGCAAGGTTCGCCAGTATCACATTTCTGTTGATGTTTGCCAGTATAATATCAAAATAATTTCTTCCGGAAAGGTGATCTGCCTTCAACAGCGATATGCGCTGACAATGGTTTGTCCCGATATTTTCCTTCCCGTTCTCAATGCTCCATTCATCATTATCAAAGGCGTGTATGCTGGCTGCACCAATTTTTTCCGCGAGGATTGCAAGCACCCCGGTACCTGTTCCAAAGTCACAAACCGATTTTCCATAAAAGCCGATGCCTCTCATGCACGCTATCATAAGGTAAGTAGTTGCATGATGCCCGGTGCCAAAACTCATTTTGGGCGTAATTATTATTTCATGGGCAGTAAAAGGAACATGTTTATGAAATTCAGCCCTGATCGCGCAAAAATCGCTTATGATAACCGGATCAAAACTCGTCTCCCAGGCCTCGTTCCAATTTTGCGGATGAATAACGGCTTTTGTAAATTCACATTTACAGGCATCCGTAATTTCCATGAGTTTTATTTCATCAAAGCTTTCGTACGGAATAAAAGCTTTCAGTACATTTTGGGTTTCTTCGAACCCTTCAAACCCGATAGCTGCCAGCCGGGCGATCAGCATTTCTTTCTGCTCTTTTGATATCGTCTGAATGCTTATTTCAAAATACCGCTCCATAGGCATTAAGCAAAAAACCCCGGATTTGCCCGGGGTAGTTTATTAAGAAAGGTCTGAGATTATTCCTCCGGGCCGGAGTCGGGCCTCCTTGCCATTTCAGGTTTTGGCAACAATATTTTTCTTGACAGTTTGAATTTACCGGTTTTTGGATCAGTACCGGTAAGCTTTACCTTTACGGTGTCGCCTTCATTCAACACACCCTCCAGCGTTTCCAGGCGTTTCCAGCTTACTTCCGAAATGTGTATCAACCCTTGTTTACCCGGTAAAAATTCTACAAATGCCCCATATGGCATAATGGACTTTACTTTCGCCTCGTATACATCGCCAACGGAAGGCACGGCAACAATCCCTTTTATCCAGGAAACAGCTCTCTCCACGCCCTCTTTATTCGTGCTGAATATACTTACTTCACCCATTTCGTTTTTCTCTTCCAGGTTTATGGTTGTGGCTGTTTCACGTTGAATTTCCTGGATCACTTTACCACCGGGCCCTATAACAGCACCGATGAATTCCTTGTCGATAAATAACTTAACCATTCGGGGTGCATGCGGTTTCACATCTTCGCGCGCTTTGCTGATGGTATTGTACATGGCATCGAGGATATGTAATCTCCCCCTCTTTGCCTGCGCCAAAGCCGTACGCATGATATCCATGCTAAGTCCGTCCACTTTGATATCCATCTGAACACCGCAGATGCCATCGCGGGTTCCGGTTAGTTTGAAATCCATGTCGCCAAGGTGGTCTTCGTCTCCGAGGATATCCGTTAGCACCGCAAACCGGCCTTCTTTTGAAATAAGTCCCATTGCTACTCCGGAAACGTGCTTGGGTATTCCCACACCAGCATCCATCAAAGCCAGGGAACCGGCACAAACGGTGGCCATTGAAGAAGAACCGTTAGATTCGAGGACATCACTTACGAGGCGCACCGTATAAGGAAAGTCTCCACCAGGCATCATTTGCTTCAGGGAACGCATGGCAAGATTTCCATGGCCTACTTCCCTGCGGGCAGGAGCGCGCATCATTTTTACTTCGCCGGTAGAAAATGGCGGAAAGTTATAATGCAAAATAAATTTTGAATATTCCGAGGCGGCCGCGCTTTCCACAAGCAGTGAATCAAGCGGTGTGCCGAGGGTAACCGTGGTTAGCGCCTGTGTTTCGCCCCGGGTGAATAAAGCAGCGCCGTGAGGCGAAGGCAGCGCATCTACCTCCATGCTCAGCTCGCGAACGTCTTCAAGCCCTCTTCCGTCCAAACGCACCTTATCATTAAGGATCATATCGCGGATAACTTCAAACTGCAGATCGTGATAATATTTCCGGGCAAGCTTTCTTGTTTCATCAGGCAAGATGGCGTCTTCAGGTATATTATATTCACTTTTTAGATGAACGAGCAGTTCTTCCTGTATCTGATCCAAAGTCGAACCTCTTTCATGTTTAGTGCTGCGCGACTTTGCCATGTCGAGTATCCGTGAAGACGCAAAAGCATCAACTTTTTGTCTGAGCTCTGCATTTTCAGTTGGCTTCGCATACTCTCTTTTTCCGGTAACGCCTTTCAACGCACGAAGCTCTTCCTGCGCTTTTACCTGTAAACGGATTGCATCGTGCGCCATTTCAATTGCTTTCACAAGATCTTCTTCTCCGCATTCTTTAGCCTCACCTTCCACCATCATGATGTTGCGGTCAGTTGCGGCAATAATAAAATCCATGTCGGCTTTAGCCAGCTCGCTACGGGAGGGATTTACCTTTAAAACGCCATCGATCCGGGCCACCCTCACCTCAGATAAAAGTTCCTGGATAGGGATGTCAGAAACGGCCAGCGCAGCCGAAGCAGCAAGGCAGGCAAGTGCATCGGGCATGATTTCGGGATCACTGGACATTAAAGTAATAAGCACCTGCACTTCACAGAAATAATCTTCGGGGAACAACGGCCTCAGGGCTCTGTCGATTAAACGTGAAGTAAGCACTTCATAATCGTTCAAACGGGATTCGCGCTTAAAAAATGAGCCCGGTATGCGGCCCGCCGATGCAAATTTCTCCTGGTAATCTACTGATAATGGAAAAAAGTTTTGCCCTTCCTTAGGCTCTTTATTGGCCACTACGGTGGCAAGTATGATACAGTTTCCCTGGCGAACCGTTACTGAACCATCTGCCTGCCGGGCCAGTTTTCCGGTCTCGAGGGTCACCATACGGCCATCCCCGATATCAAAGGTTTTACTTATTGGTTGTGATAACATGTTTTTATTTGAATTTGTCGTCTGCCAGATACCGGGTGGGAAATGTATGTGACAGGCTGTTTGATTGTTTAGCGGGAGATCAATTGGAAGCATAAAAGTAACTCCCAATCCGAAAGGGAAGTTGGGAAGATTACCTGAAGGGAACAGCTATTTTCTCAGCCCAAGTCTTTCAATGAGTTTGCGATATTCCTGGAGGTTGTGTTTACTTAAATAATTTAATAAACGCTTTCTTTTTCCCACCATTTGCATTAGCCCCCTGTGGGTAGAAAAATCTTTTTTGTTTTGCTGTAAATGTTTAGAGATCTGGCTGATTCGTTCTGTTAATAAGGCAATCTGACCTTCAATAGAACCGGTATTCGTTCCAATACCGCCAAAGTCGGCAAATATAGCAGATTTTTTTTCTGTAGTTAAATAAGACATCTTACAATTTTTTAAAAGGCATCCGAGTGTTTCGGCTTAATTTGGCGGCAAAGGTAACAAATAAAATTTAATCACCCTTTGCAGAGACCTATTTGTTACTATATATTTACCACTTTTATTTTAATGAATATCATTCCGGGGCTAAGGCGTTGTTTCAAGACAAAGCTTTTCCTGGCGGTTAGTCACTTCTTCGGCATTCCGGTATAAGCAGCTCTATTGAAAACAATATATCTTTCGGTAAATAACGAGCTGAACTTCGATCAGCGCATGATCAGGATCTGCACCTCGCTGGTCCGGTGGGGTCTGAACGTTACCCTGGTCGGAAAGTGTTTTCATACCAGTGCCCTTTTACAGCAACAGCCCTACAATCAGAAAAGAATATACTGCCGGTTTAAAAAAGGGAAAAGGTCATACATTGAATTTAATCTCAAACTTTTCCGCTTCCTGCTATTTACCCGTGCGCAATGTTACTGCGCTATCGATCTCGATACGATAATGCCTGTACTGCTAACTTCGAAGCTGAAAAAAACCGCCCGCGTGTATGATGCGCATGAATTGTTTACGGAAATGAAAGAAGTAATAACGAGGCCGCTCGTAAAAAAAGCCTGGGATACTCTCGAAAGGCTGGCCGTTCCTGCCTTTCCTTTGGGCTATACTGTCAGCGATAGTATCGCCTCCATACTTTATAAAAGGTACGGGGTTAGCTATTATACCGTGCGTAACGTTCCTCTTAAAGAAAATGCTGCCCCACCTGTTACCAAAGATGCCTATATTCTCTACCAGGGGGCGGTCAACGAAGGACGGGGGCTTGAATACCTCATTCCGGCCATGAAATACGTTGATCGTCCTTTGATTATCTGCGGTGATGGCAACTTCATTGACGAGTGCAGGGAACTGGTGAGCGGGCTGGGGTTGCAAAGTAAGATCACATTTACCGGAATGCTGTTCCCTGAGGAGTTGAAGAAGATCACCGCGTCATCCTGCCTCGGCGTAAACCTTATAGAGCCGTATGGGAAAAATCAGCTCTTTTCTCTCGCAAACAAATTTTTCGACTATATCCACGCGGCGGTTCCCCAGCTGACGATGAATTTCAGGGAGTACGCCCAGATAAACAATCAGTATAAAGTAGCGTTGCTGATTGACGTACTTGACATAAAGCACATCGCAGATCAATTGAACTTTTTATTGCAAAATACTGTTCTATATACAGAACTACAGCAAAAATGCCTGGAGGCAAGAGAAATATATAACTGGCAGGAGGAGGAAAAGAAACTGATAAATTTTTATTCTCAAATTTTTAGGTAAGCTTGCAAAAACATTTACATATCGTATGCTTCGACGTACCTTACCCTGTTGATTACGGAGGTGTCTTCGACCTTTTTTATAAGATCAAAACGCTGCATGAACTTGGCGTAATCATTCACCTCCATTGCTTCGAATATGGCAGGGCACAACAACCGGAACTAAATAAGTATTGCGCTGACGTAAGGTATTACCATCGCAACGAAGGCCATAAGGGTTTTTCGACAGACATTCCTTATATAGTGGCTTCCCGCTCGTCTGCTGAACTCATTCGAAACCTGCAGAAAGACGACTACCCCGTTTTGATTGAAGGTATCCATTGCAGTTACCCGTTATATTGTAATGCTCTTCAGAACCGAAAGGTGTTTTTGCGTTTGCACAATGTAGAACATGAATATTATCATCATTTATTCAGGTATGAAAAGTCGCTGCTTAAAAAAGCTTATTATTATAATGAAAGCCGCCTGTTGAAATGTTTTGAAGGTAAGATCGCCAACAAGGCAACTATACTTGCGGTGTCAGAAAAGGATGTTGAAACGTACAGGAGTAAATTCAATGCCCGGAAGATATCCTATCTGCCGGTTTTTATACCTTTCCAGGATGTTAGAAGCGTGGAAGGTATAGGTACCTATTGCCTTTATCACGGCAATCTTTCTGTAACAGAGAATGAAAAGGCAGTTGAGTATTTGCTGGAAGACGTTTTCAATAAAATGAAAGTGCCGTTTGTAGTCGCCGGAAAAAACCCTTCCTCGCGCCTGAAAAGACTGGCACATTTGCATTGTCATACGTGCCTGGTTTCAGACCCTGCGGAAGCGGAAATGAAGGACCTTATTACAAAGGCGCAGATCCATATCCTGCCCTCGTTCAACGACACCGGAATCAAGCTCAAATTACTGAACGCGTTGTACAATGGCCGGCACTGTATTGTAAACGACGCTACGGTTAGTCATACAGGTTTGGAAAGTGCCTGTCATATCGGTACTACCACGGAAGCTATACGGCAAATTATTGCTCAGTTATATCATCATCCTTTCGGCCCCGAGGAAATTCGTTTACGGGATCACCTGTTAACCCCTCATTTTCATAATCAACATAACGGACAGAAACTTATTGAATTGATATGGTAGCATTATCCTCCACCTTTCCCTTTTCTGTTTTTAAAGTTCTTGCAGGATATTTATTGATCACAATATAATCGTGTGTAGCCATAATAATGGATGTTCCGTACTCACGGCAGATGTTAAACAGTAACTGCATGATCTCATCAGATGTTTCCGGATCAAGGTTTCCTGTCGGCTCATCTGCAAGGATTAGTTTCGGTGAATTTAATAATGCCCTTGCAATGTCGACGCGCTGCTGCTCTCCACCACTCATTTCAAAAGGCATTTTAAAACCCTTTGATTTCAGGCCTACCTTATTCAGAACATCACCGATCTTTTCATCCATAAGCTTTTGATCCTTCCATCCTGTGGCTCTTAATACAAATTTCAAATTCTCGTTTACACTTCTGTCGGTCAGCAACTGAAAATCCTGGAAAACCACTCCAAGCGTTCTTCGTAAAAAGGGAACTTTTTTCCAATCCATTTGCCTGAGGTTAAAATCTACCACGTTTCCCTCTCCTTCCTTCAGAGGCAGATCGCCGTACAACGTTTTCAGCAGGCTTGATTTTCCCGATCCGGTCTTTCCTACTAAATAAACAAACTCACCCCTCGAAACCGAAAGGTTAACGTCATTGAGGATCAGGTTATCACCCTGATAAATATTTACGTTTCTGAGTTCTACTATCTTTTCAGCCATATTTCATTTTTGAAAAAACAAAATAAAGCATTAATCACCACACTAACGTTTTGAAAATGCCTCTATGAGCAAAAGTACTTAAGGCAATAGAGACCGGTTACCTTGTTGTATACAGATCAACAATGTTTGTTGGATTGCACTCTTTTTTTACAATATTTGTTTACTTGCATTTCATTTATTTATCTTACGATTTAAATTTTATTAATAAACGGTTGCTATTGATCACTTAAATAAGTAGCTGGTTGTACCCTGATTGATTCAGCTTTTAATCCATCAATCCCGGAGGCAGGATTTGCGTTTTTATGCATGCAGGATGGTTATTACAAATTCACAATCATCATTCAAATAAAACTGTTATATGGAAAAGAATCAAACCTACACTAGTTCAACAGCTACAGCTACCGCACCTGACATGAAATTATTTTATGCCTGTTTTGTAGCCATGGTAACTACCGCCTTTGGCTTTATCCTGCGGGCCCTTATCCTTCCGCAATGGGGACGTGACTTCAACCTGACACAAACCGAATTAGGACAGATCGCCGGCGTAGGATTATGGCCCTTCGCAATCAGCATTGTATTATTTAGTTTGATCATCGACAAGATCGGGTATAAAACAGCGATGATATTTGCGATCGTTTGCCATATCAGCTCCGCCATTATCACCATATTTGCAAACGGATACTGGATGTTATATCTCGGAACATTTATCGTCGCTTTAGGCAATGGCACAGTTGAAGCGGTTACAAACCCCGTAGTAGCTACAATGTTCCCCCGCGAAAAAACAAAATGGCTTAATATTCTTCATGCCGGATGGGCGGGCGGACTGGTACTGGGCGGAGTTATGGCATTGCTGCTGGGAGCGGAAACCCGCTGGGAGTACAAGGTAGCGTTGATCCTTTTGCCTACCCTGGTGTATACAATCATGACGCTCCCGCGTAAATTTCCCTTAAACGAGCGGGTACAGGCAGGTGTTTCTTACAAAGAAATGCTGCAGGAAGTAGGTGCTGCCGGCGCATTGCTGATTACCGGCCTGATTGTGTTTCAGCTGGGATCGGTTTTTAACTGGCCGTTGTCGGTGAACATTATTATCACTCTCCTGCTTACGCTGCTGTTCTGGAATTATACGCGCAGTTTCGGACAGCCTCTCTTTATTATATTGTTGCTAATAATGATACCACTGGCCACCACGGAGCTTGGCACAGACAGCTGGATCACTGACCTGATGACACCGGAAATGAGCAGGTTAGGTTTGCAGGCCGGATGGGTACTTGTGTATACATCAGCGATTATGTTTGTTCTCCGGTTTTTCGCGGGGACGATCGTACACAAAATATCACCCCTCGGATTACTTGCCGCCTGTTCGTTTATTGCGGCTTTGGGTTTATACCTGCTTTCTTTGTCAAGTGGAATAATCATTCTTGTTGCTGCAACAGTATACGGGATAGGAAAGACATTTTTCTGGCCAACGATGCTCGGAGTAGTGGCTGAAAGATTTCCAAAGGGAGGAGCACTTACGCTAAATATTACAGGCGGTTTGGGAATGATCGCTGCCGGGGTTATAGGAGCAGGTATCCTTGGTTTTATCCAGGACAAATCTGTAGACCGGAAGATAACAGCGTATGACAATGCCAATAATACCGCGATCCACAGTACTTATGTCACGGAACGAAAAACAAGCTTATTTGGCGATTATGAGGCGTTGGATCAGGGCAAGCTTGAAACTGCTACAGCCGGCGACAAGCAAACAGTAGCTACTATCCGGGAAACGGCAAAAAAAGAGGCTTTGCGGTATATTGTAATATTTCCGCTGATCATGCTGGTAAGTTACCTGTTGCTGATATTTTATTTTAAGAGCAAGGGAGGTTACAAAGTTGTCGTTCTTAAAAATGAACCCGCCGCTACGCCATTTTAACCTGACCATAGAGCAACTCTCCTGTCAGCCAGGGAGCGTAAGTTAACATAACCACTATCCGGTAGTACCATCTGCCGGATTTTTTATGCCTGCGCTAATGCCAAAAAATGTCCTAACCATTGGTTAAGCCGGGAATTTTAAAGGGTTACTATTTTTCTTTTTTTAAAATGATAAATTTGAATTAATTTACATATACTTCGCCAGACGATAAATGATACCAATGCTCAATGCTAATAAGCTTTTGACCTTTAGCAGAAATCCTTCATTTCGGTACCCTTTCGAATAGCAGCTGCCATTTGTGATCTATTTTTTCCCGGATTTTGATTATTCACAAAAAATGATTTTATGAAAGTTCAATCTTCTCCCCGCATCAACACCCAAAAAAGCACTATCGAATTCTTTGTTGAGAATGATTGTGCATCCCAGATATCACTTTCAGGTAGTTTCAATCACTGGGCCCAGGACGTACTGCTGATGAAGCCTGATAAAAATGGTGTATGGAAAATCGAAATACCCATGTTGCCAAAAGGAAAATATCTATATAAGTTTTTTATAGACGACAAAATGTGGATGGAAGACATTGACAATCCTAACCGCCTGCCGGACGGGCTATCCGGTTTTTATAGCGTTTTACATATATGAGGTAATTATTTGACAAAAATTATACAGGCGTATGAATGCATTCCAGCAGATGATCCAGTCTGAGACACCCGTACTCGTTGACTTTTTTGCAGAATGGTGTGGCCCTTGTAAAATGATGGCGCCAATACTGAAAGAGGTCAAGAACGAATTAAAAGATGACGTAAAAATAATTAAAATCGATATCGATAAAAACCCTGCGGCTGCCGAGGCATACCAGGTGCAGGGAGTACCGACACTGATCGTTTTTCAGAAAGGCATGATTAAATGGAGGCAATCAGGTGTTGTAAACGCAAAACAACTTCAGGCAGTACTTAATCAATTCAAACTGCCGGCATAATATGCCTCGTGCCTGGTTATGTTGTGAAGAAGATGTATTCGTCGCACCACCCGGCGACGTTTACATTTTCTTCTTTCCCAGGGCGTACTGCATTCCGCCTAACAGATGCTTAAGATAATTCGGATCCAAATACGACTCGTCTGTGTGTCCGAAAGCCGTATAAAACGCACGCCCTCCGTCGTATTCGTGATACCAGGCCATAGGGTGAAAAGCACCCATCTTGCCTCCGTTGTAGCTGGTTTCATCTATGGTAATCAACACATGGGTATTTTGGTTAAAATTTTTGTAGTTATACCATTCATCTGAGCGGACCCATTGGTCCGGTAAGTGTTTGGTGGATATGTGCTGCCGGTCTTTTACGTGGAGCGTTGCCTGCTGTATCTTCGGATGACTTTCAAAGTATGCTCCGGCCAGTTTGCCATACCAGGGCCAGTCATACTCGGTATCGGCCGCTGCATGAATGCCAACATAACCTCCCCCGTTCCTGATGAATCGCTCAAAAGCCAGTTGCTGGGTGCTATCTAAAACATCCCCCGTCGTGTTCAGGAAAATGATCTCAGCGTAATTCTTTAATCTTTGTTCGGTAAAGAAGGCGGCATCTTCCGTAGTGTCGATGATGAATCCGTTTTCTGCCCCTAATTTTTGGATGGCTGCTTTTCCTTTCGGAATGGATGTATGCCTGAACTTAGCCGTTTTTGAAAAAACAAGTATGCGTGGCTGATCGGCAGGTATATTAAAACCTAAAAAAAACGCCACGCAGCTGAACACACATACGATAAGTAATATCTGCCTCATGATTTTATTATTTTTAAGGAAACCATAACTCCGATAAAGTTATGCTCAATTTAATTGGTTGATTGATTCCGGTTCACGGGATAAATGTAATTTGATTTATCTTAATTAAAACGTTTTTCTATGCCAGAACTTCCGGACCTGCAGGTATTCAGTCGTAACCTGAATAAGCAATTCGCAGGAAAGACACTTATGAAAATCTCCTTGTTTAAGACAACAAAGGTTAATGCTTCCGAAAGCGACTTTAAAAAAAGTCTCGAAGGGGTTCAACTTAAGGAAGTTACAAGAGAAGGCAAGGAATTACGATTTAACTTTAATAATGGCCAGGTAATGGGATTGCACCTGATGCTGAAAGGCCAGATGAAGTTTTTTACAAAAACAAGCCAGGCCGTTAAACAAATTCTCGAAATGCTCTTTGATGACGAGTCCGGATTATCTGTTTCAGATATAATGGGAGCGGCTACACCATCGCTTAACCCCGCGCCGGCGAAGGCACCCGACGCATTGTCAAAGGAAATCGATTTTGCGCTGATGAAAAAGCTGCTTTCCCCGAAGAAGGAGCCGGTAAAATCTTTCTTACTCGACCAAAAGAATATAAGGGGTATCGGAAATGCCTACGCGGATGAAATATTATGGGACGCACGCATATCTCCCTTTTCCGTTTGCAACAAAATCCCTGATCCTGAAATCAGGCAATTGGTCAAATCTGTGAAGACAGTTTTACAGGAAGCCGAAAAACAGATCATGAAATCTCATCCCGACATAATCACTGGCGAAATACGCGACTTCCTGAAAGTTCATGCTCCCGGCAAAACATCCACCCCAACAGGAGAAGAAATACTCATGAAACCCCTCAATTCAAGAAAGACGTATTATACCTCCGTACAAAGGCTTTTTGAATAAAGGCACTAAGTGAAGGTTATTACGAGAAGTACAGGTTCACTTTCTTATCTTTTTCTCCAACCTCCCGGCTTAATTTTGCTTTAGCCTTAAGTTCCGGTACTCCACTTTCATCGGCGGGCCAACATGCACCTGTACACCCAGCAATCCGGTTGCTTTACCGTTTACGTTATCATTATCCGTAACATCACTCATTAAAACACCGTTAATAAAATGCTGCAGCCTGTTGCCTTTTGCCACGATATGGCATTCATTCCAGTCATTTTTTTTGATCAGACCCATCAATGAATCTGAACTGCCCAAAGAACCTTGGACAATCGTACCCTGCCATGCGTTGTTTTTAACATTTTCGCGCAATGATGCTGACGGACTACTTTGCGGATTGATCAAAACCTTCTGGCCCCGGTAGGCAAGCGTAGTTCTGCCCCGTTCCTCGTAGTTTTGCCCCGTATACCGGTTACTCCCGTCAATGTCGGCCTGGTATCCCTTCAGCGCATAGGGGATTGAATCTATCAGCTCACTGCGGTAATTTATGCCGGTGTTGCCACTTTCGGTGATCCGGAAGTCAGTCTTCAATTCAAAATCTCCCGTTTTCCCTTCCTCCCAAATAATGAAAGTATTGGTTTTTAAAAGGGTGGAAGGCGTAACCTCTCCCACCAGGTTGCCGTTTTCAACCCTCCAATAAACGGGGTCACCTCTCCAGCCTTTAAGGGTATTTCCATCGAATAAGTTAACGAAGCCGTCTTCGCCAAGTTTGTTCTGGCTTACACCCTTGCAGCTGCAGGTCATCAATACAGCCGCCATGAGTACAGCGAAAATCGAATTAGGAACCGTTTTATACGTCATTTTTTCTGTTTTAAAGATTGGTTTGTGACCTTTGTCCGAAGTATTACGCAGGCAATCTATGAAAAAAACGACATCATACAAAAGAATGAATTGGTATGGGGTAGGACGTGTGAGTACGTAATTGAGAATAATACTGCAGATATTTGCAAGGGAACCGGCATAAGGCTGCTGAACCGCTGTGCCCATCAATCAAATGAAAATGAATATCTATTTTCCAAATCATTCAACGGATATGCCCCATACCTCATACCCCATACCTCATTTAGCCGGCTCCCGGAGTTGTTGAGCATTTATTTTTGGCCATCGAAAATAAAACCTGTTTACTGTTGTTCAGAGAGATGATTTTCAAACTATTTACCTATTTTAGATTTGTTTTATATAGAAACAGTTGAATACGGCCCATTGCCGGTATTTACAGGTGCAAATTTCTTAGTAACGGAATTTTTTCGATGGTATCATTCTCGTAGCGTTCAGTCAAAACAGTTAATTACCTGGAATGTATGAATGAAAATGATCTGCCACATCAATCCTGGAAGGACAAAATATCAAATCATAATCAAATCGGTGGCATAGAAACGGCATTGATGGATAACGGCCCGGGGCGGGGAACCCGGTTTGCGTGGATAAATACGGGAACGGGTTTGCGGTTTAAAGTCGTACTCGACAGATCAATGGATATTGCAGACGCTTTTTATAACCAGCATAGCCTGGCCTGGTTAAGCCATTCAGGCATAACGTCACCTGAACCTTTTTCCAACAGGGGCGCCGACTGGTTAAAAACATTCGGAGGTGGTTTGATCACTACCTGCGGACTTTCACACATCGGAGGGTCTGAGTCCGATGCTTACGGGGAACGCGGGCTTCATGGCCAGATTAGTAATATTCCCGCCGGGATCGAATCTATTATCCAGCCCGACCCGATAGCAGGAAAGATGGAAATGAGCATAACAGGCACAATGAAACAAACACAGGTGCTTGGCCCATCTCTTGAATTGCGGCGTACCATTTCAGCAAAGCTTGGCGACGCATCTATCCGTATCCATGATGAAGTGACCAACCGCGGAAATACTCCGGCTCCCCACATGATGTTGTATCATGCCAATTTCGGATGGCCGCTGGTAGACGAAGGTTCAGACATTGTCTGGCACGGGCGCTGGCAATCCCGCGATGGAGACACAAACAACAGAATCTTCAATAAAAATAACAATTTCCGCAGATCCTCCGCACCCCTTGATGAACATTGTGGCATTGGTGAAGAAGCCGCTTTCATCGACGTCACTGCCGGCCCTTCAGGTGAATGTATTTGTGGAATACATAACCACCGGATCGGCATCGCAGTAGCCTTACGGTTCAATAAAAAACAATTACCGTGGTTAACGAACTGGCAACATTGGGGGAGGGGCGAGTATGTTACCGGGCTGGAACCCGGAACCAATCCTCCCATCGGGCAGGCGGCGGCCAGGGGAAAAAATGAGCTCATACAGCTTGCACCCGGAGAAAGCAGGGCCTACGACCTGGGGGTAGAAGTCTTAACCAATGAAGCGGATATCCGCGAATTTCTAAAGAACTTATTTGAGGAAGAATAAAACTAATATTTATGGAAACAATGGCAAATGTAAGTCTGGCTGAAAAAGCCCTTGAGCAGGGAAAAGGTATCCTGCGCCTAGCCCCCACCTGGGTACCACGGTCATTTTGCGTACCCGGGCGAAGGATCAAATTACACCCAGATGACTATTATGTTCTCGGGGGCCAGCGGGGCGGGATAGACGAACGCTGGCTCTCTTCCACCACCCCCGCACAGAACGGGCCTTTAACAGGAGAGAACGAAGGCCTTAGCGTCGTTGTTTTTAAGGACGGGGGCAAAGTTGAAAAGCTACTGCTAAGAGATGCCATCAGCGAACTCAAAGGCGGTATTATTGGCGACCGGCTGTGGAACGAACACGGCAGTTGGCCAATGTATTCAAAATTTTTTGACAATATGGGTCCGCTTCCGCATCATGTGCATCATAACGATGAAAAAGCGGCATTGATCGGCCAAAAGGGTAAACCGGAAGCTTATTACTTTCCACCACAATTAAATAATCATGGAGGCGACTTCCCTTATACGTTTATGGGAATAGCGCCAGGCACTTCAAGGGAAGACATCCGCCAGTGCCTCCTTAATTTTTCCAAAGGTGATAATAAGATAACCAATTACTCGCAGGCTTTCCGGCTTGAGCCGGGCACTGGCTGGGATGTGCCGCCCGGGTTGCTGCATGCTCCAGGAAGCTTATGTACCTATGAACCCCAAAAAGCATCTGACGTTTTCGCGATGTACCAGTCACTGGTCAATGAAGCCATCATCCCTGAAGAACTGTTATGGAATGGTACCCCGGAAGGGAGCAGGGGCGATTACGACCAATTGCTTGACGTGATAGATTGGGATCTTAACCTTGACCCGCATCTGCAGGAGCATCGTTATATGCGCCCGAAGACAGTAAGACCTTTCGATGAAATGAATTCGGAAGGCTACATAGAAAATTGGGTATGTTATAAATCAGACGCTTTTGGCGCCAAAGAGATCACTGTTCACCCGGGAGCAACCGTCACCATTAAAGATAACGCAGCATATGGAATTATTGTGATGCAGGGACATGGCAAAATGGGAATATGGGATATTGAAACGCCAGCGTTGATCCGTTACGGCCAGCTTACCAACGACGAGTTTTTCATTACGGAACAGGCAGCTAAAGAGGGTGTTACGATAGTAAACCCCTCGTCAACAGACCCAATAGTAATCCTCAAACATTTCGGCCCCGGAAACCCGGATATGGTGCTGTAAATGTGAAATAACCGTCCTTTTAGATTTTTGATTTCAGATTTCAGATTTCAGATTTCAGCCGTAATCGATAATTTCCGGGTTGAATAACACAATAACATTCTTCATTAATAATCCTTAGAATTATGCAAGCAAATAATTATCCCAAACTCCATAACGCCTCATGGCCCGGCATCGTCGGTAAAGGTGCAGGATCAGAGCCTGTTATTTCCCTGGATGAAATGCTCGACCTTACTGCTGCTGCCGAGGTAGAAGGGGTTAAATTTGATGGTATTGACCTGGGGCTTTTCGAGGGGCATTTTGATATCAATAGTACCGATGATGGTATACAGGAACTTGCCGATAAGGTGACGAGCCGGCATCTTGAGATAGGTTCGCTTGTTGCACCGGTGTGGCCGCCAACGGGTGGTTCTGCAATGGGCAGCAAAGAAGAACGCGCCCGTTTTATAGAGCAGGTTCGCAAAACAGCCCACATCGGAAAGGTTTTCCGGGATATGGGTGTTCGTCCAAATGGGGTAATCCGTATTGATTCTGCGACCGATCCCTTAACATGGGCGAAAGACCCGGCGGGAAATACCAGGATAATTGCTGAAACTTTCCGGGAGGCTTGTGACGTGGCCGCAGCTTATGGAGAAAAGCTCGCTGCCGAGGGAGAAATCTGCTGGGGCGGTATGCATAGCTGGAAGGCAATGATCAACACACTGGAGGCTGTCGACTGCCCGAATATCGGGTTCCAGGCTGATATGGCTCATACCTTGTTGTATCTTCTTGGCTATAACAGCCCCGAAGACCGGATTCTTCCCGAAAACTTCGACTGGAATGACCGGAACGCACTGTCGGAGGGTCTTAAAAAACTCACCGCAGCCCTCAGGCCCTGGACAATCGATTTTCATGTTGCGCAGAATGACGGCACCGTGCATGGAACCGGTTCACATGACAAAACAGGACGACACTGCCTTGCTACCGACCCTAATGGAAAGCTTAACATACCAACGGATGCCGGCCACTGGCTCAGAGATGAAAATGGCGAACTCACAAAAGCGTTTAAACACATTTGCTGGGACGGGTGCATGTTCCCCAATGATGTTATGACAAAGCCGGAAACCTGGAACAACATCCTGTCTAACATGATAAAGGTCCGCCAGTTACATGGATGGTACGAGATGAGATACGATAGCGTGAACATTCAACCGGTTACAAATTAATCACTGTATAATATTCTTGTATGAAGTACGTAAGAGTCGGATTAATCGGATGTGGTTTTATGGGCCGAACACATTCAAACGCATATAAACGCGTTGGTGATTTCTTTCCGGAAATGGAATACAGGCCTGTGCTGAAAACGGTTTGCTCACGAAATGGGGAAAAGGCAAAGGCTTTTGCGGGACAGTGGGGGTACGACTCTTTTGAGACAGACTGGAAAGCCGTCATTGCACGGGAGGATATCGATGCCGTTGATATCTGTACACCAAATGATATGCATGCGGAAATCGCTATAGCCGCGGCGGAAGCCGGTAAGATGATCCTTTGCGAGAAACCGCTTGCACGAACATTAGAGGAGGCACAGCGCATGACAGATGCTATTGAAAAAGCCGGCGTAGCCAATACCGTCTGGTACAACTACCGGCGCCTCCCGGCAGTAAGTTTAGCCAAACAGATCATTGATTCAGGCAAGCTTGGTAAAGTTTTTCATTACCGGTCTAACTTCTTACAGGACTGGACGATCAATGCCAACCTTCCTCAGGGGGGTGAGGGATTGTGGCGCCTGGATGCAGAAGCAGCAGGATCCGGCGTTACGGGCGACCTTCTCGCGCATTGTATTGACGGTGCCATTTGGATGAATGGTGGCATCAAAGACGTATCTGCCGTAACGGAAACGTTCGTAAAACAGCGGGTTCACCAGTCAACAGGTCAAATGCAGGATGTTGGCATAGATGACGCGTGCATATTTCACTGTCATTTTTTAAACGGATCGTTGGGCCTTTTTGAATCTACCCGTTATGCCCGCGGTCATAAAGCGCTGTTTACATTTGAGATCAATGGTGAAAATGCCTCTATTCGCTGGGACCTCCATGATTTGAACCGGCTTGAATATTTTGATTATGGTGACGACTCAATCGTACGCGGCTGGCGAACTATTCATGTTACTGATGGGGATCAGCCCTATATGAATAAATGGTGGGTACCTGGTTTAGGAATCGGGTATGAACATAGTTTCGTTCACCAGGCTGCTGATTTTTTGAAAAGCCTCGAAACAGGGCAACCCTGTTCTCCAACTTTTAAAGAGGCCTTTGAAACGCAAAAGGTTTGCCAGGCAGTGCTTGACTCTGCTTCTGCAAAGAGTTGGAAAGATATCAATTAGTTCGTAGAAACATTCATGGATTACCTTTGGCAAACATGTGATCCGTGACGATTTACTACATTTTCTTCAGCAAAGGGGCGAGATACCGCCCCTTTGCTTATTGTTTATATCCAGGCTTTGCGAGGCCTCCCGTCTGCCATTGCTGAGGCAGGTTATCTTTTGCAAATTATGCAAACAAGACCTGTTATCGACCAATCCGGTCGATTTCTTTAGCCCCGGCCTAAATTGATTCAAAGAAACATCCGGAACTAAAATATCCTGAATACCGGTTTAATAAGATAAATTACATCAGCATTGTTAATCTAACCATAAGAGGCATGAAAATGTTACACAAAGTGAAATATAAGAGACATACACAACTGTTGCTTGCAGCCATAAGTTTACTTATTATCAGCACAATTGTCATATCGTTTACCCGGATTAAGTCACAAAATCAACATTCGGCTAAAAAGAATATCGGAAATTCCAAAGTAGATAAACTGAAATTATTACCTGACTTTCATGCTGACCATCTGTATAGCCCCGGAGAAAATGAGCAGGGTTCCTGGGTGGCAATGGCTTTTGATAATAAAGGCAGGATGATCGCGTGTGATCAATATGGGTTTCTTTACCGGCTGACCATTCCACCGGTTGGCGCCGATACGAATAAAGTAAAGATAAAGGTAGAAAAACTGGACATCAATATACCGGGAGATACGACTTCTCTGAAACTGGGCTATGCCCATGGATTGCTGTACGCTTTCAACAGCCTTTATGTGATGGTAAACGACGAGGGCGATAAGGACCTGGTGAGAAAGAGCGGGCTTTACCGGCTTCAGGATACCGACAACGATGACAGGTACGATAAAATTACTATGCTTAAACGGCTGCACGGCGCAGGAGAGCATGGTCCGCATACTGCAGTATTAGCGCCGGATGGAAAATCGATCTACGTAATAGCCGGAAATTTCACCAGGATACCTGAAATGGACAATTATGAGGGAAAAGACACAGCAAGGTTAGACAACCTTTTACCCATGATCAAAGACCCCGGGGGGCATGATAACGTGGTTAATACACACGGCGGATGGATAGCCAAGACAGATTCTGCCGGCAGCAAATGGGAGTTGATAGGTTCAGGATTTCGCAATCCTTTTGACATGGCTTTTAACGAAGATGGAGAACTGTTTACTTATGATTCGGACATGGAATGGGACTTTGGCCTGCCGTGGTACAGGCCAACGCGCATATGCCATGTCACTAGCGGCAGCGAATTCGGATGGCGGCAGGGCACAAATAAATGGTCACCCGCTTACCCGGACAATTCTCCGCCTATATTGAATATCGGGCAGGGATCTCCTACCAGTTTCTTTACCGGACAGCAAGCCCGCTTCCCCGAAAAATACCGTCGGGCACTTTTTGCTTTTGACTGGAGTTTCGGGATGATATATGCCATCCATCTGCAACCTGATGGATCAACCTACAAGGCCAAAGCAGAAGAATTTATCTCAGGGGCCCCGTTGCCGTTAACGGACGGGATCATCGGACCCGACGGCGCTTTATATTTTCTCACCGGAGGCAGGCGGCTTGAATCACACCTGTACAGGGTTTATTACTCAAACAATACCGCACCAAATGCCCCCCTGACATCACCGGGTTCAACCAGTGCAGCAAGTGCACGGAAAACTCGACACGACCTGGAACAATATCACACCCGGAAGGACGCCAATGCGGTTAATTTTGCCTGGCCCTATTTAAAAGACAACGACAGGTTTATCCGGCACGCGGCGCGTGTAGCCATCCAAAGGCAGCCGGTAAGTGAATGGCAGGAAAAGGCATTGACAGAGAAGGACCCCGGGATATTAACCCAGGCAATCATCGCGCTGGCACGATACGGTGGTCAAAACCTGAAAGAAAGAATGTACAATGCTCTGATGAGCGTCAATTTTAAACAATTATCTCAAACACAACAGATAGACTTCTTAAGGGCTTGTGAGCTTACGCTTATTCGGATGGGGCTCCCCGAAGGTGCGCAAAAAGCCCAACTGATCAGCTACCTTCAGCCCGGATATCCGGCATCCAACAATCAGATCAACCGGTTATTCAGTAAAATACTGGTTCATATCGGAGATCCGCAGGTAGTTCCAAAAACGATGGCCTTGATCGATAAGGCAAAAGACAATGATTCATTGCAAAAAACCTTTTCAAACTCGTCCGACCTGATCCTACGTAATCCTCAATATGGAATGGATATCGCAGAGATGTTAGCGAAGACTCCTCCTGCACAGCAGATATATTATGCCACCGCTTTAAGCGCGGCAAAAAATGGCTGGACGCAGCAAACACGTGATAAATATTTCAAATGGGTAAGCACCGCCTTTGGTTATAAAGGTGGCCATAGTTATATAGGGTTTATCGACAGGGCGAGAAAGATGGCGCTTGCAAACGTTCCGAAAGAGCAGTTTGCACTTTACGATAAGCTGTCCGGTGGCGCTTTGCTGGATGCTACTAACGGAAACAGATTAGCAAGCAACGTGGCACGGCCCAAAGGCCCGGGGCGACGCTGGATGGTTGACTCCGCACTGGCCGTTGTTGAGAGCAATTCTGCTCCAAGGAGTCATGAACAGGGAAAAGCAATGTATGCAGCCACGCTTTGTAGTTCCTGCCATCGCATTGCAGGCGAGGGCGGAGAAATTGGCCCCGACCTGTCACAATTAGGTACACGTTTTTCAGCCCGGGACATCCTGGTGTCTATTATCGAACCAAGCAAGGAAGTATCCGATCAGTTTGCGGCTACCTATTTTTACATGAAAGATGGGAGTTCAATTGTAGGCAGGGTTAAAAACCAGGACAAAGATAAGTATTATGTCAGCCAGAACCCTTTTGCGCCGCAGGCTATTCGTGAAATCCTTAAAAAGGATGTCGCCAGAGCGAGCATTTCTGATGCGCCATCTATCATGTTTCCCGGCTTAATCAATGGCCTGAACGCGGAGGAATTAAAAGATCTTATGGCTTACCTTATTTCCGGTGGTAATAAAAATCACGATGTATATAAACCGAAAGGAAAGAGTACCAATCCTTAGTGTCAGGTAAGCTCAATGGTACACGTACACTACGGTAGATGATTACGCCCCTGGCTTAATGCATGCCTTCCTTCACGGGATGTTATGCATGACGCTTTGTGGGTAACGAGGGAATCAACATAGGTGTTTTATGTGCGTATTCAGCATATGCATCTCCGAATTCCAGCTTTAGTTTATTTTCTTCCAGTCTTATGCCGATCAACACATAAACGGTAATAATCGAACAGGCGATCATGTTGTGAAGGAGTGGATACAACAGAAACAACCCCCACATAAACAGCAGGGTGCCAGCGTACAGAGGATGCCGCACATAGTGATGCAAACCATTCACCTCGAGAACCTGGGGCCGTGGTTTCTTCATAAACACATCAGTGCCGCTTAAATTTGCAAAATATTTTTTTATGCATATGCTCATCACAATAAGTCCGCCCACTACCCCAACCATACCAAAAGCCTGAATTGTTAGTGATGGCAAAAACAGGTAAAAACTTGTACCCTTAAACTGATACGCCAATATCAACACCAACCCGATCGCAAATACATACGAATAAAACAAGCGGTAATATTTGAAGTACCTGCCGGTAATTCGCTGCACAGTTTTTTTAAACCATAATGCGGCCATAAAACTATGAAGAAATGCATATAAAAACCATAGCAATCCTATGGTAACGTGAAACGGATAATTCAACTCATGAAATTTAAAACTGATATTTGTTGCAACGCACGCTATACTATTGCCTGCCTCTATAGCCCGAATCAATATAGCTGATTCAACTGATGTTCACCAGCCAAAATTAAGGCAGAAAATCATTACCCGCCAAAGTAGTGCTATACTTAATGCAGGAAGACCAGAAAGGATTCCCCTCATATTTTGCAAACCCATAATATCAGCAAATGCTGCAACGCAATCCATTGAACATATTCACCAAAAACACAGAGGAATTACAGCATCTATAACCATTCCTTTCCATAAAAATTTTTCAATCACTAACCCTGCTCGTTATCTTTGCATCATGCATTACGTATCTGTGGAAGGATTGAGCAAGTCATACGGAGTTAAGCCCCTGTTTAAAAATATTTCATTTCATATAGAAGAAGGTGATAAAATCGCACTTGTTGCCAGGAACGGTTCAGGCAAATCCACCCTGCTTAAAATACTGGCGGGCAAGGAAACTGCTGAACAAGGCAAAGTATGGATCCATAAAGACGTAACCATCGCATTATTTGAGCAGGATCCCGTTTTCGAGGAAGAAAAAAGCGTGCTCGATAATATTTTTCACCACGAACACCCTGTGATCAATGCAATAAAGAATTATGAAGTGGTGGAGGAAGAAGGCGATGTTGACAAGATAACCGATGCCATTGTCGAAATGGACGAATTGAACGCCTGGGATTTCGATACCAAAGTGAAACAGATCCTGGGGAAACTCAACATTCATAATCTTCAGCAATTGGCCAATACACTCTCGGGGGGAGAACGTAAGAG
Organism: Flavihumibacter sp.; assembly: GCA_041751095.1. Taxonomy (GTDB): domain Bacteria; phylum Bacteroidota; class Bacteroidia; order Chitinophagales; family Chitinophagaceae; genus JADCRZ01. The sequence goes on from JBGSYC010000215.1 coordinate 26,130, forward strand.
AGTGGCCCTGGCTAAAACGCTTATAGACATCGGGTTTGAACACAAGCATGTACTGCTGATTATGGATGAACCTACCAACCACCTGGACGTGGATATGGTAGAGTGGCTTGAACACTATCTGGGCCAGGAAAAGGTGACCTTACTCATGGTAACTCACGACCGGTATTTCCTGGACGCCGTTAGTGAGGAAATCTGGGAACTTGACGAGAATTACCTGTATTCCTACAAAGGCGACTACGAAAATTTTATGGAGAAAAAAGCTGCACGCATAGAAAGCGAAGCGGCTACTATCGATAAGGCCCGGAACCTATATAGAAAAGAGCTGGAATGGATGCGCAAACAACCAAAGGCCAGAACCACAAAATCGAAAAGCAGGATCGACTCTTTTTACGACGTAGAGGCAATAGCAAAACAAAAGCTCGACAATCAGCAACTGGAGCTAAACGTAAAAATGAGCAGGCTGGGTGGGAAAATTGTTGAACTGAAAAAAGTATACAAACGGTATGGTGAAAAGGTGATCATGAAAGGATTTGATTACACCTTTAAAAAAGGCGACCGCATAGGAGTTGTCGGAAAGAATGGCGTAGGCAAGTCAAGCTTCCTGCATATTTTACAAGGCCAGGAACAGCCAGACAGTGGTAAAGTGAATATCGGCGATACGGTGATTTTTGGAAACTACGCCCAGCAGGGCCTGGAAATAAAAGAAGATAAAAGGGTGATTGAATTTGTGAAAGATATTGCAGAGCACTTTCCTCTGGCAGATGGCAGCTCCCTGAGTGCGGCGCAGTTCTTAAATCTTTTTCTCTTTCCGCCGGAACAGCAATACACTTACATATCCAAATTAAGCGGAGGCGAGAAAAGGCGTTTACATTTGTTGTCGATCCTCTTTAGGAATCCCAATTTTTTGATCCTCGATGAGCCAACCAACGACCTTGATCTCCAAACACTTGGTGTTTTGGAAAACTTTCTTTCCGAATACCAGGGGTGCATTATCATTGTATCGCACGACCGGTACTTTATGGACCGACTGGTAGACCATTTGTTTGTATTTGAAGGTGACGGAATTATACGCGATTATCCCGGAAATTATACCCTGTACAGAATTTGGATGAGGGAGCAGGAAAAGTTAACAGGCCTGAATTCGCCGGTAACACAGAAAAACAACGAATCAAATTACACAACTGTTCTTCAGTCGAAGTCTGAAGCAAATACCAAAAAGAAGATAACCTTTAAGGAAAAACGCGAGTTTGAATTATTAGAGAAAGAAATCGCAGACCTTGAAAAAGAAAAAGAAATCCTCTCGCAGAAATTAAATGGTGGTAACCAGCCTTTCGCCGAATTACAGCAAATGTCGACACGTATAAGCCAGATAGACGCTTTGCTTGAAGAAAAGGAAATGCGTTGGCTGGAATTCAGTGATACTTTTAGTTAGAGGAACTAAATCATTATCGACAACGTACATCCTTTGCCGGGAGACGCTGCAAGATCAAAGGTGCCGTTAAATAGCTCTACCCTGTTCCTGATATCCTTAAGACCGGTACCTTTAACGGGTTTATTAACGTCGAAGCCCTTACCATCATCCTGAATGGTTAAAGCTACGCCGCCATTCATATTTGAAAGCCATATCTGCACCCTTCTGGCTTCAGCATGGTGAATGATGTTATCGATCTGCTCCTGGATAATCCGGTAAATCATCAACTTTTTTTCATGCGGCACATCTTCTTCGTTAAAATCCCTGATATGCAGATCGAATGTATATTGCATTGACTTTAATACATCCTGCGCCAGGTCTTCAATAGATGCAATAAGCCCGATGTCGCCAAGTAAAGGAGGGGTTAACGTTCCGGATAAATTTCTTAATTCAGCAATAACTTCGATAATATTTGAGGAGCACTTTTTCATCAGATCGTCTCTTAAACTAACATTCTCCATTGCAAGGTCCATGTATAATTTAGTAGTTGCCAGTATTTGAATAATATTATCATGCAACACCTCCCCTAATTGTTTCCTTTCAGCTTCCTGGGTCTGCATAATAGCCTGTGCTATTTCTTTTTGATGCCGCACTTTTTCTTCTAATAACACGGATAGCTGATTGTTGGTAGACGTGAGATATTGATTGCCTTTTCTTAAATCTTTACTCCAATGCTCACTGACAAAGTAAATCAGCAGGCCTGATAGTATCACAAATAATATTCCTTTAAACATTTGAATATTCCGGTAAAGGTTCAGGTCATTGCGCGAAACTTTTACAAAGTAGATGTCGGTTATTATTATCCAGGTAATCCCGAAGACAAGGAATACAATTGCGGTTTTTAAGGATGAAGACATGTTGCGGTTCAGATTTTTCTGTCAGATATGCGGTAAGATACTTACATACGGGGGAAGGACAGTCATACAATTATCATTGTTGGGAAGAGGCATGAATCAATCAGGGCGTAGCTTCATTGGAGGCCAATCTTTGCACATCACATCTGCCAAGACATAGGCATGCAAGGTACGGGGTTTCCGGCCGTTTATGCCTGCCGGCAAAACTGCAGGAAAGTTTACGTCCATACGAATGGCAAGAGTGCAACGACTAACGACTTTCACACGAGCTGGTCTTTTGATATTTACCGAAGAACTAACCTCCAAAAACCTTCTTCAAAATATCACTTGCTCTTGCCGCAGGATTAGACCTGATCTTTTTTTCTTCCTCTCCTATATAATAAAATATCCCCCGTAAAGCCCTCTCGGTTACGTATTCGTTTATATCAGAAGTAACGGGCGTTGCAGAGAACCGGTTGTAAACATCAAATACGTCTTTCCAATACCGGGTTGCATCTACTTTCTTCAGGGAACCTTCAATGACAGGCCTGAATGAGTTGGTTAATTCATTAGAGGTAACACGTTTCAAATAAGACGTTGCCGCAGTATCTTTGCCGCGCAAAATACCTATTGCATCCTGTACGCTCATCTTTTTTATGGCATCAATAAAAATAGGAGCTGCTGCTTTCGAGGCATCTTCAGCCGCACGGTTCAAATTAACAATGGTTTCATCAACCAGCTTACCCATTCCGACAGCGCGCAGTTTGCCTTCGAGTTTTCTTACGTCCTCCGGCATCAGTATCTTTACGGCAGCATCTTTGAAGAACCCGTCCATTGCCGACAACCGTCCTGCGCTTTTCTCCGCGCCAACTGCCAGCGCTTCTCTCAGGCCAGCTACAATTTCATCTGTGGAAAGTGAACTGCCCGCATTCGACTTTCCGGAATTCATTGCCTGATTTGCCTTTTTAAGAAGGCCGTTAAAGCCGGAAGATCTTGTAGAATCTTTTTGCTGGGCAACTATTGTGGCGCTTACTAAGAAACACATCATGGAGAACAACAACTTTTTCATAAAAATCATTATGAGTAATTTACTTTTAAATATTAAATCCATTCAAAATCCTTTTCACGCGGCATACTGTCGAAGGTTTTATTGACCTCTGTTGGCGGGGTGGCAAGTTTCCGCTTTACAACGTCTATCCATGCACCATCAACTGTTAGTATAGCGCAAAGCAGACCGGCATTTTTGTAGATCGAATGCCGGATTGTCCAACGCGCGTAATCAGATCTTGCCTTTTGCAGTTTCATATCGATCCTGATTATGTCAGGGTACCTGATTTCCTTTTTAAAAACACATTCTTCGCGAAAAATGACCGGGCCAAAAGAATGTTGGTTCATATATTGAATTGTAATACCATGCTGATGTAAAAAAGCTACGCGCGCAGAAGCCCCAAAATCGTAATATACAGCATTACGAAGGTGGAAGTTCGGGTCGAGATCTGCCCAGCGTAACTCCATCGAAATAACAAATGAATCCATCTGCACAAAATTATACAATCGGCTATAAATAAACAGCTGATTATCCTTCCTTACCCGTTAAAACAACCAAAAGCTTTAAAGGTTATTTAAAGGATCGACAACGATGATAATTAACATTATCAATGGACATTGAAACACCGCTACCCCTCGGGAATGGGTAAAATGTAATACTTTTGCGCACTTAAAAGCACAAAATGAAAAAAGTATCCGTAACGGTTGTTGCCTTGTGCATGGTTTTTGCGCTTTTTGCACAACAAAAAGCAAAACCAAAGGCAGCTACAACTGCGCTGCCTGCGTTGAAAACAAGTCTTGATTCGCTTAGTTATGCCCTTGGACTAAGTCTTGCACAATTTTATAAACAGCAGGGAATTACTAACGTAAATACAACCCTGGTGTCAAAAGCCATCAATGATGCTATGCGGAATGGCAAACTTTTATTGAATGAAGAACAAATGAATACGAGTATAACCAATTATTTACAAAAAATGAAAACGGAAAAATCAGCTGGTAACAAAAAGGCGGGAGACACTTTTCTTGCCTCCAACAAAACAAAACAGGGAGTAATTACATTACCAAGTGGATTACAATACCTGATTTTAAAAGAAGGCACCGGCCCAAAGCCTACCATTAATGATACGGTAAAATGCCACTATCATGGTACGCTGATCGACGGAACTGTTTTTGACAGCTCTGTAGATCGTGGACATCCTGCCGAGTTTCCTGTGGGCGGAGTGATTAAAGGATGGGTGGAAGCACTTCCGTTGATGTCCGTAGGCAGCAAATGGAAGCTATTCATACCTTCAGACCTTGGATACGGCGATAACCAGGCAGGCCAAAAAATTGGCCCCGGATCAACCCTGATATTTGATGTTGAATTGCTGGAAATTGCTAATAAGAAATAAGCCGGCAATCAGATGTAATATTTACGTTGACTTCTGAATTCAGTTTTGTGCTTTCTGGTCACCTGTGTTATTAGCCTTTTCTCTGCAGTTATCACGAGATGTTTCCTTTCATCTCTTCAATTTGCTGCCTTGTTCCCAGTACGATCACTTTCATTTCTTTTAAGATGATGGTGTTTTCCGGTGGGTTAATAATAAACTTTCCATCGGCGTTTTTTATGCCTATACAATTCACGCCTGTCTTTTTCCATGCCATAATATCGCGAAGGGATTTATTTCGGACTGCTTCGGGGAGCTGCTCAAAATTTACCGATTCCATATGTATGGATTCTCCTTCTTCTCCGGATAAGTAATCGATGAATTCGATAACATCGGGTTTTGATACCAGCGTTGCCATATGTGTTCCGCCGATTTTATCAGGCATGATGACGCTATCAGCACCGGCCTTTTTTAATTTTGGTGAAGTGTTTGATTCGGAGGCCCGGCTTATGATCTGGATCGAAGGATTTAATGCACGTGCGGATAAAACAATAAACACATTGTCCGAATCCATTGGCAACGTAGTAATCAGTGCACGTGCCTTTTCTATCCCCGCTTTTTTCAGCACGTCATCATCTGTTCCATCGCCTGTAAGGTAAACGAGCTCCGGGCTTTCCATGATTACCTTCCCTAACACATTTTCATCCTTTTCAATGACCACGAAAGGCAGGGAATGATACCTTAATGTTTGTGCCGCCTGTTGGCCATTACGCCCGTATCCGCAAATGATCACGTGTTGATTCAGTTTATCAATTGTTGACATAAGCTTTTTATTTTTGAAAAATTCATTGATCTCCCCGCTGATTACATATTGCGTGATCCGTGTTAATACAAATGCCAAAGAAGCCCAACTGGTGATGAGTAACAACGTTGTAAATAAACGTCCGGTCTGACTTAAGGGCCGAACCTCCATAAATCCGGCGGTAGTTACCGTAATTGTGGTCATGTAAAGCGCTTCAAGGAAATCATAACTTTCTATAATCATAAAACCGATGATACCACTCAGGATTATGCTGTGTAAAATGAGAAAAGGATAAATTAGACGCCAGGCCGCTTTAGACACAAAAAAAATTTATATAAAATTATACTATTGTCCGACTAAAATGAATAAGGTGTTGATCCAGAACTTTTGTCTATTTCTCCGGACAAAAATTATAAATTAAATTTATTAATCCTACCACGTCTTCACCGGATAACAACAGGGTTATCCGGAAGAAATATTATAACCCGAAGATTCACCTGCAGATCGTCAGCGATAATCACTTTCATAAGAAATCCTCCCATAACAGAGAGGATTTCATTTATGATCTGGTACAAGTCGGGAAAAGCGAGGTGTTATGTTCTGTAGCGTTCGATGTCGCTGGTACCGGATATCAATTTTTAACCGATGGCTTAATGTTCCGCTGGTGATTTTCCTGCACTACCTATACAATAAATCATAGTACTCATGCGCCATCCGGTTTGAATCGAATTGAAACCGCACATCCCTCATGCCATTTTTTGCTATCTGCCTCCATGTTTCATAGTTGCTGTAATAAAGAGGAAGAATCTGCTTTTCAAGAATATCATATATCTTATTCAGATCATATTCATCCTGCTGGTGAACGTGCATATTGGCATAGTCTACCTGGGGTACAACAAAGCCGTTGTTCCCCTGATTAATAAATTCCGGAATCCAGCCATCATCTGTTGAGAAATTTACTGCTCCGTTCATTGCCGCGCTCATACCGCTTGTTCCGGAGGCTTCCCGGGGAACTCTTGGATTATTTAACCAGCAGTCAGCCCCCTGTTTAAGCCGTTTCGACAAGGCCAGTTCGTAACCAACAACCACAGCCACGTTTTTATACCCTTTACTTAAATGCACAAGGTGATTAAAATCGTTTATAGCCGGGTAATCCATAGGGTATGGTTTTCCAGCCCAGATAAACTGTACCGGAAACCTGGCGCTGCTCGTTAACTTATTAAACCGCTCGATGTCCCTTGTGACGAGTTCAGCCCGCTTGTATCCTGCGAACCTTCGGGCCCAGACAATCGTAAATACATCCGGATCCAATAATTTTCCGGATTGGTCTGCAACAATCTCGAAGGCTCTTTTCTTAAGATATTTTTTCCGGTCATCCCAAGCCAGATCGTTGCCTTCTTCCATGCTTTTATACAACTGCTTGTCTGACCAGTACCGCCAGTTTTGCGCATTGGTAATGGAGATAATAGGGCATACTCCTTCAAATTTAGTCCACATGGCCCTCGACACTTTTCCATGCAACTGCGATACCCCGTTAGCTAATCTTGCAAAACGCAAAGCTACCAGCGAGTGGTTGAATTGATCATCTGTGATACCGGTGAGTCTGCGTGTTTCATCAAGAGACAAACCGCAGAAGTAGCTCATCTTATGGCAGAGGTATATGTCATGTTTTTCGTTCCCGGCTTCTTCAGGTGTATGCGTGGTAAACACCAGGCGCTTTCTTACGTCTTCTATATTTCCATATTTTCTGTACAGATAAAATGCGGCACTAATGGCATGCGCCTCATTTAAATGATATACGTCCGGTAAATACCCCATTTCATCAAGCAGCTTTGCTCCCCCTACGCCCAGCAGAATGAACTGCGCTACTTTTGTGGCAACGTTTGCGTCATAAAGCCGGTGAGTAATGGTCTGCGAAACATAATCGTTCTCCGGAACATCAGTGCTAAGCAAAAATAAAGGCGCGCTTTTAAACGTCTCCGGGTTTAAATAATATACTTTCACCCAAACCGGGTGTTCATGAATATCAATCTGAAATTTTATCCCGGTGTCTTCGAGAAAACTGTATTGTTTTTCCATCCAGGTAACCTGGAGTGTCTGATCCTGGTTGCGACCCTGGTCATAATAACCATACTTCCACAAGATGCCGATCCCTATCATCTGCTGCCGGAGTTCATATGCGCTTCGCAAATGTGATCCTGACAAAAATCCTAATCCTCCGCTATAAATCTTTAATGGCTGGTGTACTGCAAATTCCATTGAAAAGTAAGCCACTTTCTTCGCGTAACGATCTTCCGACAGATAGGGCACTTTGAAATTTCTAAAGCTCATACGTTGGTGTTTCTGTTAGGTTTTTTTTAAGAGTCGGCAATATAGGTGATAAATCTTAAACGCCTGAATTTGAGTGGAATGAAATTAATGGAATAAGCATTTACTTGCATACGTGCGGGCAAAAGAAAAGGGTTACTTCTTGGCCTTCAGCCTTTTTTTGGTAGCTGCTTTTTTGCGGTTAGTGTAAGAGCCATCAAAAAAACATCTTATATCACGGTAAGATCCGCATGCATCGAGCTCTTTCATCCTTACGCTGTTTCCGCTGAAGGTAAATTCAAGTACACACGGATTGCCATTCGCCCGGTATACCGCTGTCTTTGTGCCGTGAAGAGTAGCTTCACCTTTTAACTCACCGGTACAATCACCATTATCTTTTTCAAAATGCACAAAGAACAACAGCGTCGAAGGCGTTTTACCATCACGTACAGAAACATAATTACGGCTGTCTTTTACATAATCACCGGAGAACTTATTTTTTAGCGCAAAAGTGTCGATCGGATTAATGATTTCCTGTTTTTTGTCGGCAACTCCCTCATCAGTCATGATCAGACTAAAAGCCTGCAGCTCTGAATTAAGAATGTAAACACTTTTAGATTCATAAAACTGCCCTTCGGGGTTTTTCTTCCGGATTGTTTCTGTAACGGTATATTTTGCATCCATCACGCCCGACTGCGAAGTAGCGGCATCCTTATCAGCCACCACTAACGGCATAGCCGCAAGAAATTTTTTCTGCCGATCGAAGGCAAGGATATAGCCAGCTTTCTTTGATGTTGTTTCGGCTTTTAAAAACAGGTAGGTCTCGTAATCTTTTATCGCCACCTTGCCTAGCGGAAAGAGTCGTGGTGTTATGCCGGGTGCGAATTGCCCGCGGATGACAGAGTCGGGTACAAACTGTGAAAATATCTTGTAGCCTATCGTGGCGGAGTCTGTTTCTTTCCTGCTTAATACTTTATCGTTTACTTCAAGGGGCAGCTTTATATCCGGAAAAAATTCTATAAAATCATTTACAGCTACGGTATCATCATCTGCCAGTTTGGTTCTTTTATTATTACAATCAATAAAGAACAACGGCAAAATTATGAGGATCATGTATCTTTTCATACGTAGTAGCTGGTGAATTTTCCAGGTAAAATTAAAATTTCCCCGACAACTAATCATTTAAATCTTTTTTGATTCAAATTAAAATTTTAGATTTACCTAAAAATTTATTTAGGCACCTGAAACATTCGAATGAACACTATGCAGGAAGGCATCTCTGGTATAGCGTAAAGGGTATAATGATTTACATGTATAAAGAATGAAATATTCGGTAACTAAGGAGAATTATATAAAAGCCATTTTTCATTTACAACAGGAGAATGCAAGTGTTAGCACCAATGCGCTGGCACAGGCCCTGCATACAAAAGCTGCTTCGGTAACAGATATGCTTAAAAAGCTTAAAACCCAGAAGTTGCTGCAGTATGAAAAGTATAAGGGCGTTAAGCTCACCGTAGAGGGTAGAAAACTGGCCATTCTGATCATCCGTAAACACCGGTTGTGGGAATTATTTCTGGTACAAAAATTAGGCTTTGGGTGGGAAGAGGTGCACGAAATTGCAGAGGAGCTGGAGCATATCAGCAGCAAGAAACTTACAGACAGGCTGGAAGAATACCTGGGCTTTCCCCGGTCTGATCCACACGGCGACCCCATTCCTGACAACCAGGGCCGTATGCCGGTAAACAAACAGATCAATCTTGCCGATCTGCCCGTAAACACCGTTTCCATGGTCAGCAATATCGGTGACCAGTCTGCAGAGATCATGGAGCTGTTAAATCATAAAAATATAAAGATCGGCACCCGGCTGGAAGTGAAAAAAAAGTTCACTTATGATAATTCACTTGAAATCAAGGTGCACAATAAAGCTGCCTTTACGATAAGTGAGCACCTTGCAAGGCATCTTTTTGTGAAATATGAATAAGCCCCCATTCGAATGGCCTTCCCTGCCCCTGCAATACCATAACACTAATCCCGCTACCCAACTTTCCCTATCATGAATAAAATTGACAAAAACATATCTTTAAGTGAAGTACACGAGTCTGTCGATACTACGGGGAAAGCCGTGGGGTGGAAAAAAATGCTTGCATTTCTCGGCCCGGCGTACCTGGTCAGCGTTGGGTATATGGATCCGGGTAACTGGGCGACAGACCTGGCAGGAGGCAGTAAATTCGGCTATACACTGATATGGGTTCTGCTGATGAGCAATCTTATGGCCCTGCTCCTTCAAAGCCTGTCGGCGAGATTGGGGATTGTAAGGGGAAGGGACCTTGCACAGGCAAACCGGGAAACATATCCGCGGCCAATCAATTTTGCGTTATATATACTTGCGGAGATTGCTATTGCTGCAACCGACCTTGCAGAAGTATTGGGCATGGCGATCGGTATTCATTTACTTACGGGCATGCCTTTGTTGTATGGCGTGCTTATAACCGTTCTGGATACTTTGCTGCTATTGTATTTACAACGTTTGGGCATGCGTAAGATGGAAGCGTTTATTATCTGCCTGGTAGCAGTGATCGGCCTTTCATTTTTAGCAGAAATGATTTTTGCCCGGCCCAACCTCGGCGAGGTCGTAACCGGACTGATCCCATCCATTCCTTCCAGTGAAGCTTTGTATATTGCCATCGGCATTATTGGCGCAACGGTTATGCCGCACAATTTATACCTGCACTCGGCCCTGGTTCAAACCCGCAAAATTCAGCGTGACCCCGAAGGAATAAAGCACGCCCTCAAAATGAATTTTATCGACAGCACCATCGCGCTGAACCTCGCCTTTTTCGTAAATACCGCTATCCTGGTTCTTGCGGCAACGGTCTTTTTTAAAACCGGAAGAACAGAAGTAGCAGAAATAAAAGACGCACATCAGCTGCTTGCCCCCTTATTGGGCAATACACTGGCTCCGGTGCTTTTTGCAATTGCCCTGATCGCTGCAGGCCAAAGTTCCACAATCACCGGTACGCTTGCAGGGCAGATCGTAATGGAAGGGTATCTCAGGCTTCGCATCAATCCCTGGTTGCGAAGATTGCTCACGCGTTTGGTGGCAATTATTCCGGCCGTTTTCGTTATTGTTTTATACGGCGACCGGGAGATCGACACGTTATTGATCTTTAGCCAGGTTGTTTTAAGCCTTCAACTGGGCTTCGCCATAATTCCGCTTATCCATTTTGTAAGTGATAAAAGTAAAATGCACTCATTTACCATCAATACCCCTACCAAAATTGCTGCCTGGCTAATAGCGTCTGTACTGGTTGCCCTTAATTTAACAATGGTAAGCGGGGAAATAGTCGACTTCCTTGGTTCGCCGGGAGCCGTTTTCTGGAAAATGTTTGTTGTAGCTGGAGCTGTATTTCTCGTCGGGCTGTTGATAACAGTTACGCTTTATCCCTTGCTGAAAAAGCAAAAAGAACAGTTACCGGCTACAATTCACCCCGACATAAAAACCCTCGACAATTTAGCAATCCCTGCATTTGCCAGGGTGGCAGTAGCGTTGGATTTCAGCACAAAAGATGATAAACTGCTTGCCTTTGCTTTAGGACAGGGAAAACAAAACGCTTCCTTTGTGTTGATCCATGTGGTAGAAAGCGCCACCGCACGGGTACTCGGGGCTGTTACAGACGACCTGGAAACAAGGAAAGATGAAGAACAATTGGCTTTTTATATCCGGCAATTAGAAGAGAAAGGATATACGGTTATAGGAAAGCTTGGCTACAGGGGGCGCCGGGAGGAGATCGTCAGGATAGTAAGGGAAGAAAAAGCGGATCTTTTGGTGATGGGCGCTCATGGACATGCGGGGATGAAGGATTGGCTGTATGGAGAAACCATAAACAAGGTAAGGCACGAATTGAAGATACCAGTACTGCTTGTCAACTTATAGCTCAGGCTTTTTACTCATGTACTTCATCAGGTGTTTTAAACGGCTGAATGTTTCGGGTTTTATATTAAGGTAAGATGCAATATATTTTTGGGGAACCCGCTGAAGCATATCAGGGTGCGACTGCATATAATCCACGAAACGTTCACGAGTGGTTTTCTTAAGCTGTGAATAATCACGGTGATCTTTTTTAATGAACATATAAGTGATTACCAGCCTTCCCAGCCTTTCTGTTTTGGGATTAAGCGCGTACACTTTCTGAAGATTTTCATAGGTCATGGAAAATAAAAGGGTAGGCTCCACAGTTTCAATAATGGTATCCGACGGAGTCTGTGTGTTGAATGAAATTTCCGAGTGGATCATCTGACCTTCAATGGATAGCTGCAGGGTGACGTCTTTTTTACCCACCATCGTATATTTACGCACGAGCCCTTTCAGGATAATATTGAAGTAGATGTCTATTTCCCCTAACTTAACGATCTGCTCCTTTTTTGCGAATTCGCGGAACTCGAAGTAGGGCCACATCTGCTCAAACTCCTGTTTATTTAACAGGACGAACCGGCTAAAATATTGATGTAATTTTTCTACATACGGGATATACCTACTGTTAAATTGAGGTGTCTTTACCATAGTTCCATTTACTCAGAAACAACAGATTTATATTCTTCCTGCTCCCAGCTAACGGGAATTTGTAATAAACGTTTATAGCGGCTAAAAGTTTCAGCTTGTATATTAAGATAAGAAGCAAGGTATTTCTGCGGAACCCGGGTAAGGAGGTCAGGGTTTTCGCTGATAAAGGACAAAAAGCGTTCTTTCGGTCCGTTTTGAATGCGGGAACTTTCCCAATATTCTTTTTGTAACAGCCAGTCAATGATCACTAACCTTCCCATTCTTTCCATCCGGAAACTGCGTGCGTAGACTTTCTCGAGATTTTCGCGGGATACGGATAGCATTGTGGTAGGCTCAATAGTTTCCACAATATACTCCGATGTTCCACCTGTGAGAAATGAAACAGCAGAACAAATAAGTTCACTTTCTTTTGCGATCTGGGTGATTACTTCTTCCCTGTGCCTGTAAAAATATTTTCGGACAAGCCCTTTTGTAATAAAGTTTACGTAAGACTCTTGTTCGCCGATATCAACCAGCCGTACTTTTTTATTGAAGTGGCGTAACTCGGCGTGGTTGCATATAAAATTGTACTCTTCCTCCGAAATATCTATAAATCTGTTTAAATATTGATATACAGGGTCCAGCATGCTTGCAATATAATAGAAACGAACTTAATGACTAATCTTTATTGGAAGAAATTATAAATGTTGTGGAAAAAAACCCGCACCATTGTTGTTCCTGTCCCCCGACTTATTAAACCAGGTATTTGCCAATTCATTCATTTCGTGTAGGTTTGCGCACCTGTGTTTGTCAAAAATAATTAATATGAACAAGATAAAGATAGCAAATCCTGTCGTTGAACTAGATGGTGATGAAATGACCCGCATCATATGGAAGTTTATAAAAGACAAACTTATCCTTCCCTACGTGGAAGCTGATATCCATTATTACGACCTTGGGATAGAAAACCGCGACAACACCGGCGACAAGGTGACTATTGATGCCGCAAATGCGATCAGGCAGTACGGCGTAGGCATCAAATGTGCCACGATAACGCCTGATGAGGCACGGGTTACGGAATTTAATTTAAAGCAGATGTGGAAAAGCCCGAACGGCACCATCCGGAATATCCTTGACGGAACGGTGTTCCGGGAACCCATTGTGATGCAAAATGTGCCCCGGCTGGTTACCAACTGGACCTCCCCGATCATTGTTGGCCGGCATGCTTTCGGTGATCAATACCGGGCTACTGACACCGTAATTAAAGGGAAGGGCAAATTAACCATGACCTTTACGCCCGAAGATGGAGGTGAGCCCCAGGAGTTTGAGGTTTATCATTTTAAGGGAGACGGCGTTGCGCTGAGCATGTACAACACAGACGAAAGCATAAATGGATTTGCACGAAGCTGCTTTAACATGGCGCTTGGTAAACAGTGGCCCTTGTATCTTTCGACCAAAAATACAATCCTGAAAAAATACGATGGAAGGTTTAAAGATATCTTCCAGGATATCTACGAGAACGAATTTAAATCGAAGTTTGAAGCAGCAGGTATCGTATATGAACATCGTTTGATTGACGACATGGTAGCCAGCGCATTAAAGTGGAATGGCAACTTTGTCTGGGCCTGCAAAAATTACGACGGCGATGTTCAAAGTGACACTGTTGCACAGGGCTTTGGGTCTCTTGGCCTGATGACATCGGTATTGATCACCCCCAACGGCGAGATAATGGAAGCTGAAGCAGCCCACGGCACCGTTACCCGGCATTATCGCGATCACCAGGCAGGCAAGCCGACTTCCACTAACCCGATTGCCTCGATATTTGCCTGGACAAGAGGCCTGGCTTTCCGGGGTAAACTAGACGATAACCAGCAATTGATAGATTTCTGCACGGCGCTTGAAGAAGTGTGCATCCAAACAGTTGAAAGTGGCAAAATGACCAAAGACCTGGCAGTTTGTATTCATGGGAACAAAGTGGAGCATGGAAGGGATTACCTTTATACGGAGGAGTTTCTTGATGCTATAGATGAAAACCTTAAGTTAAGGATGGATTTTAAATGAGCTTAACTTTTTTACTGCCACATATCATATACGTCTGTGCTAACCTGACTGTGTATACGCGTAATTAAAAAGCCATCCTGGAATAGGACGGCTTTTTACAATTGCCTGCTTTATAAATAATAATTATTTCTTCAATGTATCAGTTTTCAGAGAATCCACAGCCCCGGCTTGCATAGAATCCACAGTAGCGGTTTGATTTGGGTCAACCATCATTTTACTATCTTCAGATTGTGTTGAAAGAGAATCTCCTGCAGTATCTGTACTCGTTGTGCTGCTGTCGTTACAAGCTGCAAAGGCGCCAATTGCTAATACTAATAAAAGCTTTTTCATTTGTTTGTTTTTTTAATGAATGTATTTCGTTTTATTCCCTAAGCGGGAAAAGGTAACCCATTGTTAATTTAGGGTTACTATTTATAATCAGACGTATTAATTCAGGTATTGTGAATACAGCTTCCTCCGAAAAGAAATTACTCCAGGGACTGGCAAAGGACGACAAGGCCGCCGCGGAAACTATTTATAAACAGAACTATAGTATGATCCAGGCTTTTGTCATTAACAATAATGGCACGGCCGATGACGCCAGGGATATCTTTCAGGAAGCCATGATCGTTCTTTTTGAAAACTCGAAATCAGAAACTTTTGAGTTAAACTGCCAAATCAAAACTTACCTCTATTCCGTATCCAGAAGACTGTGGCTTAAGCGATTACAACAACTTAAGCGTTATGGAGGTGAAGTGGAGGGGATAGCCGAAATAGTGCAGGTAGAAGATACTATAGAAGCCCACGAAAAGCGAAATGTTGATTTTGAAATAATGGAAAAAGCGCTGATGAGCCTGGGGGAGCCTTGTAAAAGCCTGATTGAAGCTTATTACCTGGAAAAAAAGAACATGACGGACATTGCCGGTTCTTTCGGTTATACGAATGCAGATAATGCGAAAAATCAAAAGTACAAATGCCTGATGCGTTTAAAAAAGCTTTTCTTTTCTCAATATAAAAACGACAAATTATAATGGAAGAAATTAAACTGGTGCAGGCTGTGGAAAGATATATCCAGGGAGAAATGAGTCCCGGGGAACTTGCGGAATTTGATCAGTTACGCAGAAGCAACCCCGAAGTGGATCAGATGGTAGTTGAACATTCAATTTTTCTGACAGGATTGAGTAAACATGGTGAACGCAAAAATTTCAAATCCGCATTACACGATGTTCATAACAGGCTGGTAAGTTCGGGAGATATCAAAGAAATTGCTCCGAAAGCCAGTGTTTTCCAACTGATAAAGAAATACCAGAGAGTTTTTGCGGTAGCAGCTTCCATTGCCGGATTTACTGCGATCGCCATAAGCGGCCTGGTTGCGTACTTTACACCGAAAGCCAATATAGCATACGTTGAACAACTGAGCAGAAAGGTACTCAGGCTGGAACAAAAGCAAAACGCGTTAAGTAACCAGATCATTTATGACAAGAAAATCCCGAAGATACCCGAAGACGCCAATGTTACATCGGGCGGCACAAGTTTCCTGGTGGATCCGAAAGGGTACCTGGTAACAAACGCGCATATCATCGGCGATAACAAAAATGTGGTTGTACAAAACAGTAAGGGACAGGAATTCAAGGCAGGCATCGTCCGCGTGGATTTCTTAAGAGATCTCGCTATTCTTAAAATAGATGATGCTGACTTTAAATCGTTCCCGTCGTTACCATACGGGTTTAAAAACTCTGGCGCAGAACTGGGCGAGGAAATATTTACGCTTGGTTACCCGAGAGATGAGATCGTTTATGGCCAGGGTTACATGAGCGCACAAACAGGTTTTAACGGCGATACCCTTGCCTGCCAGATTGCGGTTGCCGCAAATCCCGGTAACAGCGGGGGCCCTGTGATCAATAAAAACGGAGAGGTAGTAGGCATCCTGAGTACCCGGCAGGCCCTGGCGGAGGGTGTAGTTTTCGCTATCCGAACAAAAAATATCCTGAATGCTCTTGAAGACCTCAAACAGGATAGATCTTACAAAAATATCAGGCTCGTTTCCACTTCAAGCATTAAAAATATGGGCAGGGTGCAGCAGATCAGGAAAATACAGGACTGCGTCTTTATGGTTAAGACGTATTAAGTACGGCTTCTCATATAACGCACGAAAAAGGCTGTCTTTACAGGCGGCCTTTTTCGTGCAATGCTTTGGAGCCTCCCGCCAGGATGGAGGAAACAATAACCCCTGACAACAGCTCCGGCACCTGTCCATATCATCAATCCCACAATGCAGGCGGATATTCCCCCCCGGCTATTAGCTTATTGAGGCTTTCTTTTACGCCCTCAGCATCTTCCTTGTACGTTACGCCAAACCACTGAGCGGAGGTAGGGATAACCTTAATAACACCTTTCCCTTCACTGATAAAGCCATCGCCGATGATCGGAATAAAAAATTCGGCTTTAGGATCATTTATTTTCGTGCTTAAAAAGTCATGGAAGAGCTTTTGGATAAACGGAAAGACCGACGGATGAAAACACCAGAAGTTCATCGAAACACTTGAAGTAACCGGCACCTCTACTTTCTCGTCGTTTTCTTCATACACAATCCTTTCCCCGTCCCTGTATATTTTTGTTCGTTCCGCGATGGATATCAGGTTGCCGCTTGCATCTGCTTCACAAACTCCCCTGCTGACCGTTCCGTTTTCCGATAATGTTTTCGCCAGTTCATATCCAATGATCGAATGGGTAGTTTCATTACATGCCGTGGTTAAAAATTCGTAAGCTTTCTCAAAAGCATCTCTTCCATAAAAATCATCAGCATTGATCACCGCAAAGTTTTCCCTGACCGCGTCTTTTGCACATAATACGGCGTGGGCTGTTCCCCAGGGCTTGGTTCTTTCCGGAGGTACCTGGAAGTCGCCAATATAATGAGTAAGATCCTGGAATACGTAATCTGTTTCTACCTTTCCGGCAAGTTTAGGCTCAAATATCCCTTTAAAATTATCAGCAAATTCTTTACGGATAATGAAAACCACTTTCTTAAATCCCGCCCGGATCGCATCATAAATGGAGTAATCCATAATGGTTTCACCGCCGGGCCCAAATGATTGAATTTGTTTCATACTTCCATAACGGGAAGCCATTCCTGCCGCTAAAATCAATAAGGTTGGTTGCATTCTTTGTCTTTTTGTGGCACGAAAATAGAAAAAAGGAATGTTCCGGTACTTTATATTTTATTTGCATTCCTTACCCCTGGTTAACCCGTAGAAACAACCCGGTGTAATCATTTATATCGCCACCGGAGATAACCTTATTATGAATGACCCCGATGACATAGCGTTACAACATGCAGAGCTTCAGCCTTTATGGCCAAGTGAACTCACAGATAAATTATTATCGGCAGACATCTTACGCTTAGACAAAATACACCCGGTGATATCAGGAAATAAATGGTTTAAGCTTAAATATCATATCAGTGAAGCTCTTGGAAACGGGTATCAGTCTGTCGTGACGTGCGGTGGTGCATGGTCGAATCATGTTGTTGCCGCCGCCTATGCAGCCAGGCAGGCCGGACTTGCAGCAACGGGCATAATCAGGGGTGAACGGCCTGCCCGTTTGTCGCAAACGCTTATCGATTCATTGGCTTATGGAATGCAACTTACTTTTGTCAGCAGAAGCTTATACGCAGCAAAGGCGAAGATGTACGACACCAGCCGCCCGCAGGATGAGCATCAGAAAAGTTATATCATACCCGAAGGCGGAGGAGGTATTCCGGGAATAAAAGGGTGTAAAGAAATTCTTGACCTGACCGGGGAAAAAAGGTATTCGCATGTTGTTTGCTGCATTGGAACGGGAACGATGTTCGCCGGCATTCTTAACGCCTCTGATCCCGGAACCCGAATCATTGGTATACCCGTGTTAAAAGGTATGGGTTTCCAGGATAATCAAGTACCCGCCTGGGTGGAAAATGCAGACCGGAAAAAAGACTGTTCTATCCTTACGGATTACCATTTCGGGGGATATGCAAAGGCAAACAACGTATTGCTGCAATTTATGAACAGCTTTTATGAAGCAACAGGCATCCCGACGGATTTCGTTTACACCGGAAAGCTGATGTTCGCCTGTATTGATCTTATTAAAAAAAAATATTTCCCGCCCGGAAGCCGGGTACTTATCATACACAGCGGTGGATTACAAGGCAATGCATCGCTCCCTCGCGGGACATTATCTTTCTGAGTGCTTCGATGGTGATGTTTTGGATTTTTGATATGCCATGCTCTTATCTTTGCACTTTTATTGAAATACATTTATAACACCGAGCGTTATTGATTCATGATGAACCGGAAACTGAGCCTGCTGCTCGCGATGACAATCATATCACTGTTGACAAGTGCCCAGGATGTTCTCCCAGGATTCACCATTATCCATAAAGGAAATGACCGCATTGTAGTAAGCTGGACAAACCCCTATGGTACCAGGATAAGGCAGCTAAGCATTCAAAGGTCTTTTGACAGCATTAAAAATTATAAAACCATCCTTACCGTACCCGATCCCACTCCTCCTCAAAATGGTTATGTAGACACGAAAGCAACGACTAACCATATGTTTTACAGGATATATATTCTGCTGGATAGTGGCAAATACCTGTTTAGTGCTGTTAAGCGCCCTGCGCCGGATACAGCCCAGACAGCCTGGGAAGGCCAAACCATAGAAAGCCGTTCTTTGACCAGCGAGGAACTGGAAGAGCAAAAAAAAATGATCAGGAAAGG
The DNA here is from genome assembly GCA_041751095.1 of Flavihumibacter sp. Lineage (GTDB taxonomy): Bacteria > Bacteroidota > Bacteroidia > Chitinophagales > Chitinophagaceae > JADCRZ01. Next base: position 45,291 of record JBGSYC010000215.1, read on the forward strand.
GAGTAATGACAGGATGATCATTCTAAAGAAAAACAACCTTCTGATAGGTGTTATCGGTGACAGCTACCTTAAACGTTTCAGGGATTCGGTGGCCTATAACACGAAAGACACCTTGTTTTTGAAGTCAGGTGATACGCTTCTAATCAGGCCATATATCGCTAAGGAATATTTTCAACCTTCCCGCTATGTTTTTACGGAGAGAGAGGGAAATATCAGAATATCCCTCCCCGAAGCTTCTACAAAGAAATATTCAGTAAAGTTTTTTGAAGAAAACAATACGGAGGTCTTTGAAATAAAACACATCCAGGAACCCTTTTTAATTGTTGACAAAACAAATTTTATTCATTCCGGATGGTTCAGCTTTGAGCTTTATGAAGATGGGAAGTTAAAAGAAAAGCACAGGCTGTTTGTGCCGAAGGATTTTTAATGTGTTTTTCAGTAATCTTAATGAATCAACTGCACATCGAAAACCCTTTCGAAATTTGCCTTTACATGCTGCTTTACTTCCTGTATTGGCACTTCAACGCCCAACTCCTTTTGAAGGGACGTTACCTGTTTGCCACGTATGCCGCATGGAATAATCTGTTTAAAATAACCAAGGTTTGTGTTTACGTTGAAAGCAAAGCCATGCATCGTAATCCAGCGGCTGCAGCGAACGCCTAAAGCGCAAATTTTTCTTTCTCTGCCGGTAACCTCCGGATCGAGCCAGACACCCGTTTCTCCGGCCGACCGGCCTCCTTTCAATCCGTATGCGGCCAAAGTTAAAATAATGACCTCTTCGAGGTCTCGGAGATATTTTCCGATATCCGTATAAAACTTTTCAAGATCAATGACAGGATAGCCCACTAACTGCCCCGGTCCGTGAAAGGTGATATCACCCCCCCTGTTGGTATTAAAGTATGCAATACCTTCCTGCTGCATCTGTTCTTTCGTGATGAGCATATTTTCAACATGACCGCTTTTGCCAAGCGTATAAACGGGCGGATGTTCCAGCAGGAGAAGGTAATTGACAGTGGAAGAAATGGCTCCGGGTTCCGGAGGCCACTCTGCTACCCCCGCTTGCTGCTTTGCCCGGCGGGCTTCCGATTTAATGCTAATGTTTTCCTGGAGTAGCTTTTCCTGGTATTGCCATGCAGACTCGTAATCAATTACATCAAGGTCGCGGAAGAATACATTTTGCATAGCTGCAATTTATTTCTTTATTGCCAGACTGACCAGTTGTACTGACTTCCTTATTTTTGCATAAAGTGCAATATGATCGATGACCTGGCCATAGAAGAACCCGGGCAACCCGAAGAGACGGAGGAATTATACGAGCTTATGACTATGGTTGTAGATAAAGGCCAGGAACCCCTCAGGATAGACAAATTTTTAGTTGCCAGAACAGAGAACGCAACCCGGAATAAAGTACAAAAAGCCATTGAGACCGGACAGGTGCTTGTAAATCACAAACCAGTACAGTCAAATTACAAGATCCGGCCGCTCGACGAAATCATCGTTTATTCTCACAGGGAGTCACGCGGAGAAGAGATCGTACCCGAAAAACTTTCTTTGGATATCGTCTATGAAGACACGGAACTGATGGTCATCAACAAACCGGCAGGGATGGTGGTTCATCCCGGTTGCGGAAATTACTCAGGAACACTGATAAACGGCGTGGCCTATCACCTGTTGCAAAATCATCCGGGGCTTACTGAAGAATCTCTTCCCAGGTTTGGCCTGGTTCACCGGATCGACAAAAATACAAGCGGTTTAATGGTACTTGCAAAGACCGGGGTTGCCGCTACTGCTCTGGCCAAACAATTTTTTGATCATACCGTCATCCGAAGGTACCATGCTTTGGTATGGGGAGATGTGAAGGACGATTACGGTTCGGTTATTGCCCATATAGGCCGTCACCGGAAAACACGCAAGCTCTTTGATGCATACCCGGAAGGAGAATTTGGCAAAATAGCGGTTACCCATTACCGTGTGCTTGAACGGTCGGGGTACGTCACTTTAGTAGAATGCCGGCTTGAAACCGGCCGTACGCACCAGATCAGGGTGCACATGCAGCACATTGGGCACCCGCTTTTTAATGATGATACCTATGGCGGCGACAGGATCGTCAAAGGAACTGTTTACACGAAATACAAACAGTTTGTGGACAATTGTTTTAACATCTGCAAACGCCAGGCTTTGCATGCAAAAACGATCGGTTTCATTCATCCGTCAACCAGGCAGGAGGTAATATTCGATAGTGAACTGGCTGATGACATAAAGGAGGTGATTGATAAATGGAGAGGTTATGTGAAAGCGAAAAATGTAGATTGAAGTGTAAAAAGGCAGAAATTTCGAATTCCCTTCACCGGTTAAAGTCAAATAGTGTTGCCGTAAAAAACCCTTTTTCCCTCTTTTTAAAAAGTGCGTGCCAGTCACCGGTATAGCGGATCAGCTTAGGAACCAGGTATTCACCATATTTTTCTATCTGAACCTCCATGTGCACGTCAAAATCGTATACGCCGGCATTATAGCTCAGGTCGTAATCACGTGCAACGATTTCCATAGTACCGCTGTCGAACCAGCTTGTCATATGATTGATAACCAGCCGGTCTTTTTCTCCCGTTGTAAGATCTTCCCTGGCTTTGATCATAAAAATATAGCAATTCTGACCTTTGTAGTCACCCATATCAATAACAAAGTCATACAACCTGGAAACATCCTCATCAAAAATTGCGATTTTATTTCCTATAAACGGAATACCCGGAATTTTTGATCCCGGGTTAAAGAAAAGCATTTTCAAATGTTCCTTATGTTTTTGAATGCCGCTTTTGCCTTTAGCGGTCATCGGATCACCCTTTACCCGGTTGGTTTCACCGCAAATTTTCCCTTTCGTAAAAAACAGGCCGGCATACATTTCCGCAGTATAATAATTCGGGGTTTTCTCCCGGTCATAGAAATCCCCCGTAGTGGATTCTTCAAGCACTTCCATCGTTCTGCAACCGGCCTTTACCGTCTGCCTGGTTTTACTTTGAAGAGTAGCTTTGATGACGCCTTTTCTATTGATCATCCGGATGTCGTTAAGGGCGGTATATCCCAAAATGCGGAGGTTTTTAAAGGCTTTGTAGAAACTGGTATCCTTCTGAACCCGTTCGATAAAGCTGGCCACGTTAAGATTGTTTCGCACCACAACTTCTTTGAGCGTAATGACCTTGTTTGAAACATTTACCGAGCTGTCCTGTGAATGGGCCGCACAACAAATCAGTAGCGGGAAACACGCGGATAGGAAAGACCTTAAACAGCAAAGGATTATTTTCATGTGTACTTGTTGATCATTAACGGACCGGCCGCTCCTCATTTGGGAAACAGCATACGGTAATCAACCTTTATCCTGCCCCTGGTGATGTCTTCAAGCTTGCCTTTGAGTAACTTTCGTTTAAGCGGCTTGATATGATCAATAAAGAGCTTTCCGTCTATATGATCGTATTCATGCAATATGATGCGCGCGGTAATCCCGCTGAAGGTGAGCGTTTGCGGGCTAAAGTTTTCATCAACATATTCGAGCGTCACTTTCTCAGAGCGGTAAACATCTTCACGTATCTTGGGAATACTAAGACAGCCTTCATTATAAACCCATTCCTGTCCGTCTAAAGCGCTGATATGGGCATTGATAAATACCTGCCGGATCCCGGGTTTATCGGGGTAATCCTTTGGTTCCTCGTCGTCTTCCATGTTCGTGAAAATCTGGCTGCTGTCGACAATAAATAAGCGGATACTCCGGTTGATCTGCGGAGCTGCAAGCCCTACCCCATTGCTGTGATACATGGTTTCCCACATGTCTTCAACAAGTTTAGACAGGCCGGGATAATCAGCGCTGATATCTTCAGCTTTTTTTCTTAAGATAGGATGCCCGTAAGCAACGATTGGTAATATCATAATTATATATCTTCCGGGCCGGCCTGATAAATGGCAGGGCACTTCAAATGGATGAGGTGCAAATTTAATCTTTGTAATTCACAATTCCTGTGGTGATGCGGCTTTAATGGTTGCACTATTGCCAGCCCATGCGATGGCCTGAAAGTGTTTACCGGCAATCAGCGTATCATCAGGAAAAGTTATGCTGCAGGTATTCCTGGAGGATGATCGTGGCGGCTATTTCGTCGATCAGCGCTTTATTACGCCTGTCTTTCTTTTTCATTCCACTTTGAACCATACTCTGAACAGCAAGCCTCGAAGTGTATCTTTCGTCAACTTTCTTTACGGGTATCCCCGGGAAATTTTTTTCCAGTTCCTTAACACACTGCACCACCAGGGGGGTGGCATGCGTTTCCGAGTCATCGAGGTTCCGGGGTTCACCGATAATGATCAGCTCAACGGGTTCATGAAGAAAATAATTTTTCAGAAAGGATATAAGGTCTTTGGAATGTACCGTTGTTAATCCACTGGCAATGATCTTTAACGGATCAGTGACGGCGATGCCGGTTCGCTTAAGTCCATAATCTATTGCAAGAATCCTGGGCAAAACAGGTAAGCATTTAGAGCACGAAGTACGAACTTTTATGCGAGAAACAAGAATGGCATCATGTAACAGCGCAGCGTGATCATTGATCACCTACGCTAACATTTTCAGCCATCTTTCAAGGTGAGCGCTTATAGGTCACGTAAAGCTTCACCCTTTAGGCTCTCCCCCATGACAAGCACCCGTGCCGATGCAGATAAACAATGACGGCGGAAGATTTCAAAATGCACCCTGGATATTTGTGCCTTATGCGTAAACCAGGTCGGTGATCACAAATAAAGAAAAGACAACGCTGGCAATTCCATTTGTTGTCATGAAAGCAAGATTCACCCGGCTCAAATCATTTGGTTTCACGATGGAATGCTGATAGATAAGCATCGCGGCAAACACTGCTGCCCCTGCCCAATACCATAAGCTCCAAAACCCGGTATATGTTCCGGCATAAACAATGCAGCCTATGCTAAGGAGATGAAGGAACGATGAAGTGTGTAACGCTTTTCGTTTGCCAAGCCACGCCGGCAGGGAACGCAGTTGCTGTGACCTGTCAAAATCAATGTCCTGCAATGCATAAATGATATCAAACCCCGACACCCAGAAGATTACCGACAGGGAAAATAAGACCGGCAGTAAAGCGAATTGCCCGGTAACGGCGAGGTATGCACCTATCGGCGCAAGTGATAATCCTATCCCCAAAACAAAATGACACAGAGCGGTAAACCTTTTGGTGTAACTATAAAACAATATTACAAACAAGGCTACGGGAGAAAGATAGAAACAGAGGGGATTGATAAACCGGGTAGTGATTATGAACGCAACGGCATTAACAATTACGAAAAGAAGTGCATGCCTGGCAGGTATTATGCCTGCAGGTATTTCCCGGACAGACGTGCGGGGATTCAAAGCGTCGTAATGTTTATCCAGCCACCTGTTAAACGCCATAGCAGCACTTCTGGCAAACACCATGCAAAGCACTACGCACAGCAGCAGTTGCCATAACGGTTTACTCGTTGAAAGTTCATGGTTCTGTAACGTCTTCCCACCCAGAAAAAAACCTATCAATGCAAAGGGTAACGCAAAAATGGTATGGGAAAATTTTACCAGCGAAAAATAATTTCTGATGCTTGCCAACTTTAAACGTTTTTGTTTTTACCGGTGATATGGGTGCGAACCCTATTAGATGATGCGGTTTCTAACCAGCTCCCACAAAACAATCCCTGCTGCAACCGAGATATTCAGTGAATGCTTCATTCCAAATTGCGGAATTTCAATACAACCTTCGCATAACTTTAATGTTTCATTGCTTACCCCTTCAACTTCATTGCCAAAAACGACAGCTATTTTTGGGCTCTTTATCGACGAGGCATGTTGAAGAGATATAGCGTTTTCAGCCTGTTCAACCGCGTAGATAGTACACCCGCTTTCCTTTAACAAATGAATGGCCTCCGATGTTGAAGGAAAATATTTCCAACTGACAGTCTCGGTAGCTCCCAGCGCGGTTTTATTGATATCCCTGTGGGGAGGCTGCGGAGTAAAGCCACATAAATATATACCATCAACGAGAAATGCATCAGCGGTCCGGAACACGCTGCCCACATTATGCATACTGCGTATATTATCCATTATCAGCGTTACCGGTAATTTGTCTGATCTCCGGAAGTCTTCAACCGACTTCCGGTGAAGTTCATCCATACTTAGCTTTCGCATCGCCCAAAGGTAAGGAGGGATTGCAGATTTTAGACTGGCATTGCGGATTCCAGCATGCAGGGTGTAGTTTGCTGCCTGAACCGTTTTTTACACCTTTGCGGCAAACGTCAAAACCTTATTTTTGTTACATGTCAAAGAGCAGTGATGATACGCCGATGATGCAGCAGCACCGGGCAATTAAAACCAGGTACCCCGATGCTTTACTGCTTTTTCGTGTAGGCGATTTTTATGAAACCTTTGGGCAGGACGCGGTCGTTACATCCCAGGTTCTTGGCATTACCCTCACCAAAAGAAACAATGGCGCTGCCGTTTCCACCGACCTCGCTGGATTTCCGCATCATGCGCTGGACACGTATTTACACAAACTCGTGAAGGCAGGTTACCGGGTAGCCGTTTGCGACCAGCTTGAAGACCCGAAGCTGGCAAAAGGGGTAGTTAAGCGGGGAGTTACAGAAATGGTAACTCCGGGCACCACAACAAATGATAAACTTCTTGATGTAAACACCAATAATTTCCTGGGAAGCATACATTTTCATAATGACCTGTTCGGCATTGCCTTCCTTGATATTTCCACCGGCGAATTCCTGGTTGCGGAAGGCGACAGGGAGTATGCCGATAAGCTATTGCAGGGTTTTAAGCCGTCAGAAGTGATCTTCCAGCGCCATAAACAGAAACAATTTAAAGAACTGTTCGGAAGCAAATTCTATACATATACCCTTGATGAATGGATTTACAATGATGTATATGCGCAGGAAACACTGCTGAAACACTTCATGACACATTCTCTGAAAGGTTTTGGCGTGGAAATGCTCACGGGTGGACTGATTGCTGCGGGTGCTATACTGCACTACCTTAAAGATACCGAACACCCTAACCTGCAGCATATTGTAAGTATGCAGCGGATAGATAAGGATGATTTTTTATGGATGGACCGTTTTACTATCCGGAACCTCGAGTTGCTGGGAAGCGGGCAGGAAGAAGGTAAAACTTTGTTGAAGGTTCTTGACAACACCGTGTCCCCGATGGGTTCACGGCTGCTAAAACGCTGGATCGTTTTCCCTTTAAAAGATATGCTGAAAATTGATGAGCGGCTCGACCTGGTAGAGTACTTCATCAAAGACGTTGATAACCGGAGTAAAATATCCCAGCTAATCAGGTCGTGCGGAGACATTGAACGGCTGGTAAGCAAGATCCCGGTAAAAAAAATCAACCCCAGAGAAGTATTACAGATCAGCAGGGGCTTGAAGCAGGCAGACATTATCCGGAATATATGCGCGGCCTCGGAAAACGAATACCTGAAAAGATTGGGCGACGCACTTAATCCATGCCATTACATTGCGGAAAAAATCAGCAGGGAGATCATCGAAAACCCGCCTGCCACAGCGTCAAAAGGCGGAATGATATCGGAGGGTGTGGATGAGCAGCTTGATGAGCTTAGGAAAATCGCTTCCGGCGGAAAAGAATTCCTTATCAGGTTACAGCAAAAGGAAGCTGAACTAACCGGCATACCTTCGTTGAAGATCTCTTTCAACCATGTGTTCGGGTACTTCCTTGAAGTAACGAACTCGCATAAGCATAAGGTGCCGGCCACGTGGATAAGAAAGCAGACACTCGCCAATGCAGAACGATACGTCACAAGCGAATTAAAAGAATACGAAGAAAAGATCACGGGAGCGGAAGAAAAGATCCTCGGAACTGAACTGAAGCTTTTTGAAAGTCTGCTCAATGAGTTACAGGATTACCTGGCTCCTATTCAGACAAATGGAAACATTCTCGCGATACTCGATTGCCTTTTGTGTTTTGCAAACAATGCCATTCGTCATAATTGCAAACGGCCGCAGCTTCATGAAGGAGATGAAATTATCCTGAAAGAGGCGCGCCATCCGGTGATCGAGCGGAACCTTACCCCGGGGGAAACCTATATCGCCAACGACATCGAGCTCAACAAAACAACACAGCAGATCATCATATTAACCGGACCGAATATGAGCGGGAAGAGTGCATTGCTGAGGCAGGTGGCACTCATCACCTTAATGGCCCACATGGGTAGTTTTGTGCCTGCCGACGAAGCGAAGATCGCATTGACAGATAAAATTTTTACACGGGTAGGTGCAAACGATAATCTTAGCGGCGGTGAAAGCACTTTTATGGTGGAAATGAATGAAACCGCCAGTATCATTAACAACCTGACAGAACGAAGCCTTATTCTTCTTGATGAGATCGGCCGGGGTACTTCAACTTATGACGGGATATCCATTGCGTGGAGCATAGTGGAACACCTGCATAAAACGATGCAGGCGCCCAAAACGTTATTCGCTACCCACTACCACGAATTGAATGAACTGGAAAACCAGTTGAGCCGCGTCAGAAACTATCACATCACCAATAAGGAAGCAGGGAACAAGATCATATTTCTTCGCAAGCTGGCAAGGGGCGGCAGCACACACAGCTTTGGCATCCATGTTGCAAAGATAGCCGGCATGCCTCCCTCGCTTATCGAGCGCGCAAATTCGGTATTGAAACAACTGGAAAAAAAGCATGTTGAAGAAAATGCTGAGGAACCTGTAAAAAGAATTTCAGCGCCAAAACTACAGCTGTCTATTTTTGACGCACACTCCCAAACATTTGATGAAATCAGGAAACTGCTTGACGACATAGACATAAACCGCCTTACGCCTGTGGAAGCACTGTTGAAATTGCAGGAAGTAAAAACCAGGATCAAGTAAAGTCATGTAAACTTCCGGAGCATGGCTCCGGAAGTCTGCAAAACTAAAATGTAAATCCGATTCCAACTTTGGCCACGCGGTTGTACGATTTGAAATTGCTGTTTGCGTCGACTCTTGAAAGCCCGTGCTCATAGCCGGCCTGAATATTAAATCCATTGCCAAACTGGTACGCTAATCCACCGGTTAAACCGACGTCCCATCTTTTGAAATTATCCGTCATATCGATATCGCGCTGAAAAACGGAAAACCCGAAGACACCCGCATTCAGATGCAGATTGTTCTGAAGAAGGTAAGATACCTGCGGCCCGGCAAAAAGCTGCAAACCTTTGACAAGATTGGCCTTTAGAACCACAGGCACATCAATGTAACTTGATTGCATCTGAACTGTAGCATTAGGCCCTAAAAACTTTAAAGCGCTGATCTCAATATCTCCATTCATTGTGTAACCTTTCTGAGAGAAGTATATTCCCGGCTCAACGGAAAGCGTGGCACTTACCGGAACATTCATGTAACCGCCTGCATAAAACGCTTTTCTTGAACGGGTACTAACAAGGCCGTCTGCCACGTTTACCAGCTTATTCATATTATTAACCGCTTCACCGTTCCAGTCGGAAATTGTCAGGCCAGCCCGGATACCATAGGAGGGCTGCGATTGGGCAGATACATTTTCAAAGCAAAAAACCGAAGTGATCATGATCAGAAAGTAACTCTTTTTCATAAAATTGTAAAGAAGGGATTTTTAAGCCTGCTTCATTATTTATGATTAGAAAAACATGCCAGTAACGCACCGCTTAACAGAACAAAAAGTTAAACCAAAATCTGAAAAATAAATGTTCAGAGGCATTAAACTTTCACCCTTACAACCAGGTCAGATGATGTTGCTCCTGCTGATACATTTTTCGTGTATACGTTAACGTTAATGGAAGTATTCCGCCTGCATGTAAGGAAAACCACAGAAGCACATCCCGGGCAGGCGTATTGAAAAAGCTGCTTAAACGTGTCATTCAACCAGTGTAGAGGAACAAAGAAGAAAACCACCGAGGGCACAGAGAAGGGAACCATGGAGTTCACTAAGATTTTTACTTGAGGTTACGTTTAGTTTTAAGGTTGTCTTTGTGTTTGTACTATATAAGTCAAGGCGAGCTATGGCATCAACGCTTTATTTTATGTAACCAGGGTGAGTAATATTTTATAAGTCAGGTTCCGGGTATAGGTATTTGCCATAACCCACAATATTACGGTGCGCTGCACCTCTTATATTACGAGGCCCCAAATCCTGGCGAGAGTATGGGGCCTGGCCAATGTGCCGATGCGTACTCGTGCCTTTTACTTTAGCAGAGATTCTGATAGTAGTGCTTTAACTTTCCATACTTGGCACGAGAACGCCACGCTCAATCCTGCGCCGCATTCTCGCGCGAGGCCAGCGGACATCGATACTTTTACTTTCCTCTTAAAATTTTATTCCCGTTGCAATTGCACCTTTAAAGGTGTTTGGGTTCAGCATTTCGTTAGTGGTTCTTACCTGCGAGGGTACAGTTGTTTCGGCTATGCTCTGTGCACCATAAATCCCGGCAGTTTCTGCGCGGCTGAATGCGCCGGTACTAATAAAACGGATAATGCTTGCAAGGCAGGGCTCACTCCTGTCACCCCATTCTTTATCTAATCCGTCGGCCGCTTTGTTATCTGTTTTTATCCCGTCGAAATAGCTTCCCTCCCCATTTTTATTTGTACTCCTGAAAGACACGGGGAAAATATACCAGTCCTTTACGGGGATCGGGAAAAAGCCCACGGGTTTGCCATAAGAATTAGAAGGCCCCACTACCTTAACGTCAAGATATGGCTTAAGGTTATTGATTAAAAGCTCACTTGCAGACGCCGTGCCGTTACTTACAATAAAAAATATGCGGCTCAGGTTAAGTGAACCCAGTTTTCTAAACCGTGTTGTTGAATTGAACTGCTTGTATTTGTCATTGTATTGCTGGTTCATCATAATGTTTCCGTTCCCTGAAGAATTGATCAGGTAGTTGGCCAGTTTGTCCTGTACGGAAACATAACCCCCTCCATTATACCTGAGATCGATAACCACCTCGTTCACGCTTTCCTGGCTGAACCTGTTGAATATCCGCTGGAACTGGTTATAAATTTGGGTGGTATCACCAAGGAAAGAATTAAAGACCACGTAACCGGCCTTTTTTGACCCTGCCGTATAAACGGAATCCAAAAAAATAGGGTTCTCCTGGTATCCTGCCGCTTTTAAAGCAACATCTACTACGGAGCCATCCGGCTTTTCGAAGGTTATATTGCTGCCCGGGCTGCTATAAATATTATCAACAAGAAACTTGGAATTCGTTGTAGTAATATTTGTATTCCCGTTGATCTTTGTTATGCGCCAGCCGCGCCGTATTCCTGCAATACCCGCCGGAGATGCTTTTTCGACATACTTAACCCGAAGGTCGCCCTCTTTGATAAAGAAAACATTCATTCCAAAATCGTCCGCGGCTCCGGAGCTTACGTTATCCCAGTCTTTTTGTTTAGCCGCGAAGCTCCAGCGGTCCACCGGATTGGGAAATCCTGGTTCTTTGCTAAAGGCTCTGATCGCCGTCATTATTTTGTCAGGATCTGCATAAGACCTTGGATTGAAATCAGTGGGTATCTGGGAATACCAGAGATAAATATCTCTGGTATTCATCAGGACTGAATCCTTTATTTTATCCTCCTCACTGGTGCTGGTAGTTGGAGGAGCAACCGGGGCCAGCGCTGTTTCGCTTACTTCTTTCTGGCACGAAACAAATATTCCCATGCTAAAAACCAAAAATGTCAACAGTTTATATCTCATATGAATGAATTAAATAAACACTTAAATCCTATTAACGAACAAATGCCTTACCCAAATTTTTAAATCAACTATTTTAACATCATGTTACCATTCTTCCCGCCAAAGTAACAGCTGTAAAATCCTAAGTTAACAATTTCGCTAAACATCAGGAAACCGGATTTGTTCGTCGCCTGTTCCACATGTTTCTCTGCATATTGAAGTTAATTTCACCTGGCATACATTAGTAAGCATTTTCGTATTTTGCACGCTTTAAGTCATAATTTTCCTGATATATCGGCATTCCCGGGGCAATCGCGAACAAGACACAACGCTAATCCGGAATAACTTCAACTACATGATTACGTGAAAGAGATCAAAAAGCAACAGATACACAAAGAGCTGAGAAAGGAACAGGCCCTTGATTATCATTCGAAAGGCAGGCCAGGGAAAATTGAAGTTATTCCAACTAAAGATGCCAAGACGCAACGGGATCTTTCTTTGGCGTACTCCCCGGGGGTGGCAGAGCCCTGCAAGGAAATCTTTAAAAATGTTGAGGACGTTTATAAGTATACGGCTCGTGGAAACCTGGTTGGGGTGATCAGTAATGGTACGGCAGTGCTTGGACTGGGGGACATCGGCCCCGAAGCAAGCAAACCAGTTATGGAAGGAAAGGGCGTTCTGTTTAAAATATTTGCTGACATCGACGTTTTTGACATCGAGATCAACGAAAAGGATCCGGAGATGTTTGTCAGGATCGTCAAAGCGCTTGAGCCAACCTTCGGTGGCATCAACCTCGAAGACATTAAGGCCCCCGAATGTTTTTACATCGAAAAGCAACTGAGGGAACAGTTGAAGATCCCCGTTATGCATGATGATCAGCATGGAACCGCTATCATCAGCAGCGCTGCTTTGCTGAATGCGCTGGAACTGCAGAAGAAAAGGATCGGCAGGGCGAAATTTGTGATCAATGGAGCGGGCGCTGCGGCAATGGCCTGCGTGTTACTATACAAGGCCCTTGGTGCAAACCCGGAGAATTTCACCATGTTCGACAAGGACGGCGTTATACATACGGGAAGAACGGACCTCGAGGAAAACAAGCGGCAGTTCGCCAACACCAATAATACCGGTCTTACGTTAGCAGCAGCAATGAAGGATGCCGATGTATTTATCGGCTTAAGCGTAGGTAATGTTGTTTCGCCGGAAATGATCAAATCAATGGCTAAGAATCCGATCGTTTTTGCGATGGCTAACCCAGATCCCGAGATTCCTTACGAGGCGGCTGTCGGAGCCCGAAAGGACATCATCATGGCTACCGGCCGCAGCGACTACCCAAACCAGGTTAATAATGTGCTGGGATTTCCCTTTATCTTCCGTGGCGCGCTTGACGTGCGGGCAACACAGATAAACGAAGCTATGAAGCTGGCCGCGGTAAAATCCCTGGCCGAACTCACAAAAAGTGCCGTTCCTGATATTGTAAACCTGGCCTACAATGAAAAAACGATCTCCTTCGGCGAAAACTATATCATTCCCAAACCCCTTGATCCCCGGCTGCTTGTAACAGTGGCTCCTGCTGTTGCGCGGGCCGCAATGGATAGCGGGGTAGCACAGAAAAATATCGAGAACTGGGATGCGTATGCGGAAGAGTTAAACCGTCGGCTGGGACTGGATAATCAGTTACTGAGAGTGATCGGCAACAAGGCAAAGAGCGATCCCCGCCGGCTGGTGTTTGCAGAAGCGGATAATATAAAAATTTTAAAGGTAGCCCAGATCATATTTGATGAAGGTGTGGCATATCCTATCCTGTTAGGTGAGGAAAGCAAGATAAGGTCTATGGCCCTCGAAAATCATATAGATATTGAAGGGTTGCCTATTATTGATACGCGAAGCGACGAGCAGGAACAAAAAAGAAAAAAGTTTGGAGAACTGTTTTTTCGCAAAAGGCAGCGCAGGGGTTTTAACCATTATGAAGCCATCAAGATGATGAAGGATAGAAATCATTTCGGTTGTATGATGGTGGAAACAGGTGATGCTGATGCGATGATTTCAGGCCTGACAAAAAATTATCCCGATACCATCCGTCCCGCCCTGCATATTATCGGTACTGAGGAAGGCGTGAAAAAAATTGCGGGGATGTATCTTCTGCTTACTAAAAGGGGGCCCCTGTTCATGGCCGACACCACAGTTAATTTTAACCCGACTGCTGAAGAACTTGCAGACATAACCTTAATGGTAGCCAGGGAGGTTCGCAACTTTAACGTTACGCCACGGATAGCCATGCTCAGCTATTCTAATTTCGGAAGCAGCAATTCCCCGGAAGCGAGGCTTGTTGCCGATGCAAGGATTCTTGTCAAACGAAAGGACCCTTCCCTGATCGTTGATGGTGAAATGCAGGCCAGTATGGCATTCAATGCGGAGATCAGGCGCGACAATTACCCCTTTAACGAACTTGCCGACCAGGAAGTGAATACCCTTATTTTTCCCAACCTTGCAGCAGGAAACATCGCTTATAACTTACTCAAGGAAGTCGGCGGAGCAGATGCGATCGGCCCCATTTTGTTAGGGTTGAAAAAACCGGTTCACGTATTGCAATTGGGTAGTTCTGTACGGAGTATTTATAACATGGCGTTGATCGCCGTTGTGGATGCCCAGATCAAATGCAAGATATCGAGTGAAGAAATCGTCAGCCGTTCACGCTGGTGGAAACGGTTCAAAAAAGTTAAGGAAGTGAGATAGCTATACACGTCCACTTATCTTTTCATACGTTGAACACTTGTTGATCTATCCTACGGGTATGCATATATTTTTATCCTGCAAAAAGAGAAAGCTGTAATTTCAATCCATATTACCGTAAATAAGCACCATTGCTACGTAACGGTTACTACGGATCACAACGAAAAATACATGAAACTTTTTTCAGAAATAGGCCGTTTTCTTTTGTTGATGAAAGGGATGTTTTCAAAACCGGAGAACTGGAAAGTATATTGGAAAGAATTTATGCACCAGTGTTCGGATATAGGGATCGGCTCGTTAGGAATTGTTGTGATCATCTCTTTTTTTATAGGGGCTGTATCTGCGGTGCAGACTGCCTACCAGCTCGTGAGCCCGCTTATTCCAAAATCCTCTATTGCCCAGATCGTGAGGGATACGGTAATCCTTGAATTTGCACCTACCCTTGTTTGTATCGTGCTGGCAGGTGTTATTGGAAGCAAGATTGCAAGTGAGCTGGGAAATATGCGGGTAAGCGAGCAGATTGACGCCCTGGAGATTATGGGCATTAATACAAAAGCCTATCTCGTTATGCCTAAGATCGTTGCCGCCCTGTTAATCATTCCCATGCTTGTGATCATTGCGATGGCCTTGGGAATTTTAGGGGGAAGGATTGCAGGCGTGGGCTCTGGAATTCTTTCGGCCGATCAGTTCGATAAAGGCCTGTTACAGAATTTTGTGCCTTACAATGTATTTTTTGCGCTTTCAAAAGCGTATACTTTTTCCTTTATTATATCCAGCGTACCCGCGTATTTTGGATTTTACGTGGAAGGTGGTGCGCTCGAAATTGGAAGGTCAAGCACAAGGTCGGTTGTGGTGAGCTGTATACTGATCCTTTTAGCGGATTATGTGCTGTCGGCGCTACTATTATAAAAAAATGAAACCGGTTATGATTGAAGTTGTAAAATTAAAGAAGGGCTTTGGCGACAAGATCGTTATCAACGATGTAAGCGCGGTTATGCATGATGGTAAGTGTAACCTGATCATAGGAACCAGCGGAAGCGGCAAAACGGTGCTGATGAAGTGCCTGATCGGATTGTTTCAACCCGACAGCGGCGATATATTGTATAACGGCAATTCATTCAACGCCATGGACGACGAGGCCAAAAAAGAGATCCGCAAAGAGATAGGCATGCTGTTCCAGGGGTCTGCCTTGTTTGACAGCCTTACCGTAGAACAGAATGTAATGTTTCCGCTTGATATGTTTACTGACTGGTCGTACCGGAAAAAGCGTAAGCGGGTTGACGAAGTGTTAGACCGCGTAAACCTGGAAAAAGCCAACAAGAAATTTCCGGCCGAGATCAGCGGAGGAATGAAAAAGAGAGTAGGTATCGCGAGGGCCATCGTTTTAAATCCGAAATATCTTTTTTGCGATGAACCCAATTCGGGTCTTGACCCGCAAACGTCGCTCGTTATTGACAAACTAATACACGAGCTGACCGTTGAGTATAACATCACTACCGTCGTGAATACTCACGATATGAACAGCGTAATGGAAGTAGGCGATCACATCATTTATATGAACCAGGGATTAAAAGAGTGGGAAGGAAATAGTAAAGAGATCATTTTTAGCAAGAATGAAAAGCTGAATGAATTCATTTTTGCTTCTGAATTCTTAAAAGATGCCAAGGATATGCGGATGCTTGAAGTAGCGGGCAAGATCGATAATGACAGGGACATGAATGAATTGATGAACAACCCGGATTCCAGCCCATTCATTAATGAGAATAAATAACGCCTTGATGATGATGCACAGGCGCAATGGCAAAGCTATTGGGGCGGTTTAACCTGGGGATATGTAAATGCAAATATTCTATCCGCTTACAAACGAAACGCCCGCGGTTAAAGTAAAACTCCCGTACAAATAGTGCCATCACTAATTTAAACATGAATGCTTAAACGCTTTTCCGTTGTTGCAGTAGTCTGGCTCACTGCCTGCGCAGACGAAGGTGTGGTAAAAAGTAAATCTGCAAAGGATACCACGCTATTTGTCAGCAATGATACAATTTCAGAAGTAAGACCCTTCGTTAGTGACAAACCAGTGGCTTCATGGGCTGTTTCCGTAGATGATCCTAAGCTCGAACAAAAATTCGGAGTACACATTTACGAAACAAATTTCACATTTAAATACCTGCTGCGCATGCAACACGGCGGCATGCACATAACGGATACCCTTAAAGTGCCAAATTTCGGCACACTGCCCGTCGTCCGCATCAGGCCGGGAAAAGACAAAATGTCCTGTATCATTGGATTTCTGGATCAGAACAAAGAATTCAAGGAGTATAAAAAATTAGTGGCAGACGGAAACCAAATGAAATTAATCGTGCTAAAAAAATACTCCACCGGCGTTTACGAGAGTACAAAATGAATGGAACCCATTTCCGTGAAGGGCTTATCCATTGAAGTCATCGAAAGCTATCATCTGTTGCGAAAACTCCCGGAACATCCCTCCGGGTAGGTAAAGCTTTGTATTCATTATAATTCATCTTACCGCACCAGGGGATGCTATATGTCTTACCCGAAATCGAATAGGTTCATTGTAACCGTTCCTAACGCCAGAACCAGAATGGGCAACCGTTTTCCAGAAATTGGAAGAAAAGCAGTGCCTGTTAACGTTATACCGGCTGAATTTCTATTGGCACGCCATTAGCAAAATAGGTTTAGGTTTTTCATAGGATATGGTTTTAAAACGGGGCGGGATGTCTATCCCGGCCCCTTTTTTATGCACCTAAAACTATTTCCATGTTTAACTGTTCTCCACTTCGTCAGCGATTCGCTAACAGTTGAGCTATGCAATACAAGAAACAGTTTTAACCAGGATATAGTTAAATAAGCAGGTACAGATATGCCGATGTGGATAGTATTTTCTCTGGTCGCGGCCCTGTCAGCGGGTATTTTCGTAACCCTTTCAAAGGCAGGAATAAAAAATGTAGATGCAAGCCTGGCATTTGCCATCCAATCTGTCCTCATATTCGTTGTGTCGTGGGGAGTTGTAGTGTTGAAGGGAAATCTTTCAGGAATAGGCCAGATTGAAAAGCGTACGTGGATATATCTGATTACAGCAGGAGTAATCACCACGCTTTCCTCTTTATTTTCTTTCGAGGCGTTAAAGTTGGGAGATGCTTCAAGGGTATCTCCGCTGGACAAAGTCTCGCTGGTTTTTGCGGTAATATTTGCCGTGATCTTTTTGAAAGAACGCGTAAACTGGCAGGTAATTACCGGCGGTGTACTGATGATCGCGGGAGCTTTGTTTATTGCATTCGCAAAAAAATCTTCCTGATCGATATCGGCCTGAATAACAAGATCACACCCAATTCTAGTGATTTTTCTACCCTTTTCTATGGGTCAACTTAGCATTAGCTGCCTCAAGTATGGCATTGAAGGCCGGCGTGTTTTGAACTTCAGGTAATTTTTTTGGTTTCAGCGGATTGTCTGGGTGCTGAACCAAATGAAGTTGAAACCATCTGGTGTCGCGCCATCCCCCATGCTTGAAGCCAATTTTTTTAAATACGCCAATCTCATAAAAGCCGAGCGCCTGATGAAAATCTTCGCTTTTGGGGTTCGGCAATGACACACCAGCATAAACATTTACATAACCCTGCAGCTTCAACAGCTCGAATAAAGCTTCATACAACACGCGCGCAATTCCCAGGCGGTGAAATTTGTCGGAAATGTAAACTGTTGATTCTGGCGACCATGAATAAGCCGTCCGATAACGATGCCGGCTTCCGTAAGCGTAACCGATTATTTCATTGTTGTATTCGCAAACAAGCCAGGGATAATCAGCAATGTTCATTTCAATTCTGGTTTTCCATTCTGCCAGTTCGGGAACTTCATATTCAAAAGAGACTATCGTGGTTTCCACATAAGGCTTGTAAACGTCTAATGTCGCTTTTGCGTCATTGAGGCTAATGTGTCGTATAATAAAATTATCAGTCAGCGTGAGCTTGTTTTATCCTGTTTTATCAATTACCTGGTGGCGCTGTAACCTGAGATCTCATTTCCCCCCTGCCGGAAATCGTGGTTAAATTTAAAATTTTTGTTACAGGTTTACAATTAAGTATTCCGGCAAAAGCGAACTTCTGTGTTTTCACTAAAATAGCTCAATTTTTACACAGTTGATTTTTAATAGTACAAAGTTGAGTTATATAGAAGTTTTCGAAATTGCGCCTTATTTATCACCGGCTATATAACTTTACAAAAGCCACATGCAGCGATACCAATTTTGCCAATGAACGTTTTCGCAATGATGATGCAAAATTGGACGCTGCATAAACCTCAAAAAAATGGAGTTATATAAAAGATAAATACCGTTCGTGTGAGGAATAATATTACGGTGCGCTGCACCTGATTTGAAAATCATAAATCTTTCTACAAATATTCTGGTGCGCTGCACCACTATAAGAATGTCGAAATAAATAACATGCGGGCCTTTTCCTGCATTTCAGAAAAGCCTAGTAATATAAGAGGTGCAGCGCACCGCAATATTTGTAGAAACAAAATTTCATTGATTATTAAGGTGCAGCGCACCGTAATATTATGGGTTACGGCAAATACCTATACCCGAAACCTGACTTATAAAGTATTACTCACGATGGCACCTACAATAATCGATGATTACCAATAAGCCCGCCCCGAGTTATATAAAAGGTTTTGAAAATTTAATGAGATAAATGATGGCGGAGCTGAAACAAGATCCCTTTTGCTGGAGCTCTATTGAATCAATGGATCCTCACCGTATAATTCCGGGAACGAAATTGTGTTGGAATGGAGCCGAAGAATCATTAATGACATTGCTATAAACGCGGGGCTCTTATCGGAGCCAATTCAGTCAACCTAATTTCAAATAACTGAAGGCGGAGTTAAATAAGGTAATCAAAGCTTCGCGATGTTTTACTGCAAAAACGAGATGAACATAGGATTGGGTATAGGTATTTGTTTTTCTACAAATATTAGCGGTGCGCTGCACCTGTTATATTACGAAGAGTTTCTCTGCAAATACAAGGGGTTCGCATTTTATTTATTTCTACACATAGTATGGTGCAGCGCACCATACTATGTGTAGAAAAATAGGGCATGTAAATTCACGATCCCCATTCTACTAAGGTCGGAATCCGATTAAAGAGATCATCACAAACCTTAGTAGAATCGATTGTCATCATAAAAGTCAACCTTATCACCTTCTTGAAATATTTTTTCTGTGTCCGGCTCAAGCCCGCAGCGATTTTCCTGCTAATATTTATTGCCGGATAAAACGGATCGATGACGTTTTTTCTCCATTCATATAACCGCTTACCTGGTAAACACCAGACGAAAGATCGCCGAAATACAGCCTGTTCTGCGTATTACCGGCGGTAACCATCAACCGGAACTTTTTCCACGTACGGCCCTTCATATCGGAAACAATCAATTCCATCTGGCCTCCTTTCGAAGAACTGATATAAAGATCGGCGGTAGATTCAACTATCGTTGG
>JBGSYC010000216.1:0-8508 GCA_041751095.1 Flavihumibacter sp.
ATTTTAACATGCGTCCAAGACCTAACTTAGTGATGGAATCTCAGTTCCAATACACGAAACGGCCTTATCTATGTGCTGCTTCTTTAGCTAACACGTTATCTTACCAGATGTTTGAATCCCCGATTCACCAATGACTTAGTGATCCTTCTTTTCTAAGGGCTAAAAAATTATCTAAAAAAAAGTTTAGATGTTTGCGCCTAAGCGCCTAAGCGCCTACAGCGGCCAATGTACTGTAAAGTGATATCAGGTTGTACATAGACAAGCACGAAGAGCCGCCATCGCTAAGTGACGCAGCTATTTGGATTTGAAATAATAAAGCATTGACAAATTTACAAACCGGTTCCTGATCTTAAGATACGAATCGCTTCCTGCTATGTTTAGTAAACCGTGATAATAGCGAAGGTTTACTCCCAATCGTTTTGACATATTATATCCGGCACCAAAATTCCCACCAGCATCAATCTTTCTGTAGTTAAAACCGCTAAAGCTCCTGTTCTCAAAATTTGTCACTCTTGAAAACACTTTGAGTGCCAGGTTTGGCCCTGCCATAAGATAAAAATCATTGAAATGATATTGTAATGCCACAGGGATATCAATGTATCCTATTTTGTCATTGAAGTAGTGGGATTTACCATCAGGATTAAGAATGTGTTCCTCTGTCACGTAGCTTACCCTCGCACCAATGAGGGAGAGATTGGCCTCAACTGAAAGATCCAACCTGGAATTCATATGTCTTTTGTAAAATGCACCAAGCTGATAACCGGGTAGTGGTTTAGTTTTTTTTGACACATTTTGTGCTAAACTCATTCTTCTATACTGGTCCGCTATATTGGCTCCGGCTTTTACACCGAAAGCATTTTGGCTGATTCCGTAATATCCAGTGGCCGACAGAATCATAAACAACAAAAATGTTTCTTTCATAAGCTTGGTTAAGTGTAGTAACGTGGGTATTTTTTCGCTCACCTGATTTTGCAACTGCATGGAGGATATTAACATCGATGTTCACAGAAGTAAAAGGAGGTGCCGTTTTACTAACGTCGCTAACGATGATAAAGGTAGCCATTATCACCGTGCTTATGGTTGTGTGTCATTGGATCATGAGGAACCGTAAAATATTACCCGTCGCCACCAAAATGCGCTGGTGGGTTTTGGGCTTTGTTTGGGCTGCCATGATCGTGCTGCTTTTTCTCAGCCAGGAAAGTACCAATTCCTTCATCTACTTCCCAGTTTTAATAAGTAGCTGATTACAGTAAGTTGTCGAATGTAGTTGAAGCACTGCAGTTGCCGGTATAAAAGCCCGGCAATTCCAGTTTTTGTTTATATAAAAGGGATAATGTTGTATCAAAATCGGACATTGGAGTAACAATAACGGACATGTTTGTAGATTTACCTGACCTACCATGTTGTTTGCTAATGATTTATAAGCTGGTACATTTTTGATAGATATTTCAGGCCGGTATGGCTGAGGCTGTGGGACAATCAATTCTTTGACGCCACTGAAAAAGGACTGATCCGGTTAAAGCCTGAGAATAGCCTAAAACTCTACAGTATGTTTAGACACTATCTAAAGATCGCATTCCGAAATCTTTGGAAAAACAAAAGTTTTTCTTTCATCAACGTACTGGGATTATCTGTCGGCCTTTCGGTTTGTTTTATCATTATGCTCTTTGTGCAGGATGAACTGAGTTATGATCGCTTCAATGAAAAAGCAGACAGGATCTTTCGTGTAGTTTTTAAAGCAACAATTAATGGAGGAAAAATAAATGAGTCTAATGTAATGCCTCCAACCGCACAGGCATTGAAGAATGACTACCCTGAAGTGGAGGAAGCAACCCGGCTGCGTAATTATGGCAGGCCGAAGATTATCTACGGGGAGAAAACATTTAAGGAATCTGAATTCGCTTTCGTTGATGCCAATTTTTTTCAGGTGTTTACGCTGCCTTTTGTACAGGGCGATGCCAGCACAGCGTTGGTGCAGGCTAACACGATGGTGATTACAAAAGATATGGCAACCCTGTATTTCGGCAGCGCGGATCCCATAGGAAAGGTGGTGAGTTTAAATAATGAGTTGTATAAGATAACGGGTGTGATTGATAACATACCCGGGAGTTCGCATTTCCACTTTGATATGTTTGGCTCAATGGAAAGTTTACCGGAAGCCAAAAAGCCGACGTGGATGGAATCTAATTTTTTTACTTACCTGGTATTAAAGGAGGGCTATGATTATAAGAGGCTGGAAGCAAAATTACCCGGAATGGTGGAGAAGTACATGGGGCCACAAATCATGCAGGCCATGGGCATGAGCTTATCGCAGTGGAATGAGCTTGGTTTTGCACTGCAGCCTTTAACCGATATTCACCTGCATTCTCATACAAGTTCTGAACTGGAGCCGGGTGGTGATGTAACATATATTTACGTTTTCGGCGCTATCGCCATTTTTATGTTGGTAATAGCCTGTATAAATTTTATTAATCTCTCTACAGCAGGCGCTTCTAAGCGGGCAAAAGAAGTAGGCGTTCGTAAAGTAATAGGTTCAGATAAATCTCAATTGATCAAACAATTTTTAGCAGAATCATTACTCGTGGCGCTTATTGCGCTGGCAGTATCCTTTTTATTGATTCAACTGGCATTGCCTGCCTTTAATGATATCGCGGGCAAGAATTTAGCCGCTGTGTTCGGGATTAAGTCCCTGGCGGGACTTTTAGCACTGGGTATAGGGGTTGGCATGGCAGCCGGTATCTACCCCGCCTTTTTTCTTGCTTCATTCAGACCAATCGCCGTTCTGAAAGGCAGGATCAGTACGAACGTGAAAAGTTTCAGGCTGCGCAGTGGTTTGGTTGTTTTTCAATTCTTTATTTCTGTTAGTTTGATCGTAAGCACCATTGTGGTTTATCAGCAAATGAAATTCGTTCAAGATAAGCAATTAGGTTATGATAAGGAGCAGCTGCTTGTGTTACCCAATTCATGGTCTCTGGGGAAAAACGAACCGGTCTTTAGAGAGCAACTGCTTAAAGACCCGCGGGTGGTAAACGCCACCATTTCTTCCTTTAAGCCTGCGGGTCCAAGTAACAGCAACAATTCACTTGCTTATCCCGCCGGCAGAGAAAATCAGATCATGAAAACATTAGAGTATCATGTGGATGAACAATACATCCCGACGCTCGGCATGCAAATGGCAGCGGGAAGAAATTTCTCCGCTGCATTTAGAACTGATTCTCTGGCGATGATCATTAATGAAACCGCTGCCAAAGCCTTCAGCTGGGGAAGCAATGCTGTCGGTCAAAAAATCATAAGGCAAAATAGTGCAAGAGGAAGGGATGTTGCGTATACTGTGATTGGAGTGGTAAAAGATTTTCATTTCAGGTCACTTCATGAACCTGTAACTCCTTTATTGATGGTGCTGCAACCTGAATCGGGGTTGATCATAAAGGTAAAGACGGCAGACATTACCGGTTTGTTGGCTTCGATGAAACGGCAGTGGTCAGCGTTTAATACCGAAGAACCGTTTACTTATAGTTTTATGGACGATTTATACAACAAGACTTACACTGCGGAGCAAAGAACCGCCCGCATCCTCAACATTATGGCCTTTTTGACCATCTTTGTCGCCTGCCTTGGTTTATTTGGTTTGGCAACTTACACAGCTGGCCAGCGCACAAAGGAAATCGGCATTCGCAAAGTGCTTGGTGCAAGCGTAACACAGGTAACAAGTATGCTCTCTAAGGATTTTTTGAGACTGGTAGTTATCGCCATCGTTATTGCCACGCCTGCCGCCTGGTGGGTAATGAACAAATGGCTGCAGAGCTTTGCATACCGCATTCATATTTCCTGGTGGGTGTTTGTATTGGCAGCAATATTAGCTTTGCTGGTTGCACTGGCAACCGTGAGTTTCCAGGCGATAAAAGCGGCTATTGCAAACCCGGTAAAAAGTCTGCGGACAGAATAATAGAATAATATTGTATGTTAAATAATTATCTAAAAATCGCGTGGCGCAACATCGTCAACAGCCGCTTTTATTCACTGGTGAATATCGTGGGTTTATCAGCAGGACTTGCTTTTACGTTGATCATAGGCGCTTATATTTGGAGCGAGTTACAGGTGAATAAGCATTTGAAAAATGCCGACCGGCAATACATCATACAAAGTAAATGGAAACATCCTAACCAGGGTGTTGAACTTACTACGCCTGGTCCTCTCGCCAAACAATTGAAAGAAAATTACCCTGACCTGGTTGCCAATTACCATCGCTGGGATGGCATCGGATCAAACGTGTCAAAAGGCAATAAAAGCTTCAGGGAAGGATTGCAGATATGCGACAGCACCATGCTGGACATCTACGGATTCAGATTGTTACACGGCAACGCAGCCACGGCATTTGAAAACCCTTACACCCTTATTATTTCTGCCGGTAAAGCGATTAAATACTTTGGTAAAACAAACGTAGTAGGTGAAACACTCACCATAGAAAACTTTTCGGGCTTAAAGCATGACTTCA
The DNA here is from genome assembly GCA_041751095.1 of Flavihumibacter sp. Lineage (GTDB taxonomy): Bacteria > Bacteroidota > Bacteroidia > Chitinophagales > Chitinophagaceae > JADCRZ01. The sequence continues at coordinate 4,496 of JBGSYC010000216.1, forward strand.
TGATAACGGGTATCCTGGAAATGCCCGCAAAAAATTCCGTAACCTATCTCAATGATGAGAATAACAGCCAGTTTTACATTTCTTCAAAAAACCTCGCTTACTTCGGCAGAAATATGGAATGGTTTAACCGTTACATCGTGGGTTATATAGAATTGAGGAAAGGCATCAGGCCTGAAGATCTTGAGAAACCTATGGAACAACTGATCAAACAACATGCGCCGCCTCAGATTAGCGAAAATATGACCCCCTATCTTGTTTCATTGAAGGACTATTATCTGAAGAGCAATAACGCACTTGTTGAAAAGATGATATATGCCCTGTCACTGATTGCCTTTTTTATAATGCTTATGGCGGGTATCAACTTCGTCAATATGGCCGTAAGCCGTTCTGTGACAAGGTTGAAAGAGATTGGCATACGTAAAGCGCTGGGAGGAATTAAAAAACAATTGATCATACAATATCTTACAGAGTCAACTATACTTGTCTTTGTGGCAACATTGCTTGCTTTATTGGTCTACTGCGTGACAAGAAGTTTATTCAGTAATGTGTTGGGAAAAGATATTCCGCCGCTAACAGCATTCCCTGCATATTTTGCGTTATACCCTGTAGCACTTGTCTGCATAGTGGGATTACTTGCCGGCATCTATCCTGCTATGATCCTGTCTTCGATGAGATCAGTTGATGCGCTTAAGGGAAAACTGGCGACAGTGAAAGATAAGATATGGCTGCGAAAATCGTTAGTTGCGTGTCAATTTGGTATCGCTGCTGTCGTTTTTATCGGCGCTATCATCGTCTCACAACAAATCGACCTTTTTTTTAGTAAAGAGCTCGGCTATAATAAAGACTTCATTCTCACCGCACCGGTTCCCCGGGACTGGACGCCGGAAGGAGTAAAGAAAATGGAAACTGTTCGCAGTCGATTTGCTGCTATGCCGCATGTTATTAATGCTACGCTTTCGTATGAGGCGCCTGACGGTAACAACTCGGGAGGTGTAGCACTTTATAAATTTGGTGAAGATTCTGCCACAGCAATTCCATCGCAATTATTAATGACTGATGAATATTATGCATCCACTTACAATATTCCCATGGCAGCGGGTGAGTTCTTTTCTGCCCCCGGGACGTTTACTGATTTATCAAAATTAGTTATTAACGAAGCACACGCAAGGGCGTTAGGCTGGCAGAACCCGCAGGATGCCATAGGGAGGCAGGTTACGTTCCAGGCGGGAGGCGGAATGATATCTACCATTGTGGGTGTTACAAAGGATTTTCACTTTGAATCTATGCAAGTGGCTATACAGCCCGTAACTTTTTTACATGTAGATCTTACAAATACATTCAGAATTTTTTCTTTCAAAGTTAAGCCTGGTAATTTAGACAATACTATAGCCGCGTTACAAAAACAATGGTCGGCTCTGATGCCGGGCGCTCCGTTTGAATATACATTTATGGACGATAACCTCGCCAAACTTTACAAGACGGAATTGCAGCTAAAGAAAGCTGGTTATACTGCCACGATACTGGCTTCGATCATTGTGCTGTTAGGCGTTTTTGGATTGATATCATTAAGCATACATAAACGCACCAGAGAGATAGGTATCCGCAAAGTATTGGGCTCCTCTGTTGGTGGTATTATTGGATTATTTCTGAAAGACTTTATGTTGCTGATCCTTGTTGCGGGCATAGTCTCATGTCCGGTCTCATATATCATCATGCACCATTGGTTAAACAGTTATGCTTACAGGATAGATATCAATGCACAACCTTTTATCATTTCGATGGCATTGTTAAGCGGGGTCACAGCATTACTGATATGGATACAAACTATTCAGGCCGCATCTGCAAACCCGGTAAAAAGCCTGCGAACCGAATAACGTATGCCACAGGTTTGTGGGAGTTCAGAATTAAGGAGAATATTCAATCTCTTCTGACATAACTCCTGGCTAAAATTCACATCATGCTTTTTTATTAGCGCTCAGCCTGCATCGCACAATTTCCTTGCTGTTGGCATTTGCCCAGTCTGCAAACAGGGCAAGTTGATGCATTAAGCTGTATCCCAGTTCAGTAAGTTCATATTCTACCCGCGGCGGAACTTCTGCATACATCCTGCGGGTGACTAAACCGTCCTTTTCAAGGTTGCGGAGGGTAACCGTCAGCATCCGCTGGGAAATATCTCCAATTTTATGCTTTAGTTCATTAAAGCGCAGGATGCCGAAACCACCAAGGGCATAGATAGCAAGCATGCTCCACTTATCGCTTACGCGGGCTATAATGTCGCGAACAGGACAAACGCTGTTGCGTGTTGCATTTGCCTTTCTGAAAATTTCCTGAAAATTTTTTTCCGCGCCAGATCCTTTGCTGTACACATTGGTTACACCATGGTTACCTGGTTTGCTCGCTGTGCCTTCTTGTTTTGTCATGAGTTACTATTTAACTTTGGGTTATTAAAAGTAACTATTAAAAAGTAAATTCTTTAAAAATGGAACAGAAAATTCTGGTTACCGGCGCTACCGGTAACATCGGACGGGCTTTGGTTGAAGCATTGCATTTAAAAAACGCATCCTTTATCGCGGGGGTACGTGATGTTGAGAAAGGAAAGGAACAGTTAGGGGGACAAACGGAAGTTGTGCGGTTCGACTTCGAAGATACATCCACTTATCAGGCTGCAACTGAAGGTGTTGGGAAAGTATTTCTCTTGGGTCCGCCGCTGGCAGTGAACCTTGATAGCCTGCTGGCTCCTTTTATCGGTTATTTAAAGGATAAAGGTCTCAACAAGGTTGTGTATGTAAGTGCGTTAGGAATAGAGCATGTTAAAGATTTGCCCTTTCATGCCAACGTGATTGATATGCTTAAAGGGAATGGTTTCGAATATACCATTTTAAGGCCTTCATTTTTTTCCCAGAATTTTAAGAACTATGAGTGGGAAAATATCATGCAACGAGGGATAACCTATGTGTCAGCCGGAAATGGAAAGGTAGCGTTTGTAGATGTGAACGATATTGCGGCTGTGGCAGCCGCAGCTTTAACAGAAGACGGCCATAGCGGCAAGACCTACGATATTACGGGCCCGGAGGCTCTCTCTTATACCGACGCGGCAGCACTGTTGTCTGAGCTTACAGGGAAAACCATTGTATATCCCAACCCGTCTCCTGAAGAATACACCCTAACCTTGAAGGCAGCGGGTGCTCCCGATTTTGTTGCACCATATATGAATAGTATTTATTCCCTGATTGCAGACAATAAGGTAAACACAGTATCGACTGATGTGGAAAAGATAACCGGCAGAAAGCCTGTACCGTTAAAGGAAGTGCTACAAAAGGATTTTGCGGGTACTATTCATTGATCAGGTGTTTTTGCCTGGGGCTGGCAGGTTGCGCGTAGATGAACAGAGAACGAGATTACGGTTTACGTGTCATTGCAACGGGTGTAGAGGCACGGGGAAGGTAACCACGTAGAGGCACGGAGAAGAAAACCACAGAGTCATTGGCGGATTGGGCACCCTTTGTTCCGGAGGAGAAATATGTGGGTAGAAGCATAATTCGCCCGGAACCGCGTTCCATCCAAACGCTTCGTGCTATGTTCTGTAATTGTGTATGTTGGAACTTCAAAAGCACGAACCGTTCCTATGGAACGGACTTTATTTCTTTGCCCGTTCTACCCACGGGGTGTTCCGATGGAACACGAAACGCTGCTCCCTTTGTTCCATAGGAGCAGTATGTGGATAGAAGCATAATCCGCCCCGAACCGTGTTCCATCCAAACGATTCGGGCATGTTTGTAATTGTGGTATGTTGGAACTTCAAAAGCACGAACCGTTCCTATGGACCGGACTTTATTTCTTTGCCCGTTCTACCCACGGGGTGTTCCGATGGAACACGAAACGCTGCTCCCTTTGTTCCATACGAGCAATATGTGGGTAGAAGCATAATCCGCCCCGAATTGCGTTCCATCCAAACGATTCGGGCATGTTTGTAATTGTGGTATGTTGGAACTTCAAAAGCACGAACCGTTCCT
>JBGSYC010000217.1:0-22358 GCA_041751095.1 Flavihumibacter sp.
TACCACAACTTTTAATCGCAGCAGCTAAAGGTGGTTTGATAGCAACTCCTGCAAGCCGCTACCGATGGGCCTGCCATCATCATTTACACAGCATCAACTTTCAATAAATAAAGAACTGATTGTTGTTCGTGACACTCAGTACCCGGGATTTTGTGTTTTTAGATTGGGGTTATTCTTCATTTCCTGTACACCGATAGGAAATAATAAATGCTTAGCCTGTAAAGGCTGATTTGTGCTTTTATTGATGTGTCCCACAAAATTATCAAACCCGTTAGTGCTTTCGTTATATACTTTTCGAAGGCGCACCATGTCGAACCAGGTGATCCCTTCATAGCATAGCTCATGCCAGCGCTCTCTCCAGATAGCTTCCCGGAAGGTAGCCTGATTATATGTTCCCATAGCAGGAGTAATAAGCTGAGCCCTGTCCCTGATTCGTTTGAAAGCATTAAACGAAGCCATATCAGGGCCGGATACTTCGTTCTGAGCTTCTGCATAAATTAACAGAACTTCGGCATATCTGATAAGCGGTACATTGAGGTTATTATTGCGTGTACCAGGCATTCCGGCAAAACCACTTGAGGTTGTGTTAAAATGCTTAAAGATATAAGGCGCACCCAGATCAAAAGGGGCGCCACTTCCATTGGTATAATAGCTGGTGTAGAAAAAACCTTCCTGGTTTTTAGCCCGTAAATCCCCCGGTACATAAGAATTATAGAAAGCAGGTGTTGGTATAGTGCTTCCGGTACCACCAGGACCAGCAAAGGTCACGGGCTTAAAATTAGGAAGCATATTGCCCATAGGATTGCCTGCTACCAGTACATTATACTGCAGCATAAAAATATGCTCAATTCTATTTTTCAGACTTTCTCTATGAAGGTCCCAATAAGTAGGAAAAAGGTTAATTGTTGCGGGGTTTGCATTGGCATAAGTCACTACTTCATTCGCTTTATCTGCAGCTAATTTATAATAGGCTGCACCCTTATTGAGCGGCTGGCCCGCCATAGTTAAGTATACTCTGGATAACTGTGACTTTACAGCGGCTAAATTAACCCGGCCGCTAACATCCATCCACGGAAGGCCGGCAGCTTCTGCAGCCATAAGATCGTCCACAATTTGCTTATATACTTGTTCCTGGGGTGTACGGGAAGGCATAAAATCTTCAGAAGTGGTGGATTGAGGTTTTAGTATTAAAGGAACATCCCCCCAAAGCCTGACTGCATAAAAATAAGCCCACGCACGGAGAAACTTTGCTTCCCCCAATATCTTCGTTTTCTGCTTTTCATCCATAGGAGTAATTGGAGGAACTTTTTCAATGACAAGATTCGCATTTGCAATGACCCTGTATAAACCGTTCCACCAGTTTATGACATGCTGTGTATTACCATCATAGGTAAGAGAATATAGATTATTGAGGTCTGAATTCTGAGCGGTTTCTGTAATAGAGGTTCCTGTGGGGGCTTCGAGCAATTGCCAGGTTGACGAAAATATGCCTCCATCGTTACCAATAAACCTGGTATTAGCGTACACTGAAGCCAAACCTGCTTCAGCATGATCTGGTATGGTAAAAAAGCTGCTCTCTGATAAGTTTGAAGGAGGTGTTTCGTCCAGAAACTTTTTGCAACCTGATGCGAACAATATAGCTCCTATAAGCAACATTCTGCTTGTACTTTTCAATATATTAAATTCCATAATGAACGTTTATTTATGTTAAAAATTACAAACCTACCTGTAAACCAAGCATGTAGATTGTGGGTTTCGGATAGCCATGCCAGTTTTGGCCCTGCGAGAATACGTTATCCGCATCACCGCCCCGGATTCCCACGGTCTCAGGATCTCCATTTACATCATCTGCAACAAGCAAAAAGAAGTTTTGTGCCGAGGCATAAATTCTCAGTTTAGATAATCTCAGTTTGCTGGTGGTGGATTCAGCGAAGGTATAACCCAGTAAAAGGTTTCGGCCACGAAGGAATGAGCCATCTTTGATCCAGTGACTATCCACATTGGTAACATAACCGGCCCTGGTATCCCGGATTTCAGCGATCATCGTGTTTTGATTTTGTGGTGTCCAGGCATTCAAAACAGACTTGTAACTATTAGCCAGCGCCTGGCGGTCCTCACTGGGATGCAAAGTCATATCTAATACATCATTCCCATAAGAATATTGAAGCTCAAGAGACAAATCAATATTTTTATACCGGAACGTGTTGGTAAATGCTCCCCAGCCCCTTGGGCTGCCATTCCCTATAACCACACGGTCAGAATCGGTAATCGCATAATCACCGTTAAAATCCTTGTATTTAATGTCTCCGGGAAAGATAGTAATTCCATTACGATAGCTTCTGAATTTTGCAGCCTCGGCTGCTTCCTTTTCACTCCATATGCCCTCACGTACAAGGCCCCAGAATGAACCGGCAGGCTCTCCTATCCGGATAATATTCGTCTGATTGGTAAAATTAGGTCCGCCAACACCGAAAATGTCAGAAGGTGTCGCCAATGAAAGTACTTTATTCCGGTTCATGGATATATTAAAAGTAGAATTCCATGTGAAATCCCTGGTACTGACATTAACAGTATTAAGGGATATCTCTAAACCCTTGTTCTCCATCGAACCTACATTTTTTCGAATGCTGGCATAACCACTGGTTTGGGGAACGGGTGCATCCAGCAGCATATCTGTCGTTTTACGGTAATAAACATCCGCCTCCAATGAAATTCTATTATTAAACAAACCCACTTCTAACCCAATGTCAGTTTGGGCGGTTTTCTCCCATTTCAGGTCAGGGTTGGCCAGGCGGCTAATACCTGTTCCCCCAACTCTTGCCTCATTGTAAATAGTGGCATAGTTTGAACTATAAAGGAGTAAAGATGTGTATGGTGGTATCTCAGAGTTTCCGGATAATCCAAAACTCGTCCGCAATTTCAGGTTTGAAATAACGCTGCTGCTTTTTAAGAAATCTTCCTCAGATACCCTCCAGGCCAGCGCCGCAGACGGGAAAAAGGCAAATTTGTGGTTAGCGCCAAACTTGGATGAACCATCCGCACGGCCCGTGACTGTTAATAAGTATTTGCCGTTTAACGTGTAATTGATCCTTCCGAAATAGGAATTAAAGGCATTTCTGGATGCCCCGGAGCCTACCTGTGGCAATTGGCTGCCGGCTCCAAGATTGTTAAATGTAAAAAAGTCTGTTGCGAAATTCTGTACGCTCGCGGATATGTTGAAAAAAGTTGTCTCCTGCCAGGAAAGACCCAGCAATCCTGTGAAAGCATGATTTTCACCAAATTTGGTATTATAGGTAAGATAATTCTCTAAGGACCAGAATTTCTCTTTCCTGTTACTTGCAAAAGCTGAACCCTGCTGTCCGATATTTAATGTTCGGGTTTGTGATTGGTTATTTTCCTGAGTAAGGACATTAGCACCTAATACAGTACGCATCTCTAAACCTTTAGCAAGGTGAAGATTCGTATACATACTTCCCAAAACGGTTTGCGTATTTAATATATATTTTTGACCATATAATCTATGCATCGAACTCATTGTACCTTCTGCAAAAGGATAATCTCTATTGTTGGCAAAGGTGCCATCGGCATATTTAACAGGCATGAATGGGAAGTCTTCAACAATCTGCCGCGCAACCGCGTCATTTATATCCACCAGATTTTCGGATTGTGAAGTATAACTCAAGGTACCACCAATTCTTAACCATGCCTTAATTTGGTCGTCAATAGTAAACCTGGCGGAGTAACGGTTAAGATAAGATTGTTTCAGAAGCCCCTGATCATCCCGGTAACCAAGAGAAAGAGAATATGTATTACGCTCATTGCCGCCGGTAAAACCTATCTGGTGATTTTGGGAGAGCTTGTTTTGGGTCGTTTCTTTCAGCCAGTCTGTATCGTATAATGGGTTGCCGGAAGCGTCAAAAATCCGTGGATCTGTTCTGCGGAGCCTGGGTTCTAAATATTTCCATTTGCCTGCTGCCCAGCCAACCGGGTCATATTTTTCCATATTTCTCCAGGCCAGATCCTCTACGGCTAAATACTCTCTGGAGTTCAGCACCTCGGTTCTATTAGGCCCTATTGTCGGAACACTCACATCCACATCATATGTAATTCTCCCCACTCCGGCCTTTCCTCTTTTAGTTGTTATGAGAATGACTCCATTAGCACCTCTTGCCCCATAAATGGCAGTGGACGACGCATCCTTTAATACTTCGACGGATACAATATCGTTCGGGTTGATATAGTCTATAGCCTGGCTACTTTGTGCCTGGTTACCAATAGGCAGCATCACACCATCAACAACATACAATGGGTTATTTGATGAATTGATTGAACTAAAACCCCGAACCCGCACATTGGTTCGCCCGCCCGGACGCCCGGAGTTGGTATTAACCTGTACACCTGCAATTCTGCCGGCTAAAGCCTGGTTAAGGGAAGCAGCAGGACGTTCCTTAAGCCTTGCCTCGCCTACAGAACCCACTGCACCGGTCAGATCCGATCTTCTTTGCGTACCGTAACCAATAACAACTACTTCACCAAGGTCTGAAGCAGCCTCTTTCAGTGAAATTTTAATGGTGCCTTGATTATTTAATGGTACGACAGACGAGATATAACCAACATGGCTTATCTCCAATCTGGCCCTTAAGGACGAGACTGAAAGTTTAAACAGCCCCTGCTCGTCAGTAACCGTCGAATTATTGGAAGAGACTTCCTTTACGGTAGCCCCTCCCACTGGATCGCCCTTTTCATTTACAATAGAACCAGAAACGGGAATGGGTTGTTGGGCATGCGTTTTGACATAGCCCAGAAATAACAGCAGGCAGGTTAGTAAAATTTTGACTTTCATAAGCGATTAATATTTGGGAACAATAAAAAATGAAAAATTCATTTCAGGATAAAATACTATGTAAAACTTGCAGATATTACATTTACGATTTACCTTATCCATGTGGATATACATTCTAAGTGAACGGTGATGCGTTACAGGCCCGAGACGCCTGTCCTCATAACGAAGAGCGGGGAGTAACAAGCATCGTGTTTGTCTTAGTTCCAACCACAAGTTCGGTGTGATAAATGTAGCACTTTTTTAGATATTCCCTAATAAGGTTTTTATTCGATTAGAAAAAGTTAATTATGGATGAGTTATCCGGGGCAATACTGCCCCTTGTTTCCAGACTTCGTGATGGGACACCAAAATCAGAGATTAAAATATAGAAAAAGAATTGTTATAAATGATTTTGAAAAGCTTTTCTCTTTAGGTTTGGCGTAGCAGGTGCACAGGTCTAATAAAAGCACGAATTCACAAAATACTGAGGCTCAGCACATTCGATAATGAAAACAAGAGAAGCCACAGCTATTTCTATAAGTTGATGTTGAGTTACCCGGTCCTTAAACTTTTTACAGAGTTAGCTAAAGCGGCTTTAATTGCTTGAATACTGACTGTACCTAAAGCAATAACTAATGCCATTACAGCCGCAGTAACAAATGCCCATAAAGGAATATCAATACGGTAAGCGAAATCTTGCAGCCATTTATTTAACGCCCACCATGCAAGAGGAAAAGCAATAAGGCATGCTACCGATACCAATGCAACAAAGTCTTTAGAGAGTAGCCGTACTATGCCACTTACATCCGCGCCTAATACTTTGCGTATACCTATCTCTTTGGTTCTTCTTAATACGACTAAGGTTGCTAAACCAAAGAGTCCCATCAATGCAATGAAAATGGATAAGAAGGAAGCATACTGCACGATATTCCCTAAGCGCTGTTCCTGCTCGTATGCTGTTGCAAGTGCATCATCCAGAAAACGGTATTCAAAATCCTGGCCGCCTGCTACAGATTTCCATGATGTTCTCAGAAACCCTATATGGTCTTGCAGGTTACCACCCCTAAACCGTATTGATATACTAGGCTGTGGGGGAAATCCATAACTGACATCGCTGGAAAGGGCAAAAATGCTGTCGGGTTTTAATGCCATTACAACAGGCTTAATTGGTGTATGTAATGATTCAAAGTGGAAATCTTTTACCACACCTATAACCTGTTGGTCGTATTTACCGGGCAATTTCTGGCCAATAGGGTCAGTCCATCCATATTCCTTTACCAGGGCTTCATTCACCAAAATATTATTAGAATCGGCAGGGCTATCTTTTTGAAAATTTCATCCTGCCACTATCTGTAAAGCTAAGGCAGGTACAAAGTGGGCATCTACTGCGTTGAAACTAACCTTGCGGAAGGCTTTCTGGTTATCGTTGTATCCAAGCTGCATCCAGCCCGGCTGTGCCATGCTATATAAGGAAGTTGTTGTATTTATAACCTGTGGGTTTTTTTGAACCACTGTTACAAACCGTTCTGCTAACTGGTTCCCTTCCGTTCGTCCTTTATTGGTTGGAACAATAACAATATGCTCTCTATTATACCCGAGATTTTTGCTTTGTAAATAACTCAACTGCTTGCCAACTGTAATGGTGCAAATGATCATAACGATAGAAGCTACGAACTGACCTATGATTAAAGCCTTTCTAAAAAAGCCAATGTTGTTTCCTGCCTTCAACCTTCCTTTAAGTACTTGTATTGGTGTGAATGCTGATAGTACAACGGCTGGATAAACTCCGGCGATCAAACAGATCATGACTGTAAGAATTAGACAAAAAATTAAAGTAAAGGCATCAAAGGGAAGCACTAATTCACGATTGGCAAGTTGATTGAAGGTTTCAATAAAATTACTGCAACAGTAATTCCAATCAAAAGAGCAAGGAGTGTAAGCAATAAGGCTTCGCCCCAAAACTGGTGAATTAGTTGCTGACGTTCTGCACCCAACACCTTTCGTACGCCAACTTCCAAGGCTCTTGTAGTTGACCTGCCAATCGATAGCGTTACAAAATTGATACACGCAATCAACAGAATAAGAATACCAATGGTTCCAAGTATATATGAGTACTTTGGGTCACCTGCACCTCTGAGAGGTTCAGGCAAACCGGTCCAAAGTAAATATCTTTGACTGGCTGTAATCGGACGAGGTATTCTCCTGGTTTATAATTTTTCGCTACTAAAGGGTTCATTATTGAAGCAATCTTAAGATGAACCGATGGTATAGAAGTACCATTCTTTAGTAAGAAATAACTGTCAACAGAAACATTAGACCACGCACTGGTACGGGTCTTTTCACCCCAGATGTAACGGGCATTTCCAAAAGGAATCAGCATGTCAAATTGGATGGATGATTCAAGAGGTGGATCTTTCGCTAAAGCTGATATTGTAAATTATATCTTCTCATCGCCAAGTTGAATCTCAAGATTTTTACCAATAGGAGTTTCAGTACCAAAATATCTCTTTGCAGCCGTTTGAGTAATAACAAGTGAGTTGTGAGTGGGAAAAGGCTTTTTATTAGCTCCCTGAAGAAGAGGAAAATCGAATAGCTGAAAAAAACTGCTATCCACCATCTTCACAGCATCGTTAAAAATATTGTTGTTGTGCTTGACCGGTGGTCTCATTTCAGCTAATCTGCACGATGCTTCTACCTCTGGTAATCCAGATTGCAAAACAGGTACTAAAGGAATAGGAGTAGCTGTGTTTTTAAACAGTTCGCCCTGGTAATGCTCTTCTAACCAGGCCCTGTAAACCCTGTCCGCTTTAGAATGAAATCTATCAAAACTCCATTCGTTTCTAACAAAGAGCATAATTAAAATACAGCAGGCAATACCTACAGATAAACCAAGCACGTTAATGATGGTGTAACCTCTGTGCTTACTTAAATATCGAAAGGCAATTTTTACATAGTTCTTCAGCATGCGTGAGATTTTAAAGGCGTATACATTAATATGTTCATCAGGGTTATATCCCTACAGTGGTTAGCACTGCTGTTGAATTTATGTCACGGGCGGGCCTCCCCTTCATTGCCTGGATATGGCCAGGCGCGAGGCTTATTCAGTCCTCAAACTCTTAACCGGATTTGACAAAGCTGCTTTAACGGCCTGGAAACTGACCGTAAACAGGGCTATTAACAATGCAGCAGTTCCTGCCGTTATAAATACCCACCAGCTAATCCTTACCCTGTAGGCAAAATCTTTCAACCAATCGTACATAAATACCAGGCAAGCGGTGCAGCTATAAAAAAGGATATAATAACCAATTGCAAAAAATCTTTGGAGAGAAGGTTTACAATATTTGCCACACTTGCCCCCATAACTTTCCTGATACCGATTTCCCTGGTACGTTGAACAGTACTGTAAGAGGCAAGCCCGAATAATCCAAGACATGAAATGAAAATTGCTAATAAGGCAAAATTGAAGAACAGCTTCCCAAACCTTTCTTCGCCCCGGTATTGCCTGTCAAAAAACTCATCTAAGAAATAGTAGCTAAAAGGTCTTTTGGTAATAATCGATTTCCATTTGTTTTCAATTGAAGCGATGGTTGCAGGCAAGTTGGCTGCAGATACATTTACAGACAATAAGTTGCTTCTTTTTGGCTCTATGCGCAACGATAGTGGTTCTATACTTTCCTGAAGGGAGCGGAAGTGGGAATTTTTGATAATGCCTATTATTTTCCCTTCTCTTCCCCATTGTTTAAAGCGTTTACCAATAGCTTCCTGTGGTGAGCTATAGCCAAAGAATGTAACCGCTGCCTCATTTATTATCATTGCCCCGGTAGTATCCGTTCCAAAATCTCTTGAGAAAGGCCGCCCTGCGAGCATTTTGATTTTATACTGGTTGATATAATCAAAGTCCACAAAATAAAGATGGACGTTTGCCACCTGCAGGTCTCCATTTTTATTTTCAATTTCGGAATAAGCGGTAGAATATGAGCCACCCGGAACACAGGATGAGAAGCTTGTTCCCTTTACCGCGGGTAATCTTGCAATTTCCTGTTTCAACGCATCTTTAGCTGCATCGCCCTGTGTATCTATTACTACCATCTGGTCTTTGCTGAAGCCAAGGTACTGGCTGCGCATATACTTCATTTGTTTATAAACTACGATCGTACCTATAATCAATGCTATAGAGATAGTAAACTGAGCTACCACTAATCCCTTTCTTAACAATATGCCTTTGCTACTGGTGGTATAACGGCCCTTTAAAACAATGATTGGCTTGAAGGAAGTTAATACCAGGGCAGGATAAATACCTGCAACCACACCAATACCTATGGCGGCAGTTAAAAGAAGCATAGCATTATTGGTGTTTGAAAAGACACCGTTGCTAACTGTTTTACCAGCTAACTGGTTAAATAAAGGAAGCAATAAGGCGGATAAGCCGATGGCTAATACAAAGGCGATCAATGACAGTATCAGCGATTCGCCAATAAACTGCCTCATTAACTGATCTTCTTGTCCACCCACCACCTTTCTTATGCCTATTTCTTTAGCACGTTCTGCCGAACGGGCAGTAGTAAGGTTAACAAAATTGATACTATCGATAAGCAAAATGAACACAGCAATTATAGAAAAGGTGGTGATGTTACCAATACTTCCGTTCTCTACATTGTCCTCCCGGTCAGACTTAAGGTATATTTCTTTTAAAGGCTCAAGAAATAATGTAAAGGACATTTTGTTTTCCCTCATCTCTTTACCGATACGCCTTTCTAAAAAAGCCGGAAACTTCTTTTCAAGGGCTTTAGGATCAACACCAGGTTTCAACAATAAATAAGTGGAAGCATCAAAATTTGTCCATTGTTCATCTTGTTCAGGGTTGAGCTTCTGAGTGAGGGTTGACATAGAAATAAGCATATCTGCTTTGATATGAGAATTTTCAGGGATGTCTTTCATTACCCCTGTAACCGTAGCAGTATATGCATCACCGTACAGCAACAATGTCTGTCCGACAGGATCACTGCTGCCAAAATATTTTTTTGCAGTTGTCTCGGATAATACTACGCTGAAGAGGCCTTTTAAGATTGTTTGTGGATCTCCTTTGATTAATTTAAAATCAAAAATCCCGAAAAAAGTAGAATCAGCCCACAGCACCTTGTCTTCCTGAAATTTTATATCTTCTTTCCTAACCAACATGCCGGAAGTATTGATGCGGGTATAGGATTCTACCTCAGGGAAGTCGGCCTTAATGTTAGGTGCAAAAGGCCAGGATGTAATTCCGGCATGGATGGTTTCGCCTGGTGTTTTTACATCTGTAACAAGCCGGTAAATGTTGGGCGCTTTGCCATGAAAAGAATCATAGCTCAGTTCAAAGCTTACATATAGAAAAATGAGGAAGCAGGCGGCCATGCCAATAGCTAAGCCCATAATATTTATGATGGAAAAGCTTTTTTGTCTCCAAATGTTACGGAATGAAATTTTTAAATAATTCTTTATCATAACTAGCTGTTTTATTCTGTGCGTAAACTCTTTACAGGATTAGATATTGCTGCTTTAATTGTTTGAAAGCTTACCGTAATCAGTGCAATCACCAAAGCTGCAATAGCTGCATGCCAAACACCCACCAGCTTATATTTACCCTGTAGGGAAAATCCTCAAGCCATTTGTTCATTAAATACCATGCAATTGGGAATGCTATAACAGAAGCAATTAAAACAGGCTTTAAGAAGTTCCTGGAAAGCATTGTTACAATACTCATAATACTTGCACCAAGCACCTTTCTTATACCTATTTCTTTCGTACGCTGCTCTGCACTGAACGCTGCCAATCCAAATAAGCCCATGCAACCGACAACAATTGCCATTATAGTGAATACCCAAAGCAGGGTACTTAATTTATCTTCGGTTTTATACATTTCGTCAAAGCTTTCATCCATAAATTTGTAATTAAGTGGATAAGCAGGTGAGAACTTATTCCACACCTGCTCAATATGAGCAAGCGTATTTTGTAAGTCACCAGCATTTACTTTCACTGCTACTTGAGCGCTTACAACAGGGTAGATTTGCAGAACTGCAGGTTCCACCTTTTCATGCAGACTTTTATAATGAAAGTCTTTTATTACACCAATCACTCTTCCTTTCTTTACTGGGTTTAAAGAATCCGGCTCCCATTTCTCCCAGTGAACTTTTTGGCCCAGTGCTTTTTCAGGCGTATCAAATCCGAACTCTTTTACAGCAGTTTCATTTATTATAAATGCTTCTTCAACATCTGTAGTTCTTTTTTTAGAGAAATCTCTTCCTGCAATTATTTCTATACCAAGTGTATTGATATAATCATGATCAACAATAAATAAGCTTGTTGATTGGTTTTTATCCCCATCTTTACCAGGGATGATAACACCATCTCCTGCAAACTGGTCTCCCGGTAATCCATAGCCTGCAGTTGCGGAAACGATATTGGGCGAACGTTTCAACTCATTCTTAAATGTTTCGATGTTTCTTTCAATATCTCCCCTGATGTCGAAGAATAGTATCTGTTCTTTATTAAAGCCTAAGTCTTTATTGTGAAGGAAAGTTATTTGCCTGTATACGATCGTTGCAGAAACAATCAACAATGCCGACAATGCAAATTGAACAATAACAAGACCTTGCCTTAACCAGGAAGTATGGCTGCTGTTAGCACCTGACAGCTTCATGCCCTTCAACACTTTTACAGGTTCAAAACCCGAAAGAACAAGCGCAGGATATATACCTGCAAGAATGCCGATAAGTATACCCGCAACTATTAGTAACAAGCCTAAGAAAGGATTAGTAACTGGATTGAAGGAAATATCCTTCCCGGTAAAATTGTTAACGAATGGCACAAGAATAAGCGTTGCTATAGTTGCAATGATTATTGAAAGGAGAGCGAGTAAAATTGTTTCGCCTGTGAACTGCCCTATCAGTTGTCTGCGGTAATATAAACTGTTTTATCAATTACATCAGAAGTGCCAAAATACCTCTTTGCAATGTCTTCTGTTATTACTACCGACATTGGTTCTTTTAATGCGGTATTAGGATCGCCCTTTAAAAACCTAAGAGGGAAGAGGTTGAAAAAAGAACCTTCAACAAATACTCCTTTGTCTTCGTAATTAGAATTTTCTCCTGCTTCAAAAAGAAACTTGCCCGTGCTCATTAATATTCGAAGTGTTGTATCTACTTCGGGGTATGTTTGTTGAAGGTAAGTGGCGAACATTGGTGGGGTAACGGCCAGCTTTTTAGTTCCGGTATTATCGGTGCTTATATTGTATACCCTGTACACATTTTCGTGTCCTTTGAAAAATTTGTCGTATTGCGATTCATCCCACACAAAAAGCGCAATAACCAGGCAGCCCGTTATACCGATTGCAAGGCCTGCAATGTTTATCATTGTAAAGCCCTTGTAGCGCATCAAATTCCTTAAAGCTGTTTTCAGATAATTTTTAAGCATAAGTAACTTTTTATACTTTGTTATGTAGGGGTGTTTCATTTTTTATGGAGCAAGCATTCCGTTTTCATAGCATCATTGTTGTGTCACTCACTTCTACAGTTTGTTCTATGTGCATCAAGACCTCATCCTCAACCTCCTTTTCCTGTAGCGGGAAGGAGCAGTACTTTATAACTTTAATGAGCATACCAACTACCACATCATCTTTCAAATCTTTACAAAAAGGTAAGATGATGACAATTGTTAGTCGTATTGTTCATTCACACTCTACAGCCTGGCCTTCTTTCCTTAAGGGAAGGATGGAAGATGAGGTCTTTGCCGAATCATGTAATCTAGGTACAAGAGTGCGACGCAACGATGTACATAGATGTTCATTAGCTGGTAACCAAATTATTCTCACAATTCAATCAATCCAATCAATCCACAAATCCGGGTTCAAACTATTCTGTTCTCAAACTCTTCACCGGATTGGCCAACGCAGCTTTAACAGCGCGATACCCAACGGTTAGCCATGCAATTAGTAATGAGGTAATGATTGTTACAACAAAAACAGTTATTTCAATGTCTATGCGGTATGCAAAATTCTTTAACCACTCGTTTATGAAATACCAGGCTATTGGTACTGAAATAAGAAATGTTATGGCGATAAGCACAGTAAATTCTTTTGAAAACAAATAAATTATATGGGCAAATGTAGCGCCCAATACTTTGCGGATACCAACCTCCCTGGTTCGCTGCAATGCCATGAACGAAACCAGTCCATAAAGACCTAAGCATGAAATGAAAATGGCAATACCGGCAAAGATCTTGTAGAGGATAGATAGCTGGTTTTCTTCACGGTAAAAATTTGCAATCGTTTCATCGAGGAATTTGGATTCATATACATATTGCGGGTACATGCTGTTCCAGAGTTTTTCTATGCGTGCCTGCGTTTCTTTTATACTTTGTCCGTTCATTTTAATACCGGCAATACCATACACTGCTTTAAAGGTGCTCATAACAACCGGCGGCAATTCATCTCTAAGTGAGGAAGTAAAATAATCTTTTACAACACCAACAATATTTCCTTTCAACTGTCCATCCCAGAATTCAATTTTTCTACCAATAACAGCAGCCGGATCTTTTATACCCAGTTTGGATAGCAATCTCTCATTCACTACAAACTCACGGGCTGTATCGCTGGGTGCATAAGGACGGCCGGCAATAAGCTTAAGATAGTATGTTTTGAAATAGTCAGGGTCTGACCATTTAAGGCTTGCCTGAAACCCTGAGTTTTTAACCGCGGTATCAAATTTGAAGTCGCTGTACCAGCCACCATCACTTGAGGGGCTGGTAAAACTGAAACTCACATTTTTAATTTCCGGTTGCTGCAGCAGTTGATTACGGAACGTTTCCATTTTGGTCATGCTCACACTATCCTGTGGTATTGGTACCATTAATATGGCATCTTTGTCAAAGCCCAAAGAAGCATTTCTAAAATAATTCATCTGACTTACCACTATTATAGTACCAATGATAAGAACGTGTGCAATGGTAAACTGCAGCACTACCAAACCTCTGCGTAGGTTCACACCTTTTGAAGATTGACTGCTGATCTTATTCTTTAAAGCATTGATAGGATTATATCCCGAAAGGATGATGGCCGGATATAGACCTGCTAAAAAAATTACCAGCACAGTTATGGCAATAAGAAATATCAAAATTTAAGCGTTATTAAAAAAACTAATGGTGAGAGGGATATCAAGAAGGTCTCGTAAAAAAGGCATCGCCAGCTTAGAAAGTCCGGCAGAAATTATTACCGATAAAACTGTAATAAGTGCCGTCTCAAACATAAACTGCCGCACCAGTTGTGTGCGTCTGCTGCCCAATACTTTACGGATGCCTACTTCCTTTGAACGGTTAACAGCCTGCGCCGTTGCAAGGTTTATGAAATTAACACATGCAATTATGAGAAGAAACAAAGCTATCAAAGCCAAAGTCCTGATGAGATCCTTACTGATCGTTCTTCCTGAAAAACTTCCAAAGTCGCTGTTGTAATGAATATCACTGAGGGGTTGTAAGATGTTATTATTGGTTAAGTCGCCGGCAGGCATGTGTCTTTTGACAAAAGCTTTCATCTGGGGATCGAAGCTTGCTTTAGACATGCCGGGAGGCAATAAAACAAAACAGGTATTATTGCTTTGAACAGAAAGCCAGTCTGTTGTATTTTTTGATTTATAAGAATTAAAAGAAACAACTACTTTAAAGTTCAGCTCTGTGTTAACCGGAGGATCATCCAATATTCCTGTTATCTTAAGCAGGTACTTATTGTCTAAGAGTAAAGACTTTCCCTGGGCAGATTTCCAGTCACCAAAATATTTTTCAGCGGTTTCTTTCGTTAGCACTGCTGTGTTTGGTCCGTTTAAAGCAGTTTTTGGATCGCCTGAAATCCAGGAGATATCAAAGATATCGAACAACTGAGGTTCAGAAAAAAATACGCCATTTTCCTCTTTAAACTTTTTTTGTGATAGCTGATCCCTGTCAACTGTTATTACGCTATTGCTTCGTGCATTAATAGCTGCCACCCGTTCTAATAGCGGAAAATCGGTTCGTAACGCCTCCGGTACGGGAGCCTGCACACCATTTGCGTAACTTGTGCCATCGGGTGTTTTTATTTCAGTTACCACACGGTATATCCTGTCTTTCTTACTATGAAAAGTATCGAAGCTTAGCTCGAAACGAATGACGACAAATATGAGCAGGCATGCAGCAATACCTATTGACAGTCCGGAAATATTTATGAAAGTATTGCTTTTGTTACGTTGCAATGTTCTCCAGGCGAGTATGAAATAATTTTTTACCACTGTAGTGATTTTATTTGCGCTGATATCTCCGGTACTGTTTTCTTCAGCAAGGGATAAGAAACTCTCTGATCCCCCTAATCCTACCCAATTAAACATGATTCTGTTATTCTCAGCTTTCAGGCGATAAAAGCTGCGACTGCTAATCCGGTAAAGAGGCTGAGACTGATTGAAATGAATAAAGCTAAGATGTCTGTCAATTCAATACTCATCCCCAGTTCTATAGGCATAGGTCAGTTAAGCATTACCAAAGAGAATACCGGGAAGATAAACCATTGGCAAAGAATAGGTTGTAAGTATATGCGGCTTTAAACTGTTCTGTTTTGATACATGAGGTGTTCGATTTAGCGTTATCAAAAAATGTTTTTTCCAAAGAACGCTTACACATAAAGCTTACGTGCTATTCTAAAAGGCAGAATGTGCGGGAGCAGCTATTTCTTCAGCGCATCAGAATTATTTAATAGGACACGGCAAGCTTCGATTACAAGGCTTGCTCAGACGACGGCAACAAAAGCAGATGCCCGTAATCGGCGGAGCGTTTATCCGCCGTTTTGAGCAACACATCTTAACTAAAGGGTTTACCAAATCAGGAGCAATGGTTACTAAGTAACAGGAACATCGGTAAACAAGATTCTTTACGTTTTGAGGAGCAATAATAAGGGTCAAATCACCCCTTTGAACCTTCTCGTTGGCCTTAATTTTAGGTTGTAAACAGACGGGTTATGAGGGCATGCCTGCATATGCTATCAGTCTTTATAATACTTCTAATAACGGAAACTGTAACGCTGCTTCCCATGATGTAATTGGATGGCAATCCCTATATGGCCAGGTAGGGCTGACCACCCAAAAAATTTCCGAAGAGTTCTGCATGTTCAAACCATAAAAAAGCAAAAAATGAAAGTGAAAAATATCACAGCCAAACTGCTGCTAATGACAGTTTCATTAGCCCTCACGCTAATGGCCTGCAAAAAAGACAGGCAGGCAGAAATGACTTTGCAAGCTGATAAGCTGAAGAAGGATTGGGATGCAACAGTCCAAACCGTAGCCAAAGATGTTTCGGGAAAGTTAAACAGCCGGAAATTCAGAACAATGCTGAAGCATGAAGTGCTCCTGCGCTTTGACGGCGATGCTAACATACTGTTGTCGTCCCTGATAAAAAGGCTTCCAAAATACTTAGCTTACGAATCGTCGGGAAACGCAGTCGCCCGAAGCATAAACGAAGATTTGTTGTCAGGTTACAATTTTGACATCATCAGGCAAGCTGCGGAGGACTTCCCCCAAATGCAGATAGCTGTGCAGACTGATGCAGAAAGTTGGGATGCCAGCACGTTTACACCAGGTGTCGTGTATCTAACGAGCACTTATGACGAGGCTACGAGTACCACCATTTCCGGTTTTGATCCCAATCAAAACCCGATAACCGTGAGCACAACCGAAGATCCCACGGTTAACTACGTTGTCATATCGCAAAACGAACGTACCACTATCAGAAACGGAGAAGTCCGGCTTACGGTTTCCAATTGTCCTGTGGAAGCGGTGGTTTATAATGCCCCGTATAACCCTGAAGCTGTACAACGGCTTATATTTCCCGACTGTGATGGTGATGGCGGTGGAGATAGTGGCGGCGGTACAGGCGGACACCCGCAATATGTCGGAACCGGCCATGATGGTGTTTTACCAGCGTTGATTGACCGTCAGATTGGATCAGTCGTACCCTCATCCCCTGAAGGCACCGTTAATAGAGTACTGCCGGTCGGCACATTTAACGGAATTACCGTTTACAGAAAGAATTACAGGCATGAAAAAATGCGGGAAATTCGTTGTGACGACTTAAAAGAAATTGAAGGATGGCCGGCCGGCGCACCGGAAATAAGAATGCATGTATTTGAGCAGAATGTCTTAAACCCGTCAGAGAACTTGCAGATCTTTAAGGAACAGTTTCTTCCTGACCGAAGAAAACATATTGATAATAAATGGTGGGATGCCGAGGAAGTAACCATGCATTTGTGGGATTATACCGGAACAGGAACAAAAGCCAGCTTTGGTTATTACGAATACGACCCGGTATTGATCCCGAATGAAACCCTGGTTGCCATTGGACAAATTGTGGTTGACCTGTTGTTTTTATCATTTGTGGATTCAACTACAATTCGCAACCGAATGTTAATTTACGGCAGCATCCGGCAATCTGTCGGCACGGGTATCAGGTCTTTAAAGAAGAAAAACGGAATGAGTGAATACATAGGCAAAGATGATTACATCATCTTCAACGACGAAGACCAATTCAACCACAGCCCAGGGGGAACCAAGTTCAAGACGTGGCCCGACCTGTAAAAACAACTAACTTTTCGCCGGGTTGAGAACATTTCCTAACCCTGTTACTATAAAAATCTTTTTTTATGAAGCTATTCTTCAGCGCATTTCTATTGTTTGTTGCCACGAATGTTTTGGCCCAACTGGAAGTAAGCACAGGCTATGCTGTCGACAAAAATCTTGCAGACGGATTGCCTGTACAGCTTGCCTATGATTTTCAGATTAAAAAGAGATTATTTACCAAATTCCAAATCGGATATAAATATTTACACCATTTTAATGATTTTGTTGGAGCAGATCTCGATGTGTCTATTTTTGAACTGCATCAAACCTTATCGTATGAAATCGTTAAAAAGAGAAAATATATTTTCAAACCAAATGTTGGTGTGAATTATCGTTTCTATCACTGGAAGGGGAAAATGCGGCCTCCCCACAATACATTACCCCAAAGAGCTTTGGTAATTGATGTCCGGGGTGATCCACATTTCATATTGAATAGTTTTGATAACGGCTACTTCAGGGAATATCGTGTAAATAACATAGGATTCAGCTTTCAACTTCAAAATCAGTTTAGATTTAGTGATAAAGTCTGGTTACACGTAACGCCTTTTCTGGAACCGGATTACGACCGTTCGAAAAATACCGGCGGCTGCTACGTCGGTATAATATTACCACGTCTATAGAAATTAGTTCGGCCAGCAGCAAAGGCTTAGTGGGGCCTGCCAGGCCCACGAAGCCTTTGCTGTACGGAACCGTTTCAGCGTTTCGTTTATGGAGCTACTGAATATGCTGCGCCGGAGAATAATGCTGGAAGCGATATAGAATTCTTTACGTTTTAAGGATGAATAAATAGAGGTTAAATCACCCCTTTAATCTTTCTCATTGCATTTAATTTCAAGGGTTGTAAACAGACGGATTACATCATCTTCAACGATGAAGATCAATCCAACCACAGCCCAGGGGGAACCACGTTTAAAACGTGGCCCGACCTGTAAAACAACTAACTTTTCGCCGGAATGAGAACATTTCTTAACCCGGTTACTATAACAATCGTTTTTTCATGAAGCTATTCTTCAGCGCATTTCTATTGTTTGTCGCCACGAATGTTTTGGCACAACTGGAAGTAAGCACAGGCTATGCTGTCAACAGAAATCTTGCAGACGGATTGCCTGCACAGCTTGCCTATGATTTTCAGATTAAAAAGAGATTATTTACCAAATCACAAATCGGATATAAGTATTTACACCATTTCAATGATTTTGTTGGAGCAGATCTCGACGTGTCTATTTTTGAACTGCATCAAACTTTATCGTATGAAATCATCAGGAAGCGAAACTATATTTTCAAACCAAATGTTGGTGTGAATTATCGTTTCTATCACTGGATGTATATACCGGAGCATGGTAACCCCCCTTTCCGTTTCATGGTAACCCCTCATTCCGGACATGGTAACCCCACCTGCAAATAGCCCTCTTAGCCGCTATCGCCAGCTGAACTATTGCACTACTCCTCAGCAATTATTCGCAACAAATTCATGCTTTGTATTTCTGGCATGATGACATTCCGGCGTATGGTAACCCCCCTGCAGAGATTTCAGATGTGAATGCTTTTGGGATCATTTTCGCCTGCTAAAACAGGCATAGATGGCTCAAAAACATATTGACATGAATCAGGCAAAGCAAATACAACAGTTAAGTGCTGATGGCGTATCTATTAAAGAGATTGTCCGACGTACCGGCATCAGCCGCAAAACAGTGAGAAAATACCTTCGTAAGATCGAAACCATTGATCATACCTTACAGGTAAACGTTAGTAAGACACTTCCTGACAATGAACTGGCTGCTATCATTTATAATAATGATTCCTCCCCGGTTTTACAGCAACGTTTTGAAGCATTGTTAAAGCACTTCGATGATAAAAAAGATAGTTTGCATAAGACCGGTGTAACAAAGCAACTCTTATGGGTAGAGTACCTCACACAAAATCCAGACGGATATAAGTATAGCCAGTATTGTTACCTGTTTAAACGGTATTTAAATGATAGTGATCCTGCTTTTCATTGGGAATATTCTCCTGCCGAATTTACCCAGATAGATTTTGCTGGCAAGAAACTATCATACGTAGATAAATCAACAGGAGAAATGATTCCCTGCCAGATCTTTATTGCGACGTTGCCATATAGCGGACTTGTTTTTACCATAGCCGTTCATTCACAAAAAACCTCAGACTTTGCTCATTGTATCAATGAGATGGTAAAGTATATCGGAGGAGTGACTAAAACCATTCTATGTGATAATTTGAAAACGGCTGTAACACGTGCTGACAAGCATGAGCCTTTGTTTACAGATCTATGCCATCAGATATCTGCACACTATAATACCACCTTCAGTGCTACGCGTCCTCATGAGCCCCGTGACAAGGCAATGGTAGAAAAGACGGTAAATATTGTCTATACAAATATTTATGGCCCTTTGTATAATGAAGTTCCAGGCAGTCTGGAAGCACTAAATAATCAAATCCGCCGCCTATTAAATACGCTTAATCTTAAGCCCTATAAGGGATCTTCTGAGAGCCGTCGTAATATCTTCGAAAGACAGGAAAAGAGCTTACTTAAAGAACTCCCTGACAGTCCTTACAGCCTCAGGAAATGTAAACTGGTCACTGTTCAACGTAACTATGCCATTCAGCTACCAGATAACAAGCATTATTATACGGTGCCTTATCAGTACGTAGGCTATAAGGTGCAGGTATACTTTGATAGCAGAACGGTGGAAGTGTACCACCAATACCAGCGCATCTCCTTCCATGTCAGAAGCAGTACAGAGCCTAAGTTTAACCGTATAACCGAACATATGCCTGCCAGTCACCAACACATGCTTAACAGCCAGGGCTGGACAGTGGAAGATCTCCTGAAAAGAGCTGAGTGGGTAGGTCCATATACACACCAGGCCGCCAATCGTATCCTTCATGGCAGTATCTATCCGGAACAAAATTATAAGACCTGTAATAGCATGCTTCACTTACAAAACCGGTACACCAAACAACGACTGGAAGCCGCTTGCATAAGGGCAGCCAACGTACAGCGTCCAACACTGAAGATGATACGTAAGATCCTGGAGACAGGCCTTGACAAGCAGCCATTGCTTTTTGATATAGAAGATAAATTGCTGCCTGCTCACTCTAATATACGGGGTAGTGACAATTACCGGTAAAAGGGCGGACTGTAATGCAGGCAGTCTTTACACTAAGTAATACTCTGACGCCGCCGCGGGCTTGCGTCATTAGAGCAGACGATTTTTAGATGCTTTAATTAAAAAGACTCCGATAGCAAAAATCATCTGCTCTAATAACGCGTAGACTTTTTATTTTATTCATCATTAATAAACAAAAGAAAAATGAACACTTCACAAACTCTTCACCAGATGCAGGAACTAAAGTTAGCAGGTATGGCTAACAGTTATAGTTCTCAACTGGAACTTTCATTGGACCAACAACTAGAAGGCCATGAACTTATTGGCTACCTGTTACAGGCTGAAAAACTGCACCGCAGTAATGAGCGAATGGCTACCCTTATAAAAGCTGCCCGGTTGCGGTATAACGCATCACCAGAACTCATTGAATGTAATGACGCACGAAATCTGAATAAGACACAATGGGCAACCCTGCTGGAAGGCCGCTACCTTGTGCAAGGAGAAAATATCCTAATAACAGGAGCAACCGGATGCGGAAAGAGTTGGATATCCTGCGCCCTCGGATACCAGGCCTGCCTGATGGGAATTAAAACCAGATACTTTAATATGAACCGGCTGATTGAAGCTATTTTAATCGCCAAAACAGATGGAAGTTATTTGAAATTATTAAATCAATTTGAAAAGATCCCTTTGCTTATAATTGATGATTTTGGATTGCAAAGCCTTAACAAAAATATTAAACTTGCCCTGCTTCAAATCATAGAAGATCGGTACGCAAAAAGATCGCTGATCATCACCTCCCAGTTACCTGTTGCTAACTGGCATGAGTACCTTGAAGAACCAACGCTTGCAGATGCACTTATGGACAGAATGACAGCAAAATGTCACCGCCTTGAACTTAAAGGTGACTCCAGGAGAAAAAAGAAATAAATATTTAAAAGCCTCTCGAAATGTATCTTTAAATAAACACCAAAAGCTCTTTCACATTCTGCTTCTCTGAAGGGGGGTTACCATCCCCGGAATGAGGGGGTATCATCACCGGAATTTACAATAAACATAAAGATGTTGTGGTATGAAAAATATAAATCTCATATTGAATCTTCACATAGAGAAATTTTAAAAATGATTATGTAAACTGTCAGTCTTGCTAATTCAAAACGAATTGTTGGTGTCTTTTTCAGTACTTACCTGATGATACACCAACAATTCATTCAATAGATTGATTAATAGGAATTAATCTTAGTTCAAAAGTGTAACAGTAAGCCTTATAATAAATGTTTTCGGTAATCTGAAGAAAGGGAATTACCTCGTCACTTTAAAAACAGGTAGCAAATTATATAATCAGACTATAATTAAACAATAATCTCAGATGTTAGATCTCAGATCTGAGATCTAACAGGTTGATTTTGCACATAAAGTTTAGCAATAACTCATAGAATCATAACGTTATTGAAGTAAAGATTAATGAAAAAGGTGGCTGTAGTAGTTTTTTTATTTCTATTATTCTTTGCTATAGCTGCGTTGTTCTGGCATAACGAATGGGTTTACAGTTTACCCACACCAGTTCCCCCACATTATATGGCGGTTAATAAAGGCCAACACATTGATTTACCACAACCACAACTTCATTCAGATTCCAAACCGGTCTTCCTGCATTTTTTCAACCCGGATTGTCCCTGTTCAAAATTTAATATTTCCCATTTCAGATCCCTCGTTAAGCAATATGGAGCGAAAGTAAATTTTGCC
>JBGSYC010000218.1:0-19201 GCA_041751095.1 Flavihumibacter sp.
ACTTTGCCAACAATAAATATTTTTTATGCAACTACACGAGGATGATTTGAAAATGCATTTAGAACCAATATCTTCAGATAGAATGGCTGATGTTGTTGAAATGCGTCTCAGAGAATATTTCAAGAAAAAATCTTTTAAACCGGGAGACCAGTTGCCGAAAGAAATTGAGCTGGCAACTGCCTTGGGCGTAAGCAGGAATGTATTACGTGAAGCATTAAGCAGACTGCGAATGCTTGGGTTGGTTGATACCCGGAAAAAAAGAGGTATGGTTCTATCAATGCCCGATGTTCTCGGTGGGTTTCAGCGGGTTCTTGATCCTCTTATTATGGATGATGATACTTTGCAAGACCTTTTTGAATTGAGGCTGGTTTTGGAAATGGGCCTCGCTGATATACTGTTTATAAGTATAACTGATAAAAGTCTTCGTGAACTTGAAACCATTGCAAAAAATGAAGTGAAAGGTGATAAACCAATCTTCCGCATAAAAAATGAAATAGCGTTTCATGGTAAACTTTATGAAATAGCAGGTAACAAGACGCTTAAAAGATTCCAGGGAATGTTGTTACCAGTTTTTGAATATGTAGTAAGACTGGAAAAGGAATTTATTTCAGGCAAGGTTACTCACAGGGACCTGGTAGAAATTTTAAAATCCGGAACTAAAGATGATTTTCGTGAGGGAATGTACGAACACCTGAAACCCCATTTCGGAAGATTAGAAACTTTAAAGAAGCGACCAACGTCCTAAAACACTAACATGGAAAAAACCCCTAAATCAATAAAGACACGGTACTTTTAAATTTTAAAAATTATTACTTGGCTATTCAAAAATTTTTTAAGATGTTTGCTTTTATATGTCCTACATAACAGCTTATTAACTTAAAATTGCTTTATGAATACAAAATTAGTTTATTTAATTCTGGTTAGTTTGTTTACTGCGAAATGTTATGCTCAATCCAGCGAAATTCCTCTTTCCGGTATAGTAACCGGTGCACAAAATGATGCTTTACAGGGAGTAAGTGTACTATTAAAAAATTCGTCGAAAGGTACAGCAACGGGAGTTGATGGCAGGTATTCTTTTAGTGTTCCATCTAATGCTGTATTAATCTTTTCTTCTCAGGGATACGAAACTCTGGAAGTTGCGGTTAAAGGTAAAACAAGTATTAGCGTCTCACTAAAAATTAGTGATAGTCAGTTAAATGATGTTGTAGTGGTAGGGTATACAGTGCAGACAAAAGCAAAGACAACCGCTGCTATTTCAAAGCTAAACGCCGAAGAGCTTAGAAACACTTCTAACCCAAATCCCGTGCAGGCACTGCAGGGAAAAATTGCCGGTGTTTCAATTCCAATAATGGCAGGACAGCCAGGTGCCGGAGCTTCCAATATAATAATCCGGGGCGGAACAAAACTTAACGTGTACGGTTCCGGACTCGGCAACAACAATGGCAGTGTAACAGGCGCTTCAGATGCAAGCAGTCCTCTTGTTATAGTTGACGGTGTATTCCGTTCTCTTAATGATATTAATCCTGATAATATAGAATCCCTTCAGGTGATGAAAGATGCAGCTTCTACTGCTATTTACGGTGCCCGTGGCGCCAATGGTGTAATCGTAATAAAAACAAAGGGAGGAAAATTCAACAGTAAAACAAACGTTACTCTTAATCACCGCACAACGTGGGAAACTCAGGCAAGAGATTATGAATACTTATCTGCGGAACAATATCTGCGATTAGCGAGAACTACCGTTAAAAATACCTTTGATCTCATTGATAAAACTAACTTATTAAATAATGGAGGTTTTTCTGCGGGTACGAGAAACTATACAACAAAAGGTCAGTATGGTAATAACATTTATCTGACAGCACTGTACGATAATATTGTGGCAATTGAAGGTCAGCCTTATGTAGATAATTTGCTGGCAAAAGGCTGGCAGGTTATGGATGATCCCATCAATCCCGGTACACGAATACTCTTTGCTGATAACAACTATCAGGATATGATCTGGAAAACAGGTTTAAGTCAAAATGAAAATCTATCTATTGATGGTGGCAGTGAGAACGCTAATTATAACCTGTCCATGGGATATACAGACCAGGCAGGCATTTTTGTTGGCACTAAATATAAACGATATGATGTATTAGGAAATTTTGGATTTAAAGCATCCGATAATTTCAGGCTGGATGTAATGGTGAATTACCAGAACGTACAACCCAATTATGTTGATGCATTTCAAAACGAATTAGTAAGAGGTGTACGCATTACGCCATTAATCCGAATTAATAAAGATGACGGAAATCCTACCCCCGGAGAAGTCTACTCTGTTCGTAACCGTTTTCATACTTTAAAATATGATGACTTACGTACTACTACAGAACGACTTGTTTCAAGAGTAGCAGGAGATCTTACTATCATCAAAGGATTGCATTTCAAACCAGCTTTCTCTTACCTCATAAATAACTATCATGAAACCTTTATGCGTAAAGGAACACCGTCCAATGAAGTGCAACCTGCTACTCAGCGACAGAAGAATGACTTTACTGATAATTCACGCCAGTTAATGATTGACCAGGTGTTGCAATATGATTTTAATATTAGTAATCTTCACCACTTTACTACATTAGCAGGATTCAACTTTACAAAAAATACAAACAATGTTGTTAGTATAGGATCTCAAAGAGCAACCAACGATTATATATATACCATTAATGAACCTGCTACTACGGTTATTAATGGGATAATCACTTCAAATGTTACAAACTTTAGTACCAGATTTGGTGAATCAAGATCTGCCAGTTATTTCGGACAGTTTAACTACGATTACAACACTAAATATTTAGTAAGTGGCACTCTTCGCTATGATGGCTTTTCCAATTTTGCACCCGAAAATAAATATGCGTTATTTCCATCCGCTTCAGTTGGTTGGAATATTCACAGGGAGAATTTCTGGAATGTACGAGCTGTTAATGCTTTGAAATTAAGAGCAAGCTGGGGTGCTGCCGGTTCCAGCGATTTAAGTATTACAGATACGTATGGAGGTTATAATGCTACCACCTATGCTTTAGGTACGGGCATTTTGCGGGCGAATCTGTCTAATCCAAATTTAAGATGGGAGTCAACCGAAACAATGGACTTAGCGGTTGATGCCTCGTTTTTTAAGGATAGAGTTAACGTAACGGTTGACTACTATAATAAGTTAACTAAAAACAGGCTCGCATCTAAACCTCTGCCTTCAGAATCTCCTTTTCCATCCATTACATTTAACAATGGAATTTTACGCAACAGAGGTGTGGAAGTGGAATTGGGCGCTACGGTTATAAAATCAAATTCTTTTAACTGGCGTACTAACTTCTCTTTTGCAGTTAACAAAACGCTGATTGTTGATCTTCCTGATAATGGTCGTGCTAAGAATCGCCAGGGTGGAGATTTGGTGTATGACCTGGCTTCAAAAAGCTTAGTAGAGGCGGGTGGTTTTGCCGAAGGCGAACGTCCTTTCGGACTATGGGCATACCAGGTATTAGGCGTGTTTGCAACTGAAGAAGAAGCTGCGGCATGGAACGCAACCAAAAGAGATAATCTCGCTACGCCGCAAGGCATTATTGCAAAAAAACACGCAGGCGATTTCATTTTTGCTGATATAAATGAAGATGGCGTGATTGATACAAAGGACCAGGTTTTCATGGGCTATAGAAACCCCGACAAGATAGGCGGAATGCAGAACACCTTAAGCTATAAAGGTGTTTCACTGCGTTTTACCATGGATTATGCGTTTGGACATCTTATCTCTAATGGTGCATTAGCCAGGTCAATGGGACAAGGCAGAGCGTTTAATGAAGGAGCACCTTCTGAAGCTCTGGGTTCAGATGTTTGGCAAAAGCCTGGTGATGCTGGAAAAAAATATGCCCGCTTTTCTTTTGCCGATGCTGATTTTGGACAACGGAATTATTTAAGGCGAGCTACATTAGGTAATAATGAAGCCTATGGTTCTGATGTATCTACCTTAATTGAGAAAGGTGATTTCCTGGCGTTTCGTGAACTTTCTATTTCTTATGATTTGCCGAAAGAAATACTTAGAAGATTTCACTCTACCGGTTTAAACATTTTTGCTTCAGTTTATAATATCGGTTATCTGACAAAATACAAAGGCCTTAATCCTGAAATATATACCGGCTTTGATCCCGGTGGCTATCCCCGTCCACGCCAGTTTTCTTTAGGGGCTACCTTAAAGCTTTAAAATTATTTGTACAAAACTATATACGCAGTCGTATGAAAAAGATAACTCATTACTTGCTACCGGCTTTTTTACTTTTAATCGCAACAGGTTGTAAAAAAATTCTGGAAGTAAAACCTGAATCAAGCATAACTGAAGAAACATATTTTAAGAATGAAGGTGACTTTGAACCTTATGTCACCGGCATTTACACCTTTATGCGAACCTTTGCTAACAATGTAACTTATGGAACAGAGCGCAGTGAAGAATTAGTAGCCGCCTCTAATGCAAGGTTTAGCGTTGCCTGGTCACATATCATTACCCCAACTTCAGGCGCCGTAAATTACAACGAATGGTATCGCGGAATAGGTCATTGTAATCTGTTATTAGCAAGGATTGCTGATTTCCCTTTTTCTTCACCTGATGTTAAGAAACGCATTGTTGCAGAAACATTTTGCCTTCGTGCTTTCATTTATTTCCATTTAACAAAAGTGATTGGAGATGCACCCTTGATGTTGCAAGCAGTTACCGATGAAAATGTGCCCTTGTTAGCACGTGCTCCGGCTACAGATGTGATGAAGCAAATTCAGGCAGACCTTGACAGCGCAATAGCTTCATTCCGGTCTATGAGTAATTTTTCACGCAATAGTTATCCTTCAAAATATCGTTTTGCTTATGCCTCTGCACAAGCATTAAAAGCTGACGCTAAACTGTGGAGTGCAAAAGTATTGGGCGGTGGAAATGGAGATTTGACTGATGCTATTAATGCCATAACAGAAGTGGAGGCCTCAGGTGTTACTCTTAATACAGATTTTAAAAATGTAACCGGAGTCAGAGCCGCCACTAATCCCGAAGTTATTCTTGCCGCTTTCTATCAAAGAGATGAATCAAGTGTTGGGTCTAACTATGGCATAAATGCGCTTCCTTTTCTTTCAATTGTTCAGGGAGCGCTTAACCTGGATAGCTTACCTTATGTACAGTCATCTACTAATGGTCAGGGAGCATACCAGATAAGTCCAAAATCAAGAGCATTATTTACAACATCAACTGATAAACGCATTCCATTTACATGGGTTACTGAGAGACAAAGCTCAGGTCCTAAAATCTCCTGGATAACAAAATACCCGGGAACAAAATATGCAGATGACCGTATATCTGATAACGATGTTATTATTTACCGCCTTGCGGATATATTCCTGATGAAAGCGGAAGCGTATGCAGCACTAAATAATACGGTACTGGCTGCTAATTATTTAAACAGGGTAAGAGCACGTGCTGGCATAGGCAACTATACCGGTGCAACTACTAAGGAAGCAATTGAAAGAGAACTTGTTGACGAACGCGGCAGAGAATTGTTTTTTGAGAACAAACGTTGGTTCGATCTTGTCCGGTTTCATAAGGGAGGAACAATCAATGTGTATACTTACGTGCCTAATCTTGCAGGCAAAACAACACCATTGTTCTGGCCACTTAATACTACTGTACTTGCTAACAACAGTCTCATCAAACAAACCGAAGGATACTAATAAAGCATGAGAAAGAAGCTCATTCAATTTTTATCAGCAATTATTTTTTTAGCGGCAGTTATTAATATAGCCGCTGCCCAGTCAAATGATGCCTTTATAATTAAGCAAAGCCAGTTTCAATTACCGGTATTGATACAGAAAAAAAATAATCCGATCATAAGAATTAAAATCAGTGTGCCTTCAAATAGTACATCAGAAAAAGTAAAAGATATGGTATTTAGTACCAGTGGAACTTCCTCACTTTCTGATATTAAGAATGCAAGGCTTTATTATACCGGAAGTGATTCAACAGCAGGTAAATCCGGAATGTTAGAAACGGCTAAGTTGGTTGGTGAAACAAATAAAGTGTCTCGAAAAATAAGATTAAGCGGAAGCCAGCCTTTAGTACAGGGTGATAATTATTTCTGGCTTAGCTATGAATTAAATGACAAAGCATCAATGCTAAATGTTGTAGATGCAAATTGCCTAGCAGTTGCATTTAGTTCTCAAACAATTAACGTAGCTCCTGAAGCTAATAATATCAAGCAAAGGATCGGCTTTGCTTTAAGAAAAAACATGCAGGATAGTGTGCATACACATCGTATACCGGGCATTACTACAACTAAAAAAGGTACGCTGTTAGCAATATATGATGCCCGCCGGGAAAGTTCAAGGGATTTACAAGGCAACATGGATATTGGAGTAAGCAGAAGTACTAATGGTGGCAACACATGGGAAAAAATGCGGGTAGCCATGGACATGGGTACATGGGGTGGATTACCAGAAAAATTTAATGGCGTTTCAGATGCCAATATATTGGTTGATGAAAAATCAGGAACCATTTTTATTGCAGGATTATGGATGCACGGTGTTTTGAACGAGGAAGGAAAATGGATAGAAAATTTAGCTGATACTAGCAAGGATTGGAATCATCAGTGGAGAAATAAAGGTTCTCAACCCGGTTTTGATGTAAAGCAAACAAGCCAGTTTCTTATTGTAAAAAGCATAGATGATGGCAAAACATGGAGTGAGCCTGTTAACGTGACAAGAATGTGCAAGAAGGAAAACTGGTGGCTTTGGGCACCTGCCCCGGGTCATGGTATAACTATGAGCGATGGAACACTTGTATTTCCAACGCAAGGACGTGATGATACTGGAAGGCCGTTTTCAAACATTACATATAGCAAAGACGGCGGTAACACATGGAAGACTTCAGTCGCTGCTGATACCAACACTACTGAAAACATGGTGGTCCAGTTAAGCAATGGTACACTTATGCTTAATATGAGAGCCAATGATAACAGGTTTAAGAAGGGAGCTGATAATGGAAGATCAGTAGCTGTAACGACTGATTTAGGAGCAACATGGAAAGTGCATCCAACTTCACGAAATACACTTCGTGAGCCCGTGTGTATGGCAAGCTTACATAAACACAACTATGCCGAAAACGGGCAGAAGAAAAGTGTACTCCTTTTTGTTAATCCAAATAGCACAACTAAGCGTAACGATATTACCATCAAAGTAAGTTTTGATGATGGCATGACATGGCCTGAAAAGAACTGGACATTGTTGGATGTATGGGATGGCAAAGGCTACTCCTGCATTACATCTATAGACGAAAAAACAATTGGAGTGTTATACGAAGGCAGTATGTCTGATCTCATCTTTCAGAAGTATAAACTGTCAGAATTAATTAAATAATCTTTTACAGAAAAAGTATGAAAAAAATAGAAGGACTTATAGCAGCAACATTTGGCGCATTCAACCAGGATGGTTCTTTGAACTTATCACTAATTCCGGCGATTGTAGATAAAATGGTGGCAGATGGATTGACAGGTGTGTTTGTATGTGGTACAAACGGCGAAGGTCCAAACATGACGATTGAAGAAAGGATGGCAGTAGCCGAAGCTTACGTAAATGCTGCCGACAAAAAAATATTGGTGTTTGTGCATGTAGGTCATTCTTCTATTACCGAAGCAAAGAAATTAGCTGTTCATGCAGAGCAAATTGGTGCCGATGCAATTTCTTCGGTTGCTGCATTTTATTTTAAACCTACTTCCGCCCAAAACCTTGTTAACAGCATAGCCGAAATTGCAGCTGCTGCACCTTCAATGCCATTTTATTATTATCATATTCCTCATCTAACTGGTGTTGCTATAGATATGATAGAATTCCTTAGGTTGAGCGAAGATGCGATACCAAATCTTGCAGGTATTAAATACACCGCAACCACAATCCACGAATATCTCACTTGTCTTAATTACAAGAACGGGAAGTATGATATTCTGTTTGGCTTAGATGAAATGTTGTTACCCGCTTTATCTGTTGGTGCAAAAGGCTGTATAGGAAGTACCTATACTTATGCAGCCCCTTTATATCTAAAAGTTGTGGAGTTGTATAATGCCAACAAACATATTGAAGCAAGGCAGATGCAGCATCATCTTGTAGAGATGGTACGTTGTATAGTGAAATATGCACCTATCCCTTCGCAAAGGGCAATCATGAAAATGCAGGGTTTTGAACTAGGTCCTTCAAGGCTTCCTTTAACAAATTTGAGTGACCAGGAATATAGTTCACTTAAGGAGCTATTAGAAGTAGTTGGATTTTTTGAATTATTAGAAAAGCATAAACCCGTTAGGAAAGTAAGCGTGAATGGAGTGATGGCATAAGGTCTTTACAATTGCCGATAATAAGAAAGCACATTGTTGTGTTAGATGGTACTTGACTTCATTGAACGACTAAGCGGTGAAGTGAAAGGATCCCCAAAGGATCAACCGATGAAGTGATTGCGACGCAACGATGATGCTATGAAAAACAATTGTTGGTACCGCAAAACTCATCTAAACAAGTACAGGAGTTACAAGGCTTTTTGTATTAAACATTTTTTCTGTACCCTGCTTTCGTTGCGTCGCACTCTTGTACTTTTTAGAATGCAATGCAGCACAGCTTTGATCAAGTTTTTCATGCACATTCATCTAAAGAAAAAACCCTTGATCATTATTCAAAAAATATTCCTTAAGCATTGAATTATGAGCAATAACGAGCATTTTAATTATAGACAACTTACAGCGCAGGAGTTGAACTCGTTTAAAGAAAATGGTTATTTAGTTATTAAGGATATACTTACGAACGCTGGTTTACAACAGATGAGAGAAGAATGTATGCAGGCATGGTCAAGAGAAAAGGAAGCCTTTGATCCTTCTAAAACATGGTTGCAAAATTCTCTTTTAGTGAACATTCATCACCAGGCACCCACTGTCCGTAATTATTATTTTGAAGGTCCTTTAGTTGACCTGGCATCACAAATAATCGGACCAAATGTGAAAGGAGCAACGTCGCAGTTAACCTTTAAAATGCGTGGCAATACCAAACCTTTCGGCTGGCACCAGGATAATGGCTATGGAGAATTGGAACCATACAACGCACTTACAACGCTTACTGCATTGGATGATACTGATAGGGGAAATGGTTGCCTTTGGTTAATACCGGGTAGCCATAAGCATGGCCAGATAAAAGTGCACCAGGATGAAGCTCAAAAGAAAGGCGGATCGGAAATTATAGTGGAAACGGATGATAGCCTTGCAATACCAATGGAAATGAAAGAAGGGGATGCACTCATCTTTAATTGCTGGATGCTTCACAAATCGGATGGCAATAATTCAACCGATAGGGATAGGAGAATACTCTTTTTAAGGTATGCGGACGCTGATGCGGTTGAGGTGTATAACAATCGTAAACCGCGATTAGGCCGTCTTGTAAAGGGCAAAACAAAATTTGAAGAAGTTGCTCAGTTTGAAGCAAACCTATAGGATAAAGCAAATGCAAAAACTAACCGCAACTACATTAAAAGGCAATTGGGCAACATTGCTGTTACCAATTAACCCAGATGATAGTATTGATTATAGCAGGTTGGTTGATGAAATAGATTACTTAATAGCAGCAGGTGTTGATGGTATTTATTCAAATGGAACAGCCGGTGAGTTTCATAACCAGACTGAAGATGAATTTGATAAAATAAACCAATTGCTTTCAGAAAAATGCCTGGCTGCATCAATGAGGTTCCAGGTTGGAGCAAGCCATCCATCACCTATACTATCGTTAGAAAGGGTAAGGCGGGGTGTAAGTTTACAGCCAGATGCTTTGCAGGTTGTGTTACCCGATTGGGTTGCTGCTACCGGTAGTGAGCAGGTTGAGTTCTTAAAAAGAATAGCTGTTGAAGCCAAAGGAATTCCGCTTGTGTTATATAACCCGCCGCATGCAAAAAGTGTTTTACAACCAAAGGAATATTTAAAGTTTAAGGATGATGTTCCTGGGTTGATTGGGATAAAAGTCTTAAGTGGAGATGATCAGTGGGTTGAGGATATGAAGCAATATGCTTCTCATCTTTCAATATTTGTTCCAGGTCATTTTTTAGCATCAGGAGTAAAAAACGGGGTAGCATCCGGTGCATATTCCAATGTTGCCTGCATCAATCCAATAGCAGCTCAAAAGTGGTGGGGTTTGATGCAAACTAATATTGATGAAGCACTGCTTATACAACAAAATATTCTTCAATTTTTTGCCGAATGTATAGCGCCGTTTCAAAAACAAGCCTATTCAAATCCAGCCCTTGACAAATTTCTTGCAGCAGTAGGAGGATGGGCAGATATAGGAACTCGTTTGCGATGGCCGTATAAAAATATAGATCAAAAAGAAGTTGAAACAGCAAGAAATATTTTAAGAAAAATGGTTCCTGAGTTTGCTAAATAATAATTACTTCAAAAATTACCAACTACTATTATGATTATAACATCAGGTATATCAACAGTAAGAAATCCATTATTAGTTTTTGGCTTCATCGCTTGTGTTATTGTGTTTAATGTAAGTTGTAAAACACTTAAAACATTTTCTTATAAGCAGCCGTTATTCGATTCAACAATAGTGTTTGAGCCTAAGGAAGGTACCTATGCTTCTATAAGAATTCCTGCATTGGTATCAACACCCAAAGGAACATTGCTTGCTTTTGCAGAAGCAAGAGTTGGTACTGCAAGTGATTGGGCACAAATGGATCTTTTAATGCGCAGAAGCACAGATGGTGGCAAAACCTGGGAAGCTAACAAAATAATATCGCCTCGTCAAGGTATAAGCCCTAACGGTAATCCAACACCAATTGTAGATAGTGAAGGAAACATTCATTTATTATTTCAGAGAGATTATGCTGTTGCCTATTATACAAAATCAACTGATGATGGTATAACATGGTCGGCACCGGTTGACATTACTTATGCCTTTAATGCATTTAAACCTGAATACAATTGGAAGGTGCTTGCCCCCGGTCCTGGTCATGCAATTCAATTAAAAAATGGACGCTTGCTTGCACCTGTCTGGTTAGCAGATTCTGAAAAGCTTCTGCCTCACAGAAGTCATTTCCCGTCATGCGTAGCAACCATATATAGTGATGATTTAGGGAAAACATGGAAGCGTGGTGCCATTGTTGCAGACAACTCACCGAAGATAAAAAGCCCTAATGAAACTATGGCTGTAGAGCTGGAAGATGGCCGGGTGATGTTAAGTATTAGAAGCCCGTCAGATATACATCAGAAAGCTGTTGCTTATAGTAAGGATGGCACTTCTAACTGGAGCGAAGTAGCATTCGATGAAGAACTTTATGAACCTGTATGTATGTCGAGTATCATAAAAGTTACTATAAAAGATAATGGAGGAAAAAGCCGGATGCTTTTTGTCAACCCAGATACCAGGAATAATCCTAAGCCTCCCCGTATGAATTTAACCGCTAAGCTTAGTTACGATGAGGGGCAAAACTGGACAGTGCAAAAAGTAATAAATCCCGGAGCATCCGGATATTCTGATTTAGCTATTGGCCCTGATGGCACTATCTATTGCTTATACGAAACTAATACTGTTGGTAAGGGAAATAATTATAGCTTGATTTTAAAACGGTTTAATGTAGCATGGTTAACTGATGGAAAAGATAGCTGGGTAACAAGAAAAAGATGAAGTTACTTATTAAAGGATAAATTGAAAGACAACCGCTCGTCATTGCTGTAAAGCAATGACGAGCATTATTTCATTCATCACCATTAAATGAATATGATTACTGTTGCTTGATAAACAAGCTTAATCAAAAGGTATATCATCCGACAAAAAAAATGAAGAATTACATTTTTTACCTGCTGATCATTTTTATGACATTATCAATTAAAACTTTTTCACAAAACTCAAAAGTAAAGTCATTGTTTAAATGGAATGAGCTTCTATCACTGCCGGATTCTTTTGGTTTTGCAGGTAGTTTTGCTGGCATCTCCAATGGTGCATTAATAGTAGCCGGTGGTGCAAACTTTCCTGATGGTGGTGCTCCGTGGACAGGTTCAAAAAAAGTTTGGAATGATAAAATATTTGT
This sequence comes from Flavihumibacter sp., assembly GCA_041751095.1. Lineage (GTDB taxonomy): Bacteria > Bacteroidota > Bacteroidia > Chitinophagales > Chitinophagaceae > JADCRZ01. Next base: position 12,110 of record JBGSYC010000218.1, read on the forward strand.
GCTCGATAAGCCGGATGGTAAATGGAAACTTGCAGGCAAACTCCCACAACCTTTAGGTTATGGTGTTTCAATAAGCTGGAATAAGAAACTAATTTGTATAGGGGGAAGCAATGGTAATGGACATACTGCAAGCGTAGTTTCAATAAGTTATAAAGGCAATCGGATAAGCCTTGAAAAATTACCGGATTTACCACAACCACTTGCTAATTCATGTGGTGCATTATTAGGTAATGTTATTTACATAGCAGGAGGATTGTTTAAACCTGAATCAACTTCAGCTGCAAAAATATTCTGGTCATTAAATTTATCCGAAGATGCAGATAAGAGAACATGGAAACAAGAGGAAACATGGCCGGGTCCTTCAAGAATGCTTTCTGTAGCAGGAATAAACAAAGGTTCCTTCTTTCTTTTTAGCGGAACAGATTTACAAACCAAACCAGGAGAGCAACCACAACGTCAATATTTAAAAGATGCCTATCAATTCACGCCAAAAAAAGGATGGAAGAAAATTGCAAACCTTCCAATGGCTGTTGTAGCAGCACCAACTCCTGCTTATAATATTCGTAATTCTTTGTTGATTTTTGGTGGAGATGATGGAAAGCTTGCTCCCCAGGCTTCCGTTTTAAAAGAACTTCATCCGGGTTTTTCTGATGAGATATTAAGTTATAATACCGGTACAAATCAGTGGTCATCGGCAGGGAAAATTAAGACAGATAAAAAAGCAGATGCAGCAACAAATCCAAATGGAAGTAGATGGGCACCTGTAACAACAACAATGGTGGTTTGGAATGGCGATTTAATTTTTGCGAGTGGAGAAGTAAGGCCTGCTGTACGAACTCCAACGGTACTAATTGCTTGTCCTAAATAACATACATGAACTTGAGGTTTTACCACATAGTATCATAGAAACATAGTTTTGATAGTGGAAGACTATGTGATTTTTCCTATGTGCCTATGTTTCTATGTGGTTCAATCTTAGCACAGAGTTTTAAGAGAATTGGAAGTACGAAACATGCTGAACTCACAGGAAAAAAATTATCCTTAATAGTTAATTAAACGAATTGATTTATGCCAAATGAATTAGAAAAAGAAGCCTCCGCATCTGCCTTATCCCCTGATCTTCGACAGAAAGGAATCAATTACTCCTGGTGGTTAGTTGCTATGCTGTGGTTAGTTGCTTTTCTAAATTATTTCGACCGAATACTGATCACTTCAATGCGGGATCCTATTGTAGCAGATTTCTCTTTGACTGATGCACAGTTTGGTTTACTTACTTCCATCTTTCTTTGGACGTATGGCTTTCTAAGCCCTTTTGGCGGCTACTTCGCTGATAAGTACAGCAGGAAAAAAGTCATTGTTTTTAGTGTCGCTGTTTGGTCTGCAGTTACCCTTTGGACCGGTTTTGTCAGATCATTCGAAGAGATGTTGGTTGCCCGTGCTTTAATGGGCGTAAGTGAAGCGTGCTATATACCTGCAGCCCTTGCCTTAATTACTGATTACCACAAAGGTAGAACCCGCTCACTTGCAACAGGTTTGCACATGAGTGGCTTATATACCGGTTTAGCTTTAGGGGGATTGGGAGGATACATCGCAGAGCTATGGGGGTGGCGCTATGGCTTCCAGGTGTTTGGTGTTTTTGGTATTCTTTATTCAATAGTACTATTATACTTTTTAAAAGATGCACCAAAGGAAGCAGCTGAAAATTCATCAGTAGATGATATTCATTCAAATCAATCTACGTCTCTTCTGGAATCAATTAAAATACTGTTTAGAGAACGTTCATTTATAATATTACTAATATATTTTTCTGTTCTGGGAATGGTGAACTGGTTAGTGTATGGCTGGCTTCCCACTTATCTTAAAGACCATTTTCATCTTAATCTCGGTGAGGCCGGACTATCAGCTACCGGGTATATTCAGATCGGTTCTTTTGCGGGTGTGCTTATAGGCGGAGTATTGGCTGACAGGTGGTTTCGTACAAACGTTAGAAGCAGGTTGTATGTGGTAATGATCGGCTTTACACTCGGAGCGCCCTTCTTATTCCTTATGGCCTCTACGTCTGTTTTTACTATAGCTATAATGGCAATGGTAGTATTTGGATTAGCACGTGGTTTTAACGATGCGAACCTGATGCCTATTTTGCGACAGATAGTGGATGCCCGTTATATAGCAACCAGTTATGGTTTTCTCAATTTTTTAAGCACCATAATCGGAGGCTTGCTGGTTTATGCCGGGGGCGCCCTTAAAGATGCTAACGTTGATCTGTCAATCGTTTACCAGAGTTCTGCAGTTCTAATGCTGTTTGCTACCTTCTTGCTTTTCATGGTAAAGATTAAAAAGAGTACATAACCGATCACAAAGCAGAACAGTCAGCCTCCTTTATTCTTGTATAACCAACTGAAAATAACTCTTGAATTTTGAATGAAAAAGGTTTAAATATTGATTATTTTATGAAGCCGGCAAATCAAACATGTCTAATTAAAGCTGCAATATGGAGTACAGCTCTTTTTTTGAATCCGTTCACAATACATTCATTGATGGGGCAGAACAGCATGAAACCAAATGTTCTTTTTCTTGCTGTTGATGATCTGAATGATTGGCTTACCCTTTACGATAAGCATAACCCAATCAGAACGCCAAACCTGCAACGGCTTGCGGCACGCGGTGCATTTTTTACTAAAGCCTATTGCTCGTCACCCTCTTGCAACCCTTCGCGGGCTTCCCTGCTGACAGGAACTCGTCCACATAAAACGGGCATCTACGGAAATAAAACTGACTGGCGCGCTGCGCTTCCGAATGCGCTGACCATTCAGCAATACTTTATGAAGAACGGGTATTATTCAGCTGGCGCAGGAAAGATTTTCCATCACCATTGGGACGGTGCATTTTCTGATTCCCTGTCGTTCAACGAATTTTTGCAGATGCCAAAAGTGTATCCTGATTATCCTATTCCGCAGGCCAAGCTCAACGGTTTGGAATGGTACGGGAGCAAGAATACCGATTGGGGCGCATGGCCGCCAAAAGAAGAAGATGCTGTTGATTTTAGAACTGCCTCCTATGCGGAAAAGTTTCTGACTGATACTCACAACTCACCATTTATCCTTAGCATAGGCATTTTCAGGCCCCATATGCCGTTTTACTCTCCGGAGGCATGGATAAATAAATACGACAAGAGGAAACAAACCGTCATGCCTCCAATAAACCCCACTGATTGGGATGACCTGCCCACGGGAGCGGTTACCCTTATGAAAAGCAATGCCTGGTTCTGGCAAGGGATGGAAAAGGCGTTAAAAGAAGATTCCGGGGCTTACCATAAGATGGTAGCTGCATATCAGGCTGCTGCTGCATATGCCGATCACCAGATCGGGAGGGTTATCGACGCCCTCGATCGCAGTCCTTACAAAGACAATACAATTATAGTGCTATGGAGCGATCACGGCTATCACATTGGTGAAAAACAGCATATTGAGAAATTTGCACTTTGGGAAAAGAGCACTCATATCCCGTTCATATGGGTGGCTCCTGGCAAAATCACCCCTGGAATGGTCATTCATACCCCGGTTGACCTTACGACCGTTTACCCTACGCTTTTAGAACTGGCCGGACTTCCAGTGAAGAAAGACCTTGACGGACGTTCGCTCGTACCGCTTTTTAAGAACACCAAAGCTTTTTTCCCGCCCGCCCTTATGACCTACCTGCAGGGGAACCATGCGGTGAGAACTGACAGGTGGCGCTACATCAGGTATGCTGACGGAACAAGTGAGTTATACGACCATTGGACTGATTTGAATGAATGGAAGAATTTAGCCGGCGATAAGACTTACGCCAAAATTATTGACTCTCTGCAAAAGTTTATCCCTGAAAAAAGTTCCTTTCCGGCTCCTGATATGGAAATGCCGGCGTGGGTAAAAGATGTAGAGTACAAACAATGACCCCGATGAAGTATTCTTTGATAAAACAAACAGCTTGACTGAAAGTCCCGTTGCAAGACAAATGCGTTATCGCCTTAAACAGTATATGAACGGAGATTCTTATGCTCCTGATGTTGGTCTAACGCAGGAGCAGCTTAGGTGATTGATGAAAGAAAAAGTAACAGTAACGTCACAAAATTTTCACGAACTGTTTAATGTTTAAAACCAATTTCTTTAACCTATTTTCAATAATACCAGAATGATAGAGTTTATGCTTTGCAAAAAAATAAGTTCCCTCAAACCTTTTAATTATCCGGTCCTCCTAATAGCTTTTGTAATTCAAATATTGTTCAACAATACTTTAAATGCTCAAGGTGGAGCAGAATTAGATAAGCAGGCAAAACAATTAAATCATATTTATAAAAGCGGTGAAGAAGGATATGCCTGTTTCCGCATACCTGCAATAGTTACCACTAATAAACAGACTTTGCTGGCTTTTGCAGAAGGACGAAGAAATAACTGCGGAGATGCCGGTGATATTGATCTTGTTGTTAAAAGCTTTAAAGATGGCGGAAAAACATGGAGCAAACTTCAGGTAGTATGGGATGATGGAGAAAACACCTGCGGTAACCCAGCGCCGGTTGTCGAAAGAAAAAGTGGAGCAATTATATTATTATCTACATGGAATTTAGGTACAGATCACGAAAAAGATATTATAGCGGGAACCAGTAAAGATACGAGACGGGTTTTTGTGCTTTCATCAAAAGACAATGGCAACACATGGTCGAAGGCAGAAGAAATAATCAATAATGTAAAGTCGTTGAAGGAAAAAGGCAAATTTTTATTGCTAAAACACAGCATGTATTATGAAAGTTAAGATTGCCAGAATTAAAATTTTGGCCTTTGCAGCGCTAACGCTTTTGTGTTTGCCAAAATTGGAGGCCCAAAAAACAAACATATCTGGCCGTAATCAAACGCAGCCCAATGTGGTTTTTATCCTGACCGACGATTTGGGTTATGGCGATGTAAAATGCCTTAATCCCGAAGGAAAAATAGCCACGCCGCAAATGGATAAGCTGGCTGGCCAGGGGATGATTTTCACTGATGCACATACCAGCTCATCAGTATGCACTCCAAGCAGGTACAGTATTCTTACAGGCCGTTATCCCTGGCGTACCCATTTGCAACAGGGCGTATTAAACGGTTATAGTAAACCTTTAATAGATGCAGACCGCAGCACTGTGGCCTCGTTTATGAAACAACAGGGATACAGTACTGCCTGTATCGGCAAATGGCATTTAGGAATGAATATGCCATTGCTGCCGGGGGAAAAAATACCGGAGGAAGAATATCCGGTTTACTTTCCGGTAAATTGGAAGGGTGAGATTAAGAATAGTCCGTTAGCAAATGGCTTTGATTATTACTATGGCATTTCTGCATCGCTAGACATGCCTCCTTTTATTTTTGTAGAGAACAATAGATTTGTAGGAGAAGCAACTTCACAGAAAGAGTTTTACCGAAAAGGGCAGGCCCAAAAGGATTTTGAAGCTGTTGATGTACTACCGGAAATTGGCCGGAAAACAGTGGAGTATATTAAAAAGCAGAACGCTTCTAAACCTTTTTTTGCTTATATAGCATTTACTTCACCGCATACTCCTATACTTCCTTCAAAAGAGTGGCAGGGCAAAAGTATTTTGGGTAAGTATGGCGATTTTGTAATGCAAACAGATGATGTTATAGGCCAGATTGTTTCGGCTATTGATGAGATGGGCCTTGCAGAAAATACGCTTGTAATTGTAACAAGTGATAATGGTTGTTCCAAAGCAGCAGGTATACCGCAAATGGAAGCCCTGGGCCATGAGGTAAGCTATATCTACCGCGGCTCAAAAGCAGACTTGTGGGATGGCGGCCATAGGGTGCCATTTATAGTTCGTTGGCCACAAAAGATAAAAGCAGGAACAATCAGCAATGAGGTGATTTGCTTAACAGATTTTTTTGCAACCGTTGCAGACATTACAGGAAGGCCAATACCCTACGGAAATGCAGAAGATAGCTACAGCTTTTTACCGGCATTATCCGGTAAGCCAATCGTTTCTGCCAGGCAGGGCATCATCAGTCATTCTATTAACGGATATTTTGCTTACCGCAAGGGCAAGTGGAAATTATTACTTGCAAAGGGTTCAGGCGGCTGGTCATCGCCCACTGAAAAAGAGTCCGTAGATTCCACTATTGCCCAGCTTTATAATATGGAAAAAGACCCAGGCGAAAAAACAAACTTGTATAACACACATCCTGATGTGGTCAAATTAATTTTAAAGCAATTGGAAAAAGAAATACGTGATGGCCGCAGTACTAAAGGAAAGGTTTTGAAAAATGATACCGGCAATATTATCATCTGGAAAAACCGTGGTGAGAAAAACATACATCAAATCCCTAAAGGCGACTGATATGAAACGAATGGTTATTATGCTCTGGTGCTTCTTTTGTAGCGCTTCTTTTGTATTAGCCCAAAAAAATTATCAACCAGATACTTCCTACCGCTATAAAACAACAAACCAGGGAAAATTGATGCTGGACATTTTTAAACCAGGCAATCATCAGGTAACGGATAAAAAGCCAGTCATCATTTTCTTTTTTGGGGGTGGTTGGGTTAGTGGCTCGCCCATCCAGTTTTATCAGCAGGCCAGGTATTTTGCTGAGAAAGGGATCGTGGCAATTTCAGCCGGTTACCGCACATTTAATAAACACAAAACTACCCCGTTTGAAAGTGTAAGTGATGCAAAGTCTGCCATACGCTGGGTGAGGGAACATGCAAAAGGATTAGGAATTGATACTCAAAAAATAATTGCTTCCGGGGGTTCGGCAGGTGGCCATATTGCGGCCTGCACAGGCATTATTAATGGTTATGATGAAAAAAACGAAAACCTTAAAATATCATCTGTTCCCAACGCTATGATTTTATTTAACCCCGTAGTAGATACAGGGGAAAAAGGGTATGGAATGGAAAAAGTTGGGGAAGCACACAAAACTGCTATTTCGCCGGTAGCACATATAAAGGCGGGTATTGTACCAACAATTATTTTTCATGGTACGGCTGATCAAACAGTGCCGTTTGAAAACGTCGAAAGATTTACTAAGTTAATGCGGCAAGCTGGTAATACTTGTGAGTTGGTCTCATTCG
>JBGSYC010000219.1:0-58466 GCA_041751095.1 Flavihumibacter sp.
GTCTCATATACACCAAGACAACCAGATATCATTGTAGTGCCTTGGGGAAATAAGGGTAACTGTAATTGCATATCCAAAATAACCGCATAATTACTTTGCGAACAAACCTTTATTTACGTGCCGGGGTAAGGAGTTCTGAACTTACTAGGGTGAGCATTTATGAACAATATCAGTTCATGGATCACAACTCGAAAGGTTTACTGATCGTTTTTCTTCCCTCCAAAAAGCCGGTTTAAAAAACCTCTCTTTTTCTTCTCAGGGCTTTCTGTTGCTGCTTCCGGCTTAGCGGATGCAGGCGTCTCCCCTTTCTTTTCCTTATTCGCTTCCCTCAGTACCTTTTGCTCATCGGCATTTAGCTTGGATTCTACCGGAACTTTGCTGGTATCCACTTCCATAAGGTATTCAGTGGCATCTCCATTTCCCTGATCAGTTCCTTCTGCACCGGGAGGGGGTGTCGGATCTATCATGTTCATATAGTCGAACATCGCATCGTTCTTCATACTTTCAGGCTGAAGAAACGTTACTTCTTTTTCAATGCCTAATGTTTTGTCTGCGTAAACTTTCTGTAAAAAATATTCATAGACAGGCATAGCCGCTTTACCTCCATAACCAAGTCCTCCCTCGAGGCTTATAAACCTGTCATCACAGCCGATCCAGGTACCTGCAAGTAACTGTGGCGTATAACCGATAAACCAGGCGTCCGAATTTTCATTCGTGGTTCCGGTTTTACCGCCCATTTCAGCAGCCCCCAGCCGTGCACGGAGGCCTGCCGCCGTGCCGATATCCACAGGACCCTGCATCATTTTAACCATCGTGTAAGCGGATGATTCGCTGACAACCTGGTTTGCCGTAGTTGAGAAATTTTCGAGCAGATTGCCATTTTTATCCTCTATTCTCGACACATAAAACGGCTTGGTGCTATAGCCGCTATTCGGAAACATAGTATAACCCCAAAGCATTTCATATAAAGAAAGGTCGCACGAACCGAGTGCAATGGAAGGATATGGTTCTACATCAGTGGGGATATTTATGCGCTTTAAAAAATCAACAAATCGTTTAGGAGTAACCTGCTTAATAATATAAGCAGAAACTTCATTCACCGACCATGTTAGACCACTTGCCATCGAACGGGAACCAACCCGTCCTTTGTCAACTGCCGGCACCCAGCCGAAACCATCAAAGTACTGACGTGTTTGCTCGCATTGGGTTTCCGGGGTAAAACCGATTTCTTCTATAGCCTGGCAATAGAGAAATGGTTTGATCGTAGAGCCAACCTGCCGTTTTGTATTGATGTTCGCGTGATCGAATTTATAGTTCTTAAAGTCGATTCCTCCAACCCACGCCTTTACCTCACCGGTCATCGGATCCATAACCATGAAAGCGGTCTGCAACATCTGACGGCTGTAACGAACGGAATCGTAAGGCGTCATTACGGTATCTTTCTCCCGTTTTGAATTCCACGCAAAAACTTTCATCGGCACCTTCTGCCGGAATGACTTCATGATCTCTTCATCATTTAATCCATCCTCCCGGGCATTTTTCCAGCGGTCACTCGCTCTCATAGCAGCTACCAGAACGTTTTCATGTCCTTTCCATACACGTCCGCTTTTGACGCTGCTCTGTGCACTCAGCACTTTTTGCAGCGCGGGCATATGGCTTGCAACCGCTTCTTCGGCGTATAACTGCATGCGCGGATTTATGGTAGTGTATATTCTTAATCCATCCTGGTAAATATCATAGGGCTCGCCGGTTGCAGGATTTTTGTGTTCCTTACACCACCTTTTCAGATCATCCCTTAATACTTCCCTGAAATAGGGCGCAAGGCCGGAATTTTCATCAAGTTTTTTGTAGTTAAGCCTGATCATTTTGCTTTTAAGTTCCGCCGTCTCGCTCTGGGTAAGGTAACCGTTTTGTGCCATTTGATTCAACACGGTATTTCTCCTGTCAAAGGCAGCCTTAGGATTTTTACGCGGGTTGTATAATGTGTTGCCCTTAAGCATCCCAACCAACACAGCGGCCTCTTCGATATTCAAACGGTCCGGCTCTTTTGAAAAGAAAGTACGCGAAGCATTCCTTATCCCGTACACATTATCACCGAAAGGAACGGCATTAAGATATAAAGCAATTATTTCTTCTTTTGTAAAGTTCCGTTCCAGCTTCACGGCAATGATCCATTCCTTAAATTTCTCGATAATGCGTAAAACCAAGTTCTTTGAGCCCTGGTCTAACATATTCTTGGCTAACTGCTGCGTTATGGTACTGCCTCCGCCTTCTTTACCGAGCAATGCGACAGCCCTGAGAAGTGACCTTGCATCGATACCTGAATGACTGTAAAAACGTTCATCTTCCGTTGCTACCAGCGCATTTACCACGTGTTTCGATATATCCCGGTATTCAACGATGCTTCTGTTGCCCCTGTCTTTATAATACTTTCCCATAGACGTGCCATCTACGGCAACAACCTCAGAGGCTTCCACTATTGAGGGGTTCTCAAGCTGTGCAAGAGAAGGCATCTTGCCAAATACATTAAAATTGATGAGAACGATCAGCAGAACAAATGCCGCGGTGCCCCACAAGAATATTTTCCAGAACAAGGCATTATAAGAATAGGCGGGCTTGCGGGTCGATCTTTTCATATCTGGAATAAGGTGTATTTATGAATTTGAGCAAAACGTATTCAAGGCAATATGCCTACTGCAAATATTGTACTTGAATAGCAAATGTAAAGCCGGGGATTAAAAAAGAATGCTTAATATTTGTTAGGATTGCCCGCAACAGGAGCTACTGAAATAAGCCCGGGTAAAGCTGATTCAGAAATTTAGTATATGCAGGAACATTTTTAGTTGTCTTAAGCAGTTCCAGATTGGGATCACTGATCATCACAAAAGAATACTTCTGCGCTGTTAACCACGGAATAATTTCGATAGAAGCGAGCTTCCTGGCCTTTTCAATATAATCAAGCGCCTCAGCCGCATTTTCAAAGTTTTTCAACAGCACGAGCTTAGTATCATCACTAAGTGAAACGGGAATGATTTCAATCGTTTTACCACTATATCGTTCCCGGTTATAACGGTTGAATGCATTTCTGGCCTCAGTGGCATACACGGGATCAACCTTATCCAGTACCAAAGCTACATAATGCGGCTCCGCCGGGTTATTTACATACACTGAGTTCACTACAGGAGGCCTTTTTACCATGTTAAGGCTGTCTGCAGCCGGCCGGAGTAGCTTGTCGTTAATGGCCGCTTTCGGAACCGGTACATTGTTCTGCCTGACTACGGCCGCATTGGCTTCCTTGTCAGGAGAAACAACGGCAGGTGTAACTTCGGGTTCCACTTCAGCCTTTGGCGGGCTCTGTTGTGAAACACCGGCAGGTGCTGCTGGTTCCACTTCAGCTTTTGGCGGGCTCTTTTCTGGAACAACGGGCGGAGCTTTCTTTTTTGGGAAATTGTCTGCAATTAAAACCGGCGCGTCTTCTTCTGGCCTTTGTATTTCCAGCCTGGTGAGGTAATCTTCAATTTCCTTTCGCCTGTTCAGCACAGCAAGGAGATTGGCGGTTTTTGGAAACATTGGCGAAGACGGATACAGTTGCATGATCGTAGCCAGTTTTACCTTCGCCGTACTATCCTCGCGTTGACGGATATGATAAACAGCCTCTATGTACAGCAGTTGAGGCGTCCAGTAAGTCTGGCCATATATACTATCTGCCTGTTTTTTTCTCGCCAGCGCCTCCCGGAATTTTCCTTCTATAAAGAGGGTATAAATCTCATCGTACTGTTTGGTAGCTTTTGTTTTCTGAATGCTGGCGGGTGAGCGGGAGGGATCAGGGTTATTTAGCAATGCCAGGTATTTGCCCGAAGGGAATTTGGCGGCCAGCACCTGTTTTACATGGGCCTGCCCGTCGCGATTGCCTGTTTTAAGGTAACAGTAATACAGGTTAAACCAAGCCTCCTCGGCATGGTTTGTTGCAGGATAAGTACTTAATAACTTTTCGTAAGCGGTAATGGCCGAAAGGTAGTCTTCTAAGCCGCTCATGTATGCCCTGCCTAATTCAAAGTATGAATATTCGGAAGAGTCGTTCGAAATTTTTATTTTTTCAGGCGTTATGGGCAGATTATTTGAAAGGGCCTCCTCACTTATTTCTACAGGCCCCATCTGAACCAGGGGCCCCTGGCCTGTAAGGCCCGGGGATGTGACCTGCACAGCGTTAGCGGGGGTAACCGCTGCCTGTCGCCTCCAGTTATCCGCATTTGGCCGGGTTCCCCATTTCGCCTTGAATTCACTAAAGCCCTTTCCCTTTAAAGAAGCATTGTAAAAATACCAGTCGCCTTTCCCGGAATTGCTCCCGAACAGATCGACGGGCCCTGTATTATTATTGTTGGTAAACCCGCTGCCCTCTGCAAGGCCTGATCCGTCTTCCCTGATTCCCTGCTGCTTCCGCAACTGCCTGACCAGCTTTTTAATGTACGCTGTTCTTTCCGCTTCAGGCATTGCAGCAACCCTTCGCAGGCTGTCCTGTCTTTCTACTACTCCTGCGTATAAATATATCTGGTCGAGGGCACTCTTCCTTTCTCCAAAACCTTTTGCTTCCTCAGGCGTAAATGTTTGTACAAGAACGCTGTCATAAAAAATCTTTGCAGGGACATATTTTTTCTGATCGAAATAAATGTTTCCCAATGCGAAAAAAGACTGGCTTTTCTGGGCCGGGTTGTTTGTACTGAACCGGACACTTCTAAGCAAATGGGCGATAGCGGCTTCGGGGTTTTTGCGTTCGAGCTCAATCGTAGCGGCAGTATAATACACGATATCCCTGTAAAACAGGTACTTATCTCTTCTGGCCATTTTAATCAATTCATCAATAGCACTCTGAATGCCCTTTTCATTACCTTCTTTCTTCTGGCGTATCGAATTTAATCTTGCATACACTTCCATTAAGGGATCTATGGTGTGCTGAATTGCCCTGTTATAAAATTTCTCTGCAAGTTCTGATTTCCCCGACAGCTCATACAGCTGGGCAATCAGGTATTCCCACCTCGCCTGCTCTTGTTTGCCGGACGCATTGTCGAGACACCTCTCAAGATAAACCGCTGCACTATCATAGGCCTGCTGCTTATAAAACCACAAAGCCTGTACCTCTTCGAGGTCGGCATCAAGGCGCGAAGGAAACCGGGGGTCGTTCTTTAATGTTTCAATCAGACCGGCAGCTTCCGCCAGTTCATCTTTTGCCAGATAAGTTCTGATCTGCCATACCAGCGACTCATTGCGGCTTGGAGGCTCGCTGAAAACCCTTTTCACAATATTAGGGTTTTCTTTCGTTGATATGGAAAATGCATTATTTCCTTTCTCCTGGTTACTACCGATCACCTTGTCGTACCCATCCTTTTCTTTAGGTGAGAACGCATAATTGATATACTGAAAAGTAAGAAAGGCGGAATCGAGTTCGTTCCGGAGATAATACGCCTTTCCGATGAGGATATAAAGATTGTCTATCCAGTCGTTACGGAGGTCGTGGATCAAAACTCCTGCGGTGGATTTGTAAATCACCGAGTCCAGGTCTCCCTTGAAGGCAGCCGTGCCCTTTAATGAATAATCATAAAAAGGAAGCAGCTTTGTATAATCATCCCTGTTTGCCTGCCTTGCCCGCTCAATGATTTCATTGAGCCTGTTATTGGCATTGAAGTAATAATTGTAATGAGTAACGGTATTCTGAACAAAACGGCGGGTAACCGTAAACTTTTTAGTGGCAGTTTTTTCTGATCCAAGTGTTTTGTTCTCGAATTTTGGTGGCTTTTTAAGATCAAAACTTAAGTTTGGCTGCGCGAACCCACAGGTGTGAATAACAAGAAAGATGCAAAATGTTATGACGTAGAGTTTATTCAATACATTGATTTATGCCGGCACAAGCTAAACTCTTATAAACTGAATTTCAAGAAAATTATTTTAAAATAAGCCTAAAATTCGCTGTAATTTGCGGCGGAGAAAGGCAAACTTAACCATAATTCCTGCAAGACCATAAATTATGGCTAAATTAGAGGCCAGTACATCCCTGAAGAGATTGCGAAACCGCTACCGTCTGGTGGTGATGAATGATGATACCTATGAAGAAGTAGTTACGTTCAAATTATCCAGATTAAGCGTTTATGTAGGCCTTAGCACCATCTTTGTATTGTTAACAGGGCTTACGGTAGCGCTTATTGTTTTCACTCCTATGAAAATGTATATTCCCGGATATGGTGATGTAAGCAATACAAGAGAACTCAGAGATCTGAAGATGCGCACTGACTCGCTTGAACAGGCGATGCGTTACAAAGATCAGTACATGGATAATATCAAAAAGATATTGGAGGGCAGCTTGTCGGTAAAAAAAGATACCACCTTACTTCATATTCCGGTTCCCGAAAAAATTAACGATTAAAAACTGATTGTATGTTTAATGGAAAAGCAAAATCCGCATACCCGGCGGAAAATGACGGGAATTCAACCAGCCTCATCGGCGCCGGTACTTCATTTAAAGGTGATATCACATCAAACGCAGACCTTCGCATCGATGGAATCCTTACCGGGAACGTCGTCAGCACGGCAAAGGTTATCATTGGCGTGAACGGCATTGTTGAAGGTGATATATCCGGGCAGCAAGCAGATATTACGGGCAGGGTATCCGGAACAATAAGGGTGAAAGACCTCTTGCAGTTAAAGGGCAGCGGCAATGTCAGCGGCAATATCTATGCAGGGAAATTACAGATTGAGCCATCGGCTACTTTTAATGGTGAATGCCACATGGAAAGTGCGAGTGTTGTGGAAATGAGCCCTTCAGAAACTGCTCATGCAATCGCGAAATAGCAACCGTGACCTTCTTAAATACGCTGGTCTTGCTACGCAATTGTTCGTGGCATTAGGAATTGCCGTGTTTATCGGGCTTAAGCTTGATGAATGGTTAAATTTCAACGTTTCCGTGTTCGTGTGGGCTTTGCCTTTAACCGTTATTATGTTATTGATGTATAAGATCATAAAAGATACGAACCGCAAAAAATGAGCGTACTTAAAAAGCCCGCAATCAAAGCATTTCTTCCTCTTTTACTGATCTTTATTTTCGTTTCTTCATTTTCTGTAATCTTTAGCGACACTTTCCGGAGACTTCATATCGACCAGTCTTTGTTTCTTACAGGCAATATCATCCTCTTTGTTGTAACGATTCTTACATTTTTGTTGTATAACAAAGCCCTGCATGCAGGGAATACGCATGCTTTTCTCCGGAATGTGTTTACTGGCATGGGGTTAAAATTTTTTATCTGCCTGATTGCTTCATTTATGTATATCTACAATGCAGGGAACGCCGTGAATAAACCTGGTTTGTTTGGGTTGATGTTCCTGTACTTTCTGTATACCTTTATTGAGGTTGCGATATTAATGAAACTGAGCAGGCAGATCAGGCAAAACAAGAATGGCTAAAAAAGAAGCTCCTCTTTCGGCCCTTCAGGAATATATTCCAGGTGGCTCCCAGGAACTGGTATGGGCGTTTCTCAAAAAATATAACGTTCATCTTACCATTACAAGAGGCAGAAAAACCATCCTGGGTGATTACCGCCATGCTATCGGCGGAAAGAATCACAGGATCAGTGTCAACGGTACTCTCAACCGGTACTCGTTCCTGGTGACGCTGATCCATGAATTGGCACACCTTGTTACCTTTATTCAATTCAACAACGGGGTTGCCTCCCACGGAGCAGAATGGAAACATATCTACCGCAATCTGCTATTGGAGTTTCTCGACAAGCAGATTTTTCCCATCGATATAAAGCAAGCGCTTGAGCGCTCCTTACACAATCTCCCCGCAAGCAGCTGCGCAGACGAAGTCCTTACCCGGGTACTTAAAACTTATGATGCCCGACATAATGATATGGTAATGATAGAACAGATCAGCGACGGTGGTTTGTTCCAGACAGCCGAAGGCAAAATATTTAAAAAAGGCAAACAATCACGCAAGCGGTTTTACTGCGAAGAAGTAAAAACCGGAAAACTCTATCTGTTCAGTCCTGTTTATGACGTAAAACCCCTCTCTGCCCGCCCTGATTTGAGGCGCTGATTCCTGATCAGCCAGTTAAGGGAACTACAATGCAGACATTCCATGCAACCAGGTTGATGAATTATGAAAAAATTAAATTAATAATTGAGACGTGCAGCCTTTTCAATTAGATGACCGACTAAGCAACGTAACGGTATGATAAGCACCAATTTAAATTAACCATATGCTTATCAAGAGCCATTATTATAAATTAAATAGAGAATTATGAAAAAAATTGTATTGGGTTTATTCGCCATCCTTGCTTTAGGATTGGTTGCTTCGGCGCAAACAGAAAAAGGAAACTGGCTTGTTGGTGGTAATTTAAGCTTGAACACGGCAAAGCAGAATACGCAGATTTCCATTAACCCGTCAGCAGGATACTTCTTTTTAACCAATTTTGCTGCAGGTGCTAATGTCAATCTGGACTATTCCAAATTCGGACAGAACAAGGTTACAACCTTTGGCGTTGGACCATTTGCCCGGTATTATTTTGGAACTACCAATATCAGGCCGCTGCTTGAAGCGGATCTAAACTTTACTTCAAGTAAAATAAAGTCTGGAACTACCAACGTTGGCAGCACCACCGAAAACGGCACAGGGTACTTTTTAGGGGGCGGTTTGGCAGCTTTTATCAACAGGAATGTTGCTCTCGAAGGCCTTGCCGGTTACAACCATACCTCAGTCAATGGGGGTAGCGGGGGATTGAATCTGCGGATCGGTTTCCAGGTGTACCTTTCTAAAGGTCAGGTTGAGAACATCAGAACCGGAATGTAATCCGGCTTAGCAGCTAAAAAGCCCCATTATTCCGGGGCTTTTTTAATATTCTTTGTCATCCACACGTCACAACCGAAATGCCCTGTATCTCCGATAGGCTCTGCTAAGGGTTCAAATCCGTATTTTTTATACATCATTACCGCATTTTTTAACTCGGGCATGGTTTCCAGGTAAATGATTTCGTACCCAGTTAAGTCAGCAAATTCCACACATTGTTTAATCAGCATTCTTCCAAGTCCGGCACCCCTTGCCTCCTTTTTTAAATACATTTTTACAAGTTCGCAAACGCGGGGCGGCAAACCTTTAGAAGGGTAAATTCCGGCACCACCCTTTATTTCACCGTTTTTTTCTGCAACAAAATAAACAGAGCCTTCCTGCCGGAAAAGTTCATACAAATGATCTGTGCTGTCATCGTAATATACTGTTCCGGGTTTATTGGCGCCAAACTCTTTCAGTGATTCCCGTATGATCTTTGCAATAAATGCATTATCTGAAAGTTGTATCGGCCTGATCAGCAGGTTATCCATTAACCAAAGATAGCATAGCAGAAAGGCGATGCAAAACTGAATGAGTTTTCCCTATAGAAGGTGCGATGAATATGTGCTATAATCGGAAACAACATGTAATGGCAATAAGCTGTAACAATAGCCCGGCCGCGGTTCATTTAAACCCTAAAGGTTTTTCATTCGTCAATGTAACTGCCCCGGAACGGATGCCCGGCATTTCTCCACGAACTTTCATACTTTCCTGAAGTGAGGCGGCGTTCTCGCGATTAAACCAATCTCCGGTTATTTTTTCCGGGGTATTGTCTTTTGTCTGCGTACGCCAGTTTTGAAGAGCTATCCGCAATATTTTTAATGTCTCCCCTTGTGATGGAACAGATGCAATATTAACCAGTTGCATTGGATCCGTATTGCAATCATACAATTCTTCGTAAGGTCTTGGAAGCATAAAGATATCCTGCTGGGCCGCCGTTAACTTTCCACTGTCCCTGAGGTTCTTCAGATCGCGAAATGAGGGACTGTTGACAGCATCGGCAGGGCCCTGGTTTGGGAGGTTCGGGCGGCTGTTAAGAATATAAAGGAAATTTTTTGACCGGATCATTCTTTCGTGCGCCTCGTAATCATGCCAGTTATGTTCGGCAAAAACGTATTCCCTGAACTCCGTTCCCGGGTTCTTTAGAAGTGCGGCAAAGCTTTTTCCCTGAAATTCTTTGAGCGGTTTTATCCCCGCCAGCTCAGTTAACGTTGGGGCGATGTCTACCGTGCTTAACAGGCTGTTACAAACACCGCCCGCCGTTATTTCTTTTTTCCATTTCATAATAAACGGCGTTCTTATACCACTATCATACAGTCTTGTTTTGCAACGCGGAAAAGGCCTTCCATTATCAGCCATGATCATTATAATCGTATTATCCAGAACCCCCTGCTTTTTTAATTCCTTTTCTACTTCTCCTATATAGTAATCAAACCGGGATATCTCATTGTAATACGAGGCAATATCCTGCCTGGTAGAATCAGTATCGGCGAGGTAAGGTGGCAAATGAATATTTTTAGAATCATGTGGTGTGCCGAATTTATCCGCCTGCCACACCCGGTGTGCATCGATCGCTGCAAACCAGGCGAAGACGGGCTTATCCTTCGGGCGCTCCTGCAAACATTTTACCCATCGTTCTTCCGCGCCGGTACCCCCCTCTTTTCCTTCATACGCCTGATCAAAGGCGCGCAAGGCAGGCGATCCAAAATGCGACTTTCCGGCTTGAACCGTATAATAACCAGCATTTTTTAACAGCAGGGGAAAGGGTATTTGCTCAGCCGGCAAAGGGGTATGAAGTTCTGCCGACCCAGTATTATGGGGGTAACGGCCTGAGATAATGCTTGTGCGGCTCGGACTGCAGGAACTTGAAGTCAGATAAACATTTGTAAACCTAAGGCCCTCACCGGCAATCCTGTCAATGTTAGGCGTTCGCACGGTCTTGTTCCCGTAACAACCAAAATCATCATCACTGACATCATCAGCGATAATGAAAATTATATTTGGCCTGCCATCCGATCCCTGCGCGTTTACACTTTGGGTAGAAAGGATCAATACCATTGTAATTGTACATACAAATCTGGTCATGGGGAAACTTACGTTTTTAATTAAGGGCTAACGGCTGTCAGCTATCAGCTATCATCTGTTAAAGGTATGGGTGCCCGGTAAAGCTACATAGTAATATTCAGTGCGGCAGCTAAAGTCGGCTCAATGATGAATTGGGAAGTATCCCAGTTGAGGAAAGCAACCCAAAAACCTTTAGAACTCATTGCCATAGCCAATCAGACAGGCACTATTGAATTAAAATGTTAGATTTACTTTCTTCTGAAAGCTGATAGCTGACTGCTAATGTCCTGATTTGCATGAACCGAAGTCTTTTTAAATATAACTATAAAGGTTTGTATTTTTGCAAGTTAATGAATAGGTACAGGGTAATTAAACTACGAGCATGAGAAAGTTTTCAATCTTCTTAATAAGTACGTTTTTTGCGATACTGGCAAGCGGACAGGCAAACCAGTCCGACAGGCCAAACATTTTATGGATTGTCAGCGAGGATAATACAACGCTGCTGGGGTGTTATGGCGATAAAACAGCGACTACTCCAAATATTGATGGTTTTGCGAAACAGGGCGTGTTATATAAGAATGCTTTCTGTACAGCTCCCGTTTGTGCTCCATCCCGTTCTACCCTTATCACCGGCATGTACGCGTCTTCGATCGGTACTGAGAATATGAGAAGTGTTTATCCAATTCCCGAATTCATAAAGTTTTTTCCCCGCTATTTGCGTGAAGCAGGTTATTACACTTCCAATAACGCGAAGAAAGATTATAATACCATAGACCAGCCAGAGGCCTGGGATGAGTCCAGTAATAAAGCCACTTATAAAAACCGTAAACCAGGACAACCATTCTTTTCGGTATTTAATATAGCTACCAGCCACGAAAGCTCCCTTCATACCACTTCAACCAACTTAAGACATGATCCGGAGAACATTACCGTTCCTGCATATCAGCCGGCAACACCGGAAATGAAGCATGACTGGGCTCAGTATTACGATAAGCTGGAAGATATGGATAAAGAAGTGGGGGAATACCTGAAAGAGCTTGATAATGCAGGTCTTACAGAAAATACCATTGTATTTTATTACGCCGATAATGGGGGCGTACTAGGCAGGAGCAAGCGGTTTATGTTTGAATCAGGCCTCCACATCCCTTTGATCATCAGGGTACCGAAAAAATATGCGGCGTTGGCCCCGGGTGCTGCCGGAAGCCAGACAGACCGCATCGTCAGTTTTGTCGACTTTGCCCCTACCGTATTGAGCCTTGCAGGAATTAAGATCCCTGATTATTTACAAGGCGAGCCTTTTCTTGGTGATCAAAAGGTCAAAGAACGCGGGTATGGCTATTCGTTCAGGGGAAGAATGGATGAAAGAATTGATCTGGTGAGGTCGGTAAGGGATAAAACTTACCGTTACATCCGCAATTATTATCCCCATAAAATATATGCCCAGTATATTGAATACCTCTGGAATGCACCCTCCATGAAATCTTGGGATTCGGCTTTCCGGGCCGGCAAATTAAATGAAGTGCAATCAAGATTCTTTAAACCGAAGCCGGTAGAAGAATTGTATGACTGCGGGAAAGACCCCGATAATGTCTACAACCTGGCAGGGAAAAAAGAATTTAAAGACGTTCTTAAACGGATGCAAAAAGCAAACGTGGACTGGATGATCAGTACAAAGGATGCGGGCTTCATCCCCGAAGCAAGGAAGGAGGAACTATCTAAAACAACATCAATTTTCGACTATACGCAAAGTGAAAAGTACAACATAGCCAGGCTGATAAAGATAGCAGACATGGCGTCCTCAAAAGATCCAAAGTACCTCAATACGTTGATCGAAAGTTTTCAGGACAAGGACCCTGATGTGAGGTATTGGGCCGTTACCGGATGCACTATTCTTGGTCAAAAGGCTGCACCCGCATTGAAAGACCTGGTGCGCTTATTGACGGATACTGAGCCTGCAGTTCAAATTGCTGCTGCCGAAGCTTTATATATGTTAGGCAATAAGGGCAGAGCCATTGAGGTTCTGATAAACGCGCTGAAGGGAAGCAATGTAATGGCGAGGGTACAGGCCCTGAACGTATTAGAGACAACCGATAAAAAAGACGCCCTTTTGGCTGGTGCAGCGTTACAATCTATCATAGCGCAAAAGAGTTCAGAATATGATGTAAGGGCAGCGAAAAAATTGTTAAGTGGATTCCCGGCCAACTAACAGCAACGAACCTGACAAATCTCACCTTGTTTTGCTGGTTCTATTATGTTATAAGGTTACTGATGGGTGAATAAATATTTACAGCCACATGTCAATTTTACCCGCTTTTGGCTGGTAAATGTTTGATATTTCCCCGGTACCTGGTCTATACAACTTACGCCAGCCTGTATTTTTCAAACAGGCAGAGCGTTCCCCCGACCCATTCTTTATCCTTGTTGTAACGAACACCGATCATTTTACCCTTGCTTAAGCGGGCCAGGTTATTTGTCGCCACAGGCCGCGCCACGCCATCTTTCCAGAAATAAAATACGCGGATCTCAGCTTTGGCAGGCCCGTCGGGTGTTTCAATCACCCCGGCATATTTCACCTTACGCTGAAGTATCCAGTTTTCCGGGTCCCTCACATTTTCAATATCGGCAGGAGTAATATCAATAACAACGCCCTGCCCGGCAAAAGAGAACAATGGCTTCAGCACATAATTTTCCAGGTCGGCAGGAATCTGCTGCACCTCATTTAAAAAAAATGTTTTGGGAACATATGGATGCCTGATAAAGGGGAGTGTGTGCTTGCTGATGCGGTAAAACCAGTTGGGATGTGGTACCCATTCCACATCCAGCTCATGCAGCAAAATTTTACCTTTCTCCTGCAGCTCCGCACTTTGTTGCTGAAGGTCATCGAATATAACGCGGTTGTATATGCGCTTTACTGCCGTTTTCCTTTCGCCATTCATGTAATATAGTTTCCTGCCTTCTACTATCAGCTCTGTAAGGCAAACGATGGGGATGTTCAGCAATTGCTGAGTGCAGTAAAAATCTATACGGGTCTTTTGTTGGTGAGGGAAAATTTCAAGGAGTATGACGTTTTCAGGGTCATGATCACCAACAATGATTTCCTTCAGGAGATCTACATAGGTCTCCCTGTCAAATCCTTCAAGATAAGCGCTAAATCCACTGGGAATATCATAGTGCCTGCTCACAATATCCGGCTGAAATGCCTGAAAAGCAAATAGTGTGGGGAATCCCTGCATTTCAATCAGCTGTGGCTCGAGACCTCCTTCTGCATTCTCACAAACACCAAAATCAAAGGCGATAAAATGGCAATGACCATTTTCACCGGGTACCAGAACTTCGGGCCGCACGGCCTTTGCCGACAGCGCTTTAAATTTTTCATCCGCTATTACATCGATTATGCTTTCGCAGGCATCCAGCATTTTCGATGTAAATGCTGCGGGCACAAAAATGGGTGTTTCGGCAATGCGAAATTCAATTGCACCCGGATGTATATCGTTTAGATCACTAAGATATTCCTGGTATTTTGTTTGGGTATAACCTGCATTGAATTTTTTACGGATCGAAGAAATCATTGGAAATCTGTTTGTAACGCGAAAGGTACAGAATGAATCCTTTACTTCCATTCTCTGCAAATCCACGGCAAACTGTTTAATGATTTACAGGATATTTATCAATATGGTGACATGTAAGCATTCGGAGAATGTTATGCATCAACCATGTCACCGATAGCAATATTTAGAAAATTAGGGAGAATATGTGCGTAAGTCCAGCGTATTTTATCGGGATCGTTTAGATGATTGATCATGCTCTCCCATTTCAATTGCCCGTGTTCGGCGATTACCGTCTGTTTTCTATCTTCCCTTTGCAGGTACATGCTCATGCCTGTTGCATCGGCTTCCGGGTGGAACTGTGTACCGATCATATATTCGTTAAAACGGATAGCCATCACAGCTCTTTCGAAGGGTACATGTGGTCGTTCTTTTTCCAAAGCTAAAACGGTAGCGCCCATTTTGTCAAGAGCGTTATGGTGAGGAGTAATTACCTGGTAGTCGCGGCTGTCAACGGCGTAAAACGGGTCTTTTAAATTTTCAAACACCGGTTCATTTCCTGCATCAGGAAGGATGTGAATCGGAAAAACTCCGAAAGCCGTAGACTTGCGTTTGCACACGGTAGCCACATTATAGTGGCGGCAGGCAATCTGGTACGAGTGGCATATAAAGAATACATACTTTTTCTCAAGATTGGCCTCATCATTATTCCATTTCTCCACTTGTTTAAGCCAGTTAAAATAAGCGTGCTCCCATTCGCTTCCTTCACTATCCAAAGGGCTTCCCGGTCCGCCGGTGGAAATATATATATCGTAAGAAAGGTCCGGAACCTGTTTATGCAACCTCACTTCGAACTCATCCCAATGCAGGTCGATATTATTTACACTGCCGTATTGACCAAGAATTTCCCTTATACAACGCATTCCCTGGTTCACATATCCCTGGTTCATATCAAGGATAGCAACCTTCACCTTTTTCTTTTCGTTTGTAACCATGGTGCAAAAATAACGCTATTATCAACGTTTTGTTTTGGCGCTGTACTAAAGATGTGGTAAAACCGGCTGTATCCCATTTGTGGGGCCACGAGCCATTCAGGTGAATGATTAGCTTTTTTGCCTCTTTCAATTACTGCAGGAATTTTGCGGGATGGTTCTTGTTGAAACCGGTTGCATCCTGGAAAGCTTTAGCTGCTGCAAGAATGGTTGCCTCATCATACAGGTTGCCGATAAGGGTGATGCTTGTTGGCAGGCCGTTAGAAGAAAGGCCGGTGGGCAGGCAAACGGCCGGGTGACCGGTTAAGTTTGTAATCGCTAACTGCCTTCCCGAAAAAGTAGGGACAATAATGACATCATACAATTTCATAAAATCATTGAATGCAGTGATCAGGGCATAACGATGTCGATTGGCGTTGATATATTCAACGGCGGGAATGAACCGGGCTGCCCGGAAAGAAGTAGGCCAGTCATTTTTTCTCTGCCCTGTTAACAGATCGTCCTGGTTGCTTTTGGTAAGATCATCAAAGGCCGCAGCCGCCTCCGCGTGGAGGATCGGATCTATCATGCTGAACGGGTATAGAACGGAATCGGGGAAGTCTATTGCCGTTACATTAGCGCCTAACTTCTTAAATGTTTCTAAAACCATCCACTCATTACCCGCGGCAGGAATATTTTTAAAATAGTTTGTGGGATAGGCAATGCGCAGCGTTTTCCAGTTTGATTTCCCGGTATAATTAAATGCCCGTTCAACAGCACTGGCATCCTTACCATCTGTGCCTTTCAGATAATAGAAGACTATGGCAGCGTCTTCGGCGCTTCTGCAGATCGGCCCCGCTTTATCAAGGCTCCAGCATAATACCATGGCGCCACTCCTGCTTACTGATCCGTAAGTGGGCCGCAGCCCCGTTACCCCACAGATATGTGATGGTGAAACGATAGAACCCAATGTTTCGGTGCCGATAGCAAAGGGCAGCAAACCGGCGGCTGTTGCCGAGGCTGAACCTGCTGAAGACCCGCTTGATCCCGATGTTGTATTCCACGGATTTTTGGTTCTTCCGCCAAACCACAGATCCCCCATTGCCAAGGCACCAAGGGTAAGTTTTGCGCACAATACGGCTCCTGCATTTTTGAGTTGCGTATACACAAAAGCATCCTCATCTATTTCCTGGTCTTTGTAGGGGGTGCCGCCCCAGGTTGTTTTTGTACCCCGCACCGCAAAAAGGTCTTTCAGGCCATAAGGAATTCCGTGAAGCGGGCCATGATACAGTCCCCGCTTTAAATCAGCATCAGCCTGCTGTGCTTCCTTCATGGCAATATCTTCCGTCAGGCTTACGACACAAAGCAACGTATCCTGCCATTTCTTTAAGCGCTCTATAAAAAAACGGGTTAGCTCAACGGAGCTGATCTTCCTGCTCTTTATCAGCGACGCAAGTTGGGGAATAGAAAAAAATGCAAGGTCATTTTTGTGCAAAGGCACGGAAACGTTGGCAGGGATGTCCCACGCAACAGGCATTTGCTTAACGGGAACTTTAAAGCCTACAGGTGCAGGATGAAAAGCAAAGGGATAACGCTGGCTGTTGTTGAGGCTAAGCTCATGCATTTTATTGAACACCCTCAATTTACCTCTCACGTTATCAAGCATTGAGTCTTTTTCTGCTGAAGTAAATTCCAGCCCTATAAGTCTGGAAGCAATGGAAATGGTGCCGGTATCAATTACCGCCTGCGCGTTGATCGTATTAAGAAGAGTGCTGAAAACAAAAAACGCTATCACTTTTCTTTTCATGATTGGATTATTTACCCTGCTACTCTTTGCGTAGCAGGCAGATGACATCATTAAACGGTAAGCAAATTTGCTTCGACGGGCACAGAGACGGAACCACGGAGTTCACTAAGATTTACCTGAGGTTACGTTGGTCTTTATGTTTGCCTTTGTGTTTCTCTGTGTTTCCCCCTTTGTGCTTCCCCCTTTGTGCTTCTCCGTGGTTTCCTTCGCCCAGAAAGAATCCTCGCCTTAAAAATACCAAAAAGCGCCGGATCATTTAAAAATTCTTAACTTTCTCTACCGGTACAAAAAGCAAACAACTGCGAGATAGCGTACACGCCTTTCTTGACAGCTACAGCAAAAGATACCAGGAACTTAGAGTAGCGGCAAATGTACCTGTTCCGGCGGGGATGTTCTGAAGTTGGTCACCGGTAAAGCTTTAGGGTGACTTGTTTCCTTTCTCCGCACAATAATGACTATCTATATAAAAAGCATTACGGTTCAACGGGAATATTGAGCAATTCATGCAGTATGGCAGGTTGGAAAACCAGAATACAAGAGACATTTGCAAAGCCCCGAAACGAGACTAAAGCCAAAGAAAGTGTCAGGCGTTTAAACCATTGTTACCCGGAGAAAATTAACAACACCCGATGAAAACCTGCGGGAGGCCGGCTGACATTCGCCTCCCGCGAATGAGTGGTGATAAGATTCGAATTAAGATACTGGCATGCTGTTAACCAGGCAATACTATTTTAAACCGTCAGACCTTTAAACAGCTCCAAATTATTTTCTAAGTAAGATTCAGATCAGACCATTATGACTCATGCCACCGACAAAATGAATGACCGGTTATTTCGCCTCATCGGAATTCCTGTAGTAGCGCTCGTGTCAAACGTTTTATTCTTTTACGACAACAAGCGATCACATGATTCTTCATTTGTTACTGGCTACTTTCATTCAGTTCTCCACGCGTGGTTATTATGGGAAGTTGCCCGGCAGACGATCATCTGGACCCGGAGGCGCTTTTCCTCCTTTGCAGAATCAAACCGGCGAATCAATTATTCATTGGTGCTTGTAGCGGTAACGACTGCTATCCTGATGGGGGGCATCTGCGCTTTCTATGACCTTACGTTGTATTGGGGTTATCGCTTTACGTTCAGCGGATACGTTTATAATATCTTCGTGGCGCTGATGTATGCGGTGATCATTGGAGGCATATATGAGGGTATTTACTTTTTCAGGAAGTGGCGTGAAGCGTTTGTAGAAGCAGAGGCCCTGAAAAAGGCTAATCTCCAAAGCCAGCTTGATTCTTTAAAAGGGCAGATCAACCCGCACTTCCTCTTTAACAGCCTCAGTTCGCTTTCGTCGTTGATTGCAGAAGACAGCAAAAGGGCTGAGAAGTTTGTAGACGAGCTTGCATCCGTTTACCGGTACCTCCTTCAGACAAACGAAAAAGATCTGACGGAAGTGGGAAAAGAGCTGGAATTTATCACCGCTTATTTTCACCTATTGAAGACCAGGTTTACAGGCGGAATCGAACTGGAGATAACCATAGAAGAAAAATACCTGAACTGCTTAATACCACCACTCACACTGCAAATTCTAATTGAGAATGCAGTGAAGCATAACGTGATACTTCCTGAGCGGCCATTAACCATAAAAGTGAAGACAGACAAAGAAGATGCCCTTGTTGTTGAAAATAATCTCCAGAAAAAGAACGCCCGGGCTATCTCAAATAAGATGGGTCTTGAGAATATAGCAACAAAGTATATCCTGCTTAAACAACGAAAAATTATAATCAGGGAGTCGGAAGATCGCTTTGCGGTAACTATTCCTTTAATTAAACAAAAAGCACATGCGCATCCTTATCGTTGAAGATGAACCATTGCAGGCAAAGAAGCTGCAAAAACTCCTCAGGGAAATTGAACCTTCAGCAGAAGTGCAGGGAGTAATCAATACCATCGTATCCACAGTGGACTGGCTCAACAAAAACCCATGCCCCGAACTTATCCTGATGGACATCGAACTTGCAGACGGCCAGAGTTTTGAGATTTTCAGGAAGGTGGACGTGAAATGCCCTGTGATATTTACAACAGCCTACGATGAATTTGCATTAAAAGCGTTCAAAGTCAACAGCATCGATTATCTGTTAAAACCAGTAAAGGAGGAGGAGCTCCGGGAAGCCCTTAACAGGTTTCACCGGCTCGAACAGCGTTCAGCCACTGCCAAAACCCCTGACCTGAATGCGCTGCTTGAGGCGCTGAATAAATTACCATCCGATAGAAAATACCGCGACCGTTTCCTGGTTAAACAGGGGCAGAAGTCTTTTTCCATTGATGTGAGTGAGGTGGCTTATTTCTTTACCAGCAATACCATTAGTTTCCTCCTGACAAAAAATAACGGGCAGTTTATGATCGATTACACCCTTGATGATATAGAACAATCACTGGATCCTAAAAATTTCTTTCGGGCAAACAGGCAGACCGTGCTGTCCACCTCCGCCATAAATGCCATACATCCGTGGTTTAACGGAAAACTTAAGGTCGAAGTAATGCCGGCTGCACAGGAGCATGTGATCATAAGCCGGGAAAAAGCAGGGGATTTTAAAATATGGCTTGGAGAATAATACCATGAAGTTTTGTTCTGCATGCCTTGACGGAAAATTGGAAGATCAGTTATAACCACAAAGTGGTATTTGCCGGAATGCAAAATACGCTCATCTTTGTTTTTAATTTATTCAGACATGCCAATTACCGTTTGTATAGTGGATGATACGGATGATATACGCACAGCATTGGAAGAGATTGTTTCTATGGCTGATGGCTACAAGCTTCTGGGAGGATTTTCGAGTGGGGAAGAGGCATTGGAGAAGCTGCCGGCGCTCAGGCCGCAGGTGGTTCTTATGGACATCAATCTTGGTGGCATAAGTGGCATTGAGTGCGTCCGGATTATGAAACCGCAAAATCCTGACATTCTCTTTATGATGTGTACTGTTTATGAGGAGGACGAAAAAATTTATGAAGCCCTTAGCGCCGGAGCCAGCGGTTACATACTTAAAAAGACATCTCCTGACAGGATGCTTGAAGCGATCAGGGAACTTTACGAGGGAGGCGCTCCGATGAGCAGCCAGATTGCCCGTAAAGTTGTTGCTGCTTTCCGGACTAAACCCATTGTTGAAGAAAGCAGCCCGCATAGTTCCATTAGTTCCCTGTCAAACCGTGAAAAAGAAATCCTCGAATGGTTAGCGAAAGGCATGTTGTATAAAGAGATAGCCGCTCAGTTGTATATAAGCCAGGAAACTGTGCGCAAACATGTGTACCACATTTACGAAAAACTTCATGTTAACAACCGGATTGAAGCAGTGAATAAATTTTATGGAAGGTGACACCTTCGTTTGTTGTATCCTTCACGAATGTATTTTAGCTCGCTGGATAATCATCAGATTAGTAAAACAGCAGCATAGATGCTGCTTAACAATTTCATGTAAGTTTTTGGGGCGATGAATTTCTTTTTAGCCGGCGACTGCTTTTAAGAAGTTAAAATTAAAAAACTACCACTTCGTGGTATTGCTGGTAAATGCGAGGTTACATACCTTTACTCCCGGTTGGATGCGTCTTCAAATATCATTAATCATTCAAACCTTATCCTTGCTTATTCCTGCAACCTTTGTTGACGTTATTTAAGCATTTTACGCAGATTGCAACACAAGCCGGTTCCCAGTGAACCGGCTTTGTATTTGTAGATCGCGGATATACCAAACAGCCTTTATTGTTACCTGTTCTCTTTCAGGTATTATACGAACCTTACTTCAGCTATCACGGCAGCGGCACTTGCCGATCAAGACCATCAGGTTGATATCTGATCTTCAATTCTCTATTACCTGCACTGGTATCAGCACAGCTGCAGCCGGAATATCTTAACCAAAAAATCATTTGGAAGCAATTTACCGGCTACCCTATCTTTGCACATGGCAACAATAACCAATGCTTCCCGCGAAACTCTCCCGCAAAAAATCACAGGTGAAGGCTTAACGTTCGATGATGTATTGCTTACTCCTGCGTATTCTCAGGTATTGCCAAGAGAAGTAAATACGCAAACAAAGTTAACCAAAGAAATATCTCTGAATATCCCGATGGTTTCCTCTGCAATGGATACGGTTACGGAGGCTCCTCTTGCCATAGCACTTGCCCGGGAAGGCGGGCTGGGAATACTACATAAGAACATGTCAATAGAAGAGCAGGTTGAGGAAGTACGCAAAGTGAAGCGTAGTGAAAGTGGATTGATACTTGATCCCATTACACTCTTTGTTGACGCTACAATCGGAGACGCCCTGAAGTTAATGAAAGACAATAAGATCGGCGGTATTCCTATAGTCGACCACAACAACAAACTGGTGGGTATCCTTACCAACCGCGACCTGCGTTTTGAAACCGACAGAGACCGCAAAGTGCAGGAAGTAATGACAAAAGAAAATCTTGTGCTTGCTCCTGAAGGGACAGACCTTAAAAAAGCAGAGAAGATTTTACGCCAGTATAAAGTTGAAAAGCTTCCAGTGGTCAGAGAAGATGGTACGCTTGTGGGCCTGATAACCTACCGGGATATTCTCCAGGTAAGAAGTCATCCATTCGCAGTAAAAGACACATACGGCCGCTTAAGGGTAGGCGCCGCTTTGGGTATTACAAGGGATATGATGGATCGCGCCGCAGCTTTACAGCAAATTGGCGTTGACGTTGTATGTCTGGATAGTGCACATGGTCATAGCAAAGGGGTCATTGAAGCTTTGATAGCCATAAAAAAAGCATTTAAAGAGCTACAGGTAATTGCCGGCAATGTAGGTACTGCACAAGGTGCAAAGGCTTTGGCAGAAGCGGGTGCTGATGCCGTAAAGGTCGGAATTGGCCCAGGCTCCATATGTACCACACGTATTGTTGCCGGCGCAGGAGTTCCGCAAATTACTGCCATTATGGATTCCGCAACTATATTGGGCAGTATGGCTGTTCCCCTGATAGCCGATGGCGGCATCCGGTATACCGGCGATATGGTTAAAGCTCTTGCCGCGGGCGCTGATACGGTTATGATGGGCAGTGTGTTTGCCGGTGTTGAGGAAAGCCCGGGCGATACCATAATTTATGAGGGCAGAAAGTTCAAGGAGTACAGAGGTATGGGTTCGATCGGGGCTATGACTACCGGAAGCAGCGACCGCTATTTCCAGGACGTTGAGGATGACGTTAAAAAACTGGTGCCCGAGGGAATTGAAGGCAGGGTGGCATTTAAAGGAAACGTAAAGGAAGTTGTGCAACAATATACGGGCGGTTTACGCGCCGGAATGGGATATTGCGGAGCGGGCGACCTTGCCGCCCTTAAGCAGGCCAAATTTATCAAGATCACAAATGCAGGCATGCGTGAAAGCCATGCGCATGATATAGACATTACTAAAGAAGCGCCCAACTATAGCCGCAAGTAAAAACACCTTATTAACCTGCCGCAACCTATGATGAACAGCGTTTCCAACCTTCAAACCGGGCACCTGCTGACTTCACCTCATGCCGCAATTCTTAATATAAATTAACTGGTTAAAAAACAAATTCCCGGTAAAAACGTAAATTGCATGGCAGACAAAGAACATCTTGCCATTCATTTAATTTCAGGTGATGAGCGCGCGCAGAGTTATACGTTTTTTCTTCAAATCCTTTCCTGCATGGCCACAACCCAGGTGGTTACTTTTCCTTTTGATCTTCAGTACCCGTTTCGAGTCGTATTCGCAGCACGGAAATGACTGGAGGACGAACATTGATATCCTTGTTGAAAGATCGGATAGCCTGTCCCTGCGTTCGCAAAAAACGTTTCACTTAAGCAGGATCCTGAGGAATGATAAATCCTTCAGGAACGATGATGTCATCAATGAAACCTGGCATTATACATTGAACCAGGGAAAGGTGATCATATTCCAGATAAGATATGTAGTGGATTCAAGCGAGTTTACCGAATCTTACTACCTGAATAACGGAAGGGTGATCTGCATGGAGCAGTACGAAAGTGAATATTATTCATACGACGACAATATCATATGGGGTAAGGTATTCTTTTTTGTAAACAATACCCTTAAGCTTCATGTTACCGTTGGAAAGAATAAAAAAGGGGACCGGAATAGCGACCCGCAATACGATTCCCTGCAACTTTTTGCAAAGCGGTATTCACAATTGCAGGAAAACCTCAATCATTAACCGGGTGAAAATATGTAAACGGTGCTGGTTGGTAGCACTATACGATCAATCAGGTGACCTGTCATTTATCATTCTTACTTACTGCTGAGCATGCCTGTTCGACTATTCGATATGCAGATTACCTTGCCTTTCATTCTCCGGAAATATTGCCTTACGGTAGTGTATTTACTGATCCTTGCTTCCGTCAATGGCCAGCCTGGAGAGTTGCCTCCAAAAAAGATGTTGACCGTTTCCGACTTTAAGGGTATCCCTGATGAAAGTGATAACTTTTTGGCACGTACGTTCACTGTTACCTCGTTACAGTATTCCAGCCCATCCAGGTGCGCGGAATCAGGGAAAGTCAGGGTTAAGGTTGAAACGAAACTTACGCTTAGCCACAAGTCGTGGATGAAACTTGACAGGATACGAAGCAGGGAATTGCTGAACGAATTATTGAGTCACGAACAGGGGCATTACGATATTGGTCAGACATTTGCGATTGATCTGAAAAACACCATTGCAAATACATGTTTTGACAAGAGTAATTACAAATTCCAGGCAGACTCCCTGTTCCGCTCCATGAACAAATACTACGACTCCCTGCAGCGTAAGTACGACACCCAGACAGAATACATGCGTAACCGGCGGATGCAAGCCAGGTGGAAAGTTCAGATTGCATCAATGCTTAACAACATTTCCAAATAAAAAAAAATCCTTTAAAGTTTTGGAAGATAAGCTTGCAGTTCGGTACTGTCCGTAATTTCCTGTGATTTCTTGTCCCTGTCTTGTTTTTGTGTAACGTGTTTTGTTTGATGGGAAGCATTCTCTCCCCCAAAATAAAAATATTGCCAACCGGTTTGTTATTAAGGTTTATATTTATTAAGTTTGACATTCCTCCGATTTAATATCCTGGTTGAATAAATACCAACCTTATCTTTTGAGCATCCTGTGCTACCGGCGTTCACGAATCAAATTTTTAATCTTTAATCTTGCGTTATGAAAACACTTGTCTCCTTTCTATTCATTTTTATGTTCATTAATTCCAGATCAACGGCTTATAGCTCTCCAGATATTCATTCTACGATATATGAAGAACAGCAACCCGGCATTGATCAATTAAACAGAATAGACAGTTACTGGGTGTACGTCGGCCGCTATTCTCCGGCAAAAAAAGTCTGGCTTAATAAAAACTTCGACGTTGAAGATATTCCACAAGCCGGAAGTGAGATCAGGTCACTTACCGCCGTAACAAAAAGGAAAGATTACCCCGTAAAAGACAATAATTACAGAATCAGTTCTGCGGTGGGTGTATTAAAGTCAGGAGAGACCGTAAAGATAAGCGAAGTAAAAGCGATGGTAGGTGATAACTACTGGATTAAAATAGATATGTAGGGTCAGTGTTTTGATCCTGATAAAAGAGGGGCAATTCAGATTTGGATTGGCGATGTCAGATTGAACTTTGGATTTTAAAATTTAGACGTGACGGTGGAGTATACCGATGGGAACTTTTGTCAAAATCTGAATGCTGAAATGCAAAAATCTACAATTTTAGATCGCAGTCTGAAATCTCCGGTTGCCCTCGTGTTATCTGTCATTGTTTAGCTCATTAAGCTGGGTAGTAAGTGATTTGTTCCGTTCAGTCAATGTTCTGATCTGGGCTACCTGTGACCTGACTGCCCATTTCAGAAATTTGTTCTCATCCCTCAACTTCTCTGGTGAAGCAGTGGCAGTTGCATTATCCTCAAGGTCAATCTGCTGCTTTTTCAAAGCTCTTTCCAATTCGGCAATCCTGGTCTTTCTCTTATCAGCTTCTTTTTGAAATTTAATAAGGGTCTGCTGAAGACTACTGTTATCATCGGGAGCAGGCTTACTGTTTAAAGCTTGTTCTATGCCTGCCACCGAACGCCGGTTATCATAAGCCATTTTAAAAAATGTAATGATATTGTTCTTTATAACTACGTTTTCCTTACTAAGATCATGTTGGCGGTTTTGAAAGCTGTCGATGGCTTCCTTAAGCTTTTCTTCTCTTGCAGCAATCTCATTATCAAGTGCATGATCACCTTTTAACGATTTGGAATCAGTTAACAAAAAAGCCCGTTTTTCATCCAGCTCCTGTAGCTGAAAAAGCTGCATATGAAGCATCTTGTCAGCAAGGATCAACTCTTTTATTGCTGCCGGTCCATTTGAAGGTGAGCGCTTATTTGCCTTGCTGTCTCCTGAGGGCAGGGGTTTCCAAAACGCCGATAATATCAACACGATCAACAGCATGGAAACAACATATAACGCCACAAACCTGAGTTTCATTGATTTTCTTTCAGCTATGTTTTCCGGTTTCATATGTTTAAGTTAATTCTCTGGAATAAGATCAGTTAACGCGGTCCGACTTGATTATACCCGATTTTCATTGATGCTTTTACGCGCCGGGCAATGATGGTGGAATTTTCTTTGATCCTGTTCTCCCGCAGGCTCTGATGTGGATCTATCCGCCTTTCTGAAAGCCCTTTATTTGTTTTAAGAAAAAACTGCCAGCCATAAGGATAGCGGTTCTTATCAAGAATCTCGATCTTTGCTCCGTCCTTTTTGTTTTGTACAAGTACGAACTGATTGAAGACCTTCCCTACCCTTGTCTGCCCCGGAACGGTGAGGTTGAATGTTGTCTCGCCGATATCTGAGGAGGCCAGAGATAGTTGTAAGCGGATATTTATACTATTGAGATAAATCGGCACCCGGGTATCTATATCTGTTTCCGGGTTGTACCATATGATGTATTGTTTCCCGGGTATGTGGGTGAAATAGTGCCATGACCGGGTAAGCACCGGCGGCAGCAGAAAAGCGGAACTGCTGGCAAACGCCATCAATAACAGGCTCCTGTCGGTAAAGAAGTAAAAAATAAACAACACCACACAGATGACCAGGGAAAGAAGAAAAGAAAAAAACAGGCTGCCTGTTAAGCCATTGCCGTTTAGACCAGGCAGTTGAGTCTGATACAATAATGTGTAAAGCCCTCCCGAAATTAGAAAAACGATGACCTGAACCGCTTTCACCCAAAGAATGGGCACTTCCAAAAAGTCATTTATGGTAAAAACAGCCGTAAGGGCGGCTATTAACATGATAATCGTAATATGAGTAAGCACCAATTTCCTGTATTGCAATAAAGTTTGCAGAAAGTTGGGAAAAGAGGAGTTGTGCTCTCCTCCGGCCTGTATCATTGTTACGCTCTTCACCTTACAACTATATTGATTATTGCGGTATTACCAATATCGGGAAATTTGAAAAAGAAAATGACTGCCCTTTAGCAGGAAGCATATCAATGCTCAATCATTTTCAAACTGGTAATCAATATACGTAAATGCCGGGATACAGGATTGCACTTATTTTTGGTTCAGGCTTTTAATCTCACATCTTTGTTTTGCACGTACTCGCAGCCCGGGTTATCAGAGATGCTTTTGAGAATTTCTTCAAGTTTCTCCCACAAATGATATTTTTCAATTTCCCAGGAATGTCCCCAAAGATGAAGGCAAATAGCTGGATTCCGGCTGTCCTGGTTTAAATAAGCATCCGTCAGCTTTCTGAGGTCCGAGATGGCATTAAGGCTCAGCCATTTCACCAGGTTGATCCATTTTCTGCGTTTGGCCAGGTGCCTGAAATAGGTAAATGCGTGATGTTCGTAAATCTGGAGGGTTGTAGACATCAGTTTTCCCGGCGGAGTGTTCCGGATGCTTAAAAGATCTGTTGTTCTGGCTACCTGGAATCCTGAATGAAATACTGATTCAACCGCGTGTTTGTTATATTTGCCTCCTGGAAAACAAAACGATACAGGATCATATCCCAGAAGGTCTTTCAGCCACACAAAGCTCCCGGACACTTCTTTATTTATCAGGTCTTTGTCGGCCACGTTAAGCCGCACATGATTTAAGGTATGGCCACCGATTTCAAAATGCTTCGATAATTCTACAATTTTATCTGACAACATTACCTCTCTTTCAGCATTCCGTTGTGGGATATAAAAGGTGGCCTCGATATTATACTTACTTAATATTTCAGCAAGCTTAAAATCCATCGGGTGTCCATCATCCCAGCTTGTAGTAATCACCTTCATACAGTACTGACTGGTTTTATAAACCTCGTCTGGCCTACTTTAACTACTTCCTCTTTTTCGGCTAACACCGAATTATATATTAACAAAAGCTGTTCGAAATTTTTTTCCGGAGTATAAAATTTTTCATAGGTATGTCTGGCGTTTTCGCGGTATCCTGCTTTCTCCTCTTCATCAAAATTTTGCCAGATCTTAAGTTTGTCCGCAAGATCAATCACGTTTCCGGGTTCAAAATGTAAACCATCATAACGATTATTGATCATTTGTTCCATCACACCGATTTTTGATGCTATAACGGGAGCGCCGCATGCAAAAGCCTCAATAATGGTAAGCGGCATACCCTCATACCATTTGGATGGAAATACTAGTGCTGAGCAGTTATTAAGAAAGCTGAAAACTTCCTCTTTTTTTAATAAACCGAGGTATTCGATGTGTGGGTATTTCGAGCTGAATTTGATAACTTCTTCCTTTAACGGCCCATCACCTGCAATCTTCAAATGGTAACCGGAAGTGGCAATGGCATTCAACAGCAGCATAATATCTTTTTCATCGGAGAGCCTCCCTACGTAAAGGAAAAAGTCTGGATTTAATGGCCGGACAAGGCCGGGAGACAGGCAGAAGTTTGGTTTTACGGTCATCAGGTTACGCAGATGTTTCATCTTTGATGCTGCAAATATCGCTTTTGCGTGTTGGCTAAGAACAATATACCGGTTACACATCTCCCATGTTCCAATTAGATTGTGCAATTGCATGGATAAGCCCACCCATAGGGTCAGCAGCTTCGAATCTCTGTAAACTCCGTTATAAACAGCATTCCACGGAAATGGTTGATTGACAGAATCAAGGAAAGGTTTACCATTAAAATAGAGTATTCCGGACGGACACAAAAGCCTGAAATTGTGAAGAGTGATGACAAAAGGGATCTTGCTTTTGCGTATCGCGTAAAGAATTGAGGCAGTTCCGGCAAAATGCATGTTATGAATGTGAACGATATCAGGACGAAAATCGTTCAGTTTTTTTCTTGTCTTAACGTATGACGAAATATTAAAAGGCAGCTGCAAGACTTTCAGGAAGACATTTTTCTCATTAGAAAACTTTAGCAAGTCAACAGAAACGCCGTTCGATCGCAGTAGCCGTATTTCTTCTTCAACAACAGTATCTTCCCCACCCTTAAATTTATACGAGCAATGGACAAATAGAACTTTCATGGCAATAAATTTTATGTCTGACAAATACCGAATATTCATCATGGGATATAGGATGCCTTTATACTGTCATTTACGACATGTATAATATGATAATGGATTTCTATTTGTATTGCGGGTATCCGGAAAAGATATTTAGGATAGGATGTTGGAAGTTCAAGGATAAGGAACCGGTGACTAATTGCTTTTTTTTACCTGTGACGTAAACTTTATTACTGTATTGATAATTTTTCTTGTAGCCAGCGCCCTTAATTCATATGGCTTTCTAAGTTGTTGCTGAATAGCAGGTTCTATAGTGTTAACACTGCAAAAATTGAAATTCCTTTTTTTAGTCTCATCCATCGGTGTCTTAAGGTAGTCAATCCCAAAGGTGTTTGTTGATTCATTATCAAAACCGATATTCCTTACTTTGGAAATCACCGGGTATACTACTTTAAGCTGGTTTTCCGACACATGAACCTGGAATTGAACGTCCCAGGTGGAAATGGTACCATTCAGCTGTTTAACCAGGGTGCGGTATAGATCAAGCCCCTCGCTATTCAGGCGCTTTTTAAAATCAGGAGAAGTTTTAATCATCCTGCTTAATTCTTTTGAATCCCAGGTTACTTTCTTTATCCTGTCAGACCAACTGGCCCATCCATAAGCACACATACGGTTGTGGATAACGGTATCGTAAGGATATTGATTTATCACGAGAGGGAAGGCATAACCCGTAACGCAGAAGACGGATTTTTCCTTTTTATAAAAATCCAAAGCATCATTCATATACTTCAGATAATTTGAAGATACGACAAGGTCATCTTCCACAACTATAAATTGCTCATAATTATTACACATATGTGTCAGTCCATCGTGAAAATTAGCACCGGTTCCGTAATTTCTGTCTCTGAACATCCTGATTACATTTCTGAAGCCCGTGATAGAATTGATGTAATCTCTTGTTTCGAGTACCCCGCTTTTATCATTTTCATTTTTAAAACCGTCGTTGAAAAACACGATATCGGAGGATGCACATTCAGGGTTTTTTAATAACGCTTCTATGCAAACTTTTAATTTGGCTGCTCTTTTATAACAGAATATGGCAATAGTTGTTGAAGGGGTCATGTGATTTCTTTTTGTTTGAGGTGATGACTGTTTGCTTGTTTTCAGGTTGGCCATGTAAGGTATGCTGGTTAATATAAGTTAAATAAACCTTGCCGGTTATTTTTTAAAAGTGTCCCATAAAAATGGAAAAAAAGTTTTCATCCATAATTTACAAAACGCCGAAGGATAAGACAAGGGAAAGTGGTCGCTGATAAATTTCAGGTATTCTTTATATGCCAGGCCCTTCGGGCTTTTTAAATAAGATATTCTTTCTTTTAGCTTTACTTTATTCGATTTCCAGTTATTGCCATGATCGTCAACACAGGTTCCCAAAAAGCCCGGAGCGGAAAGCACCCTGAAACCCGCTTCTTTTGCTTTAAGGGTATAATCGTAATCAGCCAGGGAGTGGGTGTACACATCCGAGAGTATACCGAGCTGCTGCACAATGGCCCGTGGAACAAGCATAATATTTGCATTTCCAAGATCGCATTCAAGCACCTCGGTTTCGCTGTGTACAAGATAACTGTCCCAGGCGTACCTGGTATTCAGTTTTCTGCCACCGTACGATATCTTACCTGTTCCCTGGTCAACAGTGCTGCCGATACAAATGGCCGGTTTTGATTTGTTATTACCCGTATCAACACATTTGAGCAGCACAGAAAAAGCATCTTCCGTTAAAGTAGTATCATCATTTAACAGCAAATAAAAATCGGGATCGTATGCCAATGCTTCTCCCCATGAACTCCGCATGCCACCTGCCCAAAAGAGGGAACCTGTGCCCTTTATAAGTTTCACATCAGGAAAAAAGCGCGCTACGGCGTCTGCGGTACCGTCAGTTGAAGCGTCATCAGTAAGAAAAACCGTGGTTTCTATGTCGCTATTCAGCCGTTGCTTTTTCACACTGTCTAAACAGGTTAGCGTTTTTTGTTTCCGGTTATAAGTTGCAAGAAGGACAGCAATCTTCATAAATTAGTTTTTATATACCTGTTTTGGTACTGATCAGGAAAATCTCCGTTTGTTTGCTGCGGCCATGCATGAGTAAAAACTTCATTTTATATACGTTGGCTCCCCCTGTTCCGGTTTGCATGGCAGCATTGCCTTTTGGTACCAAAAATCGGTTGGTCCGGGTAAAATCAGAAAGTGAGAAACTACGTTTTTTCATAATTTTCTATGCTGATGCCGTAAGCTTTGCAGCATACGGGATTCTCTTTAACCGCTTCTTCATTGCGCGGTAATAGCTTTTTGTATAATACTCCATTTTTAATACAAAAGGCAGGTAAGGGATACCGAGGGTTTTCTGTACAATCTGCAGGTACTCCTCGTTGCTTATGCCGAACCCGTAACGTGCCGACTTATTGATGAAAAGGTCATAAAGCCGGTTTATGCCAAATGTTTTTTCCGAAGGCAGGTGCCAGATGCAAAGGTCAACATCGGATGCACTCACATTTCGGTAAAAAAGAGGGTTGGTCCATATCCGTTTCATGAAGGTGTTTACCTTGCTTGCCCTGAAACCATTTTTAAAATACAGGAAACTAAGGGTATGCGCTTCTTCGTTAAACTTTTTCAAACCTGCATTATGCCGTTCAATTAATTGCGGCCACAGCACTTTAAAGTCTTCGTAGAATTGTTTGATATTCTTCACGCTGCTGAGTAAAAATTCACCAAGGTGATACGATGGAATTTCCTCGAGCTTTTTACCCAGTAATTCCTCGTAAATTGACTTCATATCATTCCTGCTTAGCTTGTTGATAACATAGTCAGGAGCAACATCATCTTCAAAAGAAATAAAACCGGTAGGTGAAGCCGCATCAAACAATTTCTTTACCGGCTTTATAAAAATGCAATCCGAATCCAGGATGAGGTACTGATCTTCCAAACACTGGTTTTTAGCCGCTATATACTCCAATATAGAAAACTCATAGAACTGGTTTTGAAATACACTATAGTAGTTCTTAGGCGTTTTGTATTTAAAATCGGTGTGAATGACTTCAACGTCAAGCTCCTGTAACATAGCACTGATATCCCGGCCGTCAACGGAGGGCAACTGTCTGACGTTGGTAAACAAGATGTGTTTTTCCTCTTTATTAAACCTCCGGCTGGTAATATAAAAGACGATCAGACAGCGCCAGTAAATATTCTGATGACTTTGAGACGATGACTTTAATCCGGTCTGAGGGAATAAGCTTTCCTCTCCTACCCCGTCAGCGCATAACCAGGTACATATGTAATTCATAAACAATCTTTTTAGTAGTTTTAGGGATTAACAGCATTAATCAGTTTAAATTTCTCGGTTGATCAAAAGAGAATCTTTTCACAATGCCCGGACGTTCCTTCGGTTTAATTTCTTTAGTATCTTCTTCATTCTTTCTTTCGATATAATATAAGCACAGTCCTAAATGCGCCCAAAATATCATTGGCAAAACGTAATTGAATGAGAACAGCAGGCCGGAGATACAATACGCGGACAGGATAATTGCTTCCTGCGAAAGTTTTTTGCTGAATATTTTAAAAAGCAGGAAAAACGGTAAAGAAAACTTATACAGGAAGCCAACAATACCATGATAAAACAGCATTTCAACATAGCCTTCATGAAAGTGCTGGCCTGTCTTTTCCGGCCACCAATCCACCAGGGGATTGCTCAGTTCAAATCCTTCGAAGGTCCATCCAAAGATCGGCCGTTCCAGAAACATTTTCAGGTATACTTCCCTTTGTTCTATACGAAAATTTCCGGTGCTGCCTTCTTTAGCGGGGTTGAATATTTCACCAAAACGCTCAGCCAGAAAATCGATAAAGCCAGGATAGAGGTTTGATACAAAGAAATAGGCCAGTAACACCATCAAACTCGCGCTAAGGGATACGTTTATAAAGTTGGGAAGGATTTTCTTATTCACCCGTACGCTTACCGCCACGTAAATTAAAAGGGCAAACAGGGTACTGCTCCACACAGAACGGTGCTGATGAACGAGAATGACAACCAGGCAAAAAATAACCGGTGCAATAAATTTTATGCGTCTTGTGGTAATATATTTATTCAGGTAACACAGGAAAGGAATGATCATCATAAAAACAGAACTCGCATGTACGATTCGGCTGTCACCGGAAAAAGGGCCGTAATCAATCATTTCGACGCTGTCCAGGCTGAATGAGAAGCCCCTTCCGTAAAATGCCATAAAAACAATGTAGGTCAGCATGTGAAACTGGGCAATGAATTCCAGCAGGTCCAGTTTAAGTGATCTGCATACGTATTTAATAAAGAGCGCGTATATCACCGGGTATAACACCGTAAACATGGTAAACTGCTGAAAAACACTGTCGAACTGATACAACGATTCGAGCACCAGCCGTACCATAAGAAGATTAAACACCACAACATATATCCTTTCGGTATAGGTAAGATCATTGAATTTAAACAGCATAAATCCGAAAATAAGAATGCTGAGTATTTTTTCATAAGCTATAACGATAACAGAAACCGGCACGAACAACCAGGAAAAGATCGGCTCCATTAGCAAATAGCAAAAAAAGAGCACAAGGAATTCCTTTACATGAAAGCGGTAATTAAATATTTTAAGAACATAATCCATTAAAGCGAATTAACCTATTGATGGTGAATTGGAACCATGTTTCTGGTAACGGCTTCGAACGATATTTGAGATTTTTTTTAATGCTTTAGGAAACATATGAGATACCTGAATACAGTTCAGAAGTCCATTCAGCAAAATGACCTGGTAGCTGTTCCTGTCATCAATCCATTTGATACGTCGCTCGTTTCTCATATACATTTCCTGGAGAGTTGATTCTTTTGCCGGGGTTAAGATGCCCCTGTAAATGGCTGCCTTCTTATCAACGATTTCCCTGCTGATATAACCCAGGTGCTTAAGCCTGAAATTTGTATTCATCTTTAATCCTTTGATCCCTTTCACGTTGGGCGAATCAAGTATTTTATTTTCAAAGTACCCGGTTGGCGATTCGCGCCACATGAGCCGGTCGTGGCCGGAAGAGTAATTCAGGCGGAACCACGATCCTGCAAAGTATTGACGATCGATAAAATGAAAACGGCGGAAAGCAAACTTATTTACATTTTTTCTTTGCATGAGCCTGTCGAAATCCGCCCGTGTGAGGCCCGGCTCAAATATTTCATCTACATCAAGCCATAAACACCAGTCGGGATTTCTTTTGCGCGTATGCTCGTAAAGGAGATTCTTATCCCGTCCTTCATTGTATCCCTCCGTGCGGATAATATCAACCACTTTAGGGTGTGATTTCAGTATCTCATAAGTACCGTCAGTAGAACCATTATCCAATACTACGATCTCATCGACCAGCTTTTCGAAACATTGAAGCCACTCGTGGACGAACATAATCCCATCCTTAACACGTAGCATAATAATCAATTTTGGCATAGCTGAATTTTGAAAATTTTAAAAAGTTTAAGTCTGGCTACCTGCATAATAACGTTTGAAGCCTAATGACAGTGTGCCGCTGCCTGCCTCTGTTTGTCAATCATCTCCAGGATTTCACTATCTTCCGATACATCAAATTTTCTTGCAAAAAGCGCATCTGATTTAATGACAGCCGTAAAATCGTTTTTCAGAAGGATTTCCGGGTGCGAAATGGAAGGATTATTCCAGTTCATAAATCTTTTATGATTGTTTAAAATGCTGCCTGTTATCTTCTCGTTTGCTGAATTGAGGAGTATTGTCTGAAAAAATATCTCATCAGGCGCAAATGAAAATTTATAAAAAGAAAGATGAGCAGGGTTCTTCCGGATAAATTCGAGAATATATTGCAAAGCGTTCATATCAATCGTCCACCATTGCGATCCGGCGTAAATGGTAGTATCCGGGGGAACTTTCCTTCTCATGAACGGAAAGATGTTTGCGAGGAAATTTACAGCTTTTGAAGCCAGTCTCTGATATCCGTTCATCCCGAAAAAATACTTGTTAATTCTATACATGCCTCCACTCTTTTTCCATTTGGTATAATTAGGAAGAGGATAATGCTCCATAAAAATCCGGTAAGGAGTGTTTGTAAAGTATTTATTGATGAAGTAATTGCTTTTTATAGGGTAGTCCTGCCCGCTCATTAGAATGATTCTGTCAAAATGCCTGTTTGCTTCTTCCACCGCTCTTAATCCATTAATTGTTGCCTGTACAAGGCTCCATCCTGCCCAACTTGTATTCACCCTGTCAACAAGAGCAATTTTATTTCCCAGACCGGTTAAATTTTTGAAAGAAGCCAAAGGCACTTTTTTATCAATATGGATGAAGAAAGATGACGACTGGTCATCAAGTTTTTCTATTAGGCGATATAACTGATCCGGATTTTTATGCGCTAAAATTATATAAGCCTTTTCCATAGATCATTCTTCCTTTCAAACAATTTGCTCAACTTATGCTTATGCTCCTGACGGGTGAAATGGGTGTTTCCAGAAGGTACCAATGCCATCAAAAAGGGCTTAAACCAGGTTTAATAATTGTATTCTTTGTTTGGCGACACGGGGTGAAGTATCTCAACAACTCCTTTGCCTAATTCAGCAATCATCATATATCCCATTGAAGGCAGGATAGCTTTTACCGAGTTGTTTTTTACTTCAAGCAAATTGCCGTCTCTTAACATCAGGGGGCCCGCTATTACTCTTGCCTTATCATTAACGCTAACATCAATCTTTTCCAGCTTCACATTAATATTTTCTTTCAGGAAGCTTTTTATCATCGTGATTTCTTCAGACCTGATAACAGCCGGTTTGTCAAGCCAGTGAAGAATCTGGTAAACACCCTCCAGTCTTCTTATCGTATTATGGTCATCTTCAGTTACATAAACAAAAATAATACACGGGAACAACGGCTCAACAATGGCGTTTTTCATTTCCTGCCAATTGTATTTGCTTCTGTTAAGCGGCAGGTAGGTCTCGAAATTTTTTCGGTTTAAAGACCGGGAAACCTTTGTTTCCGATGCAGGGCAGGTGTATACAGCGTACCACTTCTTTTCACTGAGCATAAAAAACCTTTTAGTTATTATTTCAAGGGGTTAATTAAGAAAGTCTGCGCCAGTTAACTTCATCGTCGATACCGTTAGCATATACGATTGTTGCTGGTGTCAGGATTGATTTTTTCCGGACGTCAATCGCTTTCGTCCTTCCTTTTTATCAGCATAAACATAACCGTAGCCATAGCCGTAGCCATGATTCTTATACCCGAATCCTCTTGGGGTAACGCCATTAAACACAATGGCCATGTTATTCAGGTGGTTAAGCTTATTATTTGCATCGATCCGCTGAACCAAAGTCTTGGGAGTATACCCATGCCTGATGACATATAAGGTGGCATCACAATATGCTGACAATATATATGCATCAGTGACCGGGCTGACGGGAGCGGTGTCCATAACGATGTAGTCAAACCTGTCGTTCAGATAACTTAATAAAAGCTCTACCCGGCCA
The DNA here is from genome assembly GCA_041751095.1 of Flavihumibacter sp. Lineage (GTDB taxonomy): Bacteria > Bacteroidota > Bacteroidia > Chitinophagales > Chitinophagaceae > JADCRZ01. The sequence continues at coordinate 36,268 of JBGSYC010000219.1, forward strand.
TTCATAATCAGCTCACAGGGATTGGCCGGCAATTTACCTGTTGGGATAAGATATAAATTTTTGTGCAGCTCCGTCTGGCGTATGATGTTTTCGACGTCGGCTTCTTCAAGCAGGTAGTCGGTGATGCCGGTGTCTTCGCTGATGTTCAGTTTGTTATTCAGGGAAGGGTTATTCAGATCAAAATCAAGGAGAACCACTCTTTTACCGGTGATTGCCAGGCTTAGTGCAAGGTTCGTGGCAACAAAGCTTTTCCCCTCACCCGAAATGGAAGATGTTACCAGTATCTTTTTCCGTTTTGAATTTACACCGATATAATTAAGTGTCGCCCTGAGCCGGCGGAACTGCTCAGCTATGAACGTCCGCTTGTCTTCGCCAATAACGATGGGGTCTTTGGAACTCTCGGAGGAGATTTCACCGATGATAGGCCTTTCCGTTAAGCTTTCAATCTCATGCCTGAACATGATCTTGCTGTTAAACGTTTCCCTGGTATAAATGATCCCTAAACCTCCAAGCAAGGCGATCAGGAAGGATGACAGTAAAACAACCTTTCTTTTAGGGCTTACCGGTTTGTCCGATGATACCGCTTTATCAACCACGCGGCTGTCCGAAACGGTAGATGCATGCGATAAAGCAGTCTCTTCCCTTTTCTGGAGAAGGAAATTATAGATTTCATTTTTGGTACCCTGGTCGCGGTTGATGTCGATAAGCTGCCGTTCTTTTTCAGGGATAGACCTTAGGGTGGAAGCATACATATTGTTCGTCGTAGTCAAGTTATCCCTGCTCGCCTGCAGGCTTCTTCTCTGGCTCCGAATGTTTTCAAGTATGCTTGGCTTGATCTTTTCTATCCTGTCGGTTAATGATACCAATAACGGGTTATTGGCGCCGGTGTTCTTTTTTAAACTTTCATATTCAAGTTCAGAAGAATACAGTTTGTCAACCAGATGCGACAAGGTTGGATCATTTACACCAAGGTTTGAAGGAACTATACCGCTTGTTTGGTCCTTCATGGTAACAAACGTTTCAACCTGGTTCAATACTGCAAGCTGCATATTTATTTCTCCAAGCTTCTGGTCGTTATTGCTGACGTTCTGAAGGTACAGCTTGCCCTGAGTTCCGATATCGATCGCATTGGTCTGTGATCTGTAGTGCTGTACTTTTCGCTGTATGGAATCCAGGTCGCGTTCGACACTTACCAGGCGTTCCTGGATAAAATTAAGGGTATTACCCGCGAGTGTGTTCTTGTCGTGGATACTTGCAACATTGTACGCGATGAGCAATTCGTTGAGGATGTCTTCTCCCCTTTCTGGAACTTCGTCAGCAAGGCTTAAATTCAATATACTCGACAGTTTACTTGCTGTAGATACCTTCAGCCGGTTTGCAATATCAGCTACAACTTTCTTGGGTTTTACCAAAGAAAAGAATAACTGCTTCGTTGCACGCTGGCTGGAATCTTTATTCTGCAAAAATCTAAGCGTTCCATAAGGAGTTGAAACCCATTGATTGATAGGGTATTCTTTATCCTGGATAACAATTTTTGAACGTTGTGCATCCGTAGAAAAATACACGTTCTTGACCTCCTTCAATTTATTTACACTATCCACCTCAATGATGACAGGAGACGTTGCGTAAGCCGAGGCATTTTTTACAGAGCCTTTTTCATAGACCGGTGCATACAGCCGTAACCTTTTCACCACTTCATCAATGAGGGTTTTAGACTGGATAACCTCGACTTCGTTCTCGATGATCTTCTTTGTAGACAGCATATCCATCGATTCCACAGCCTTGGATTCCTCCGCACCCTTTTTTTCATCTTTAATTAATATTCTTGCCGTAGATTCATAAAGGGGGGTAGTATACCGCAGGTATCCGATAGCACCTCCGAGCGCAACTACGAACAACAATACAAACAAAGGCCAGTAAGGGAGATACCTGTATATCATAGAACCCATTACATTTGCACTTTTTTCTTCCGAATTCCTTTTGATAATTTGCATATTTCAACTATTACATTACATACGATTCTCCTGGAAGTACCGTAAGAAATTGGTTTCAATCAAGGCAGCATTACTTTAAACCGCGATCCCGGTTTTAAAGTCCGTTATAAAATTTTTGAAAAAATGGAAAGCAGGCCTCACATTCCGGCAAACTGCTCTACTGAAAAAACAGGATAACAAGGATGCAGGTTTCGCAAAGATGCAAGGATTCAAAGCCGCGTAACGTGCCGAAACAATTGTAGTATGGGTTGTTTCAACACTGCAGAACAATTCATTAGAACGATTGCCGTTCGTATGAAATAACGCCCTTCTCCGTAGGTAGTTTATTGGGAATATTGGATCTGTGAGATGAACAAAAAAACCGAAGTTTGAAAAAATTGCAGATGATACCAGTAACTCATTCATACCATTAATAAATTAATATCCTGTAATTCCAATATGCAAGGCAGATTGCGTTATCGTTATCAGGTATGAGACACGGGAACCTAAAATCTTAAAAATCAGTTGGTTCCGGAATATACCGTTTGGATAAAGGATAAGATTCATTCAAATGATAGAAGGACTTTATATCGAAGCACAAACCTATAAACTATTTGTCATATTAACGAGTAAAAAAGCATATTAGTTTTAAAAAAAATGAAATCTGCCAATCAAACCCGCTATGCCCGATTTTCATGCCTGGTACAACTATAAACGGTCTCCCAATAAAACGACCACTTTACAAGGGCCCAAATACCGTGAAACGAATAGATCAGTTGGCGTCTTCCTCGTACGGGCAGCGCCTTTATCAGTACTAAACGCCTGCCATTTCATATTGTCTATTTTTAACCCTGGCATTGGCACTATCTTACAAAACACTTCCAATGGTTATCTCGTTTGATTGTATAACACCCAGGTTCCCGCCAGTTCGTTATCGCTACGCAGCAATCGTGCCAGTTGTCCCAAAAAGAAAATTACGCTAAAGGTCTGCCTGTGTAATCCTGATTATGGCAAGCTGGCCGGCTGGCTTTGCCCGCAAGCCATTAAAATGATGTGTTAGTCCTTTGAATGAGGCGTCATCTCCGCATTATCTTTCTGCTCAGGCAGATCATCGAACAGCACTGGGGTTGAAATGAAGCCGTATGAGCCATAATAGAGAATTAACGGACTTTGTTACATAGTTATGAACAGTCAACTCTTTAACAATCAGAAGAGTGGCCAGCTACCTGCAACACAAAGGAACAGCTCTAGCGCAAAGAAGATATCACAGAAAAATAACGACTTTATATCTTTATTTAAATTTAATTCAGAGCTCTCTGAACCGCTGCCGGAACGTTACAGACAGGCATTGGGAAGGTAAAAATATTATTAGAACCTCCGTGTGTATAGGCTTTTAATGAACTGTTGTGAAGCAGCAGGATTTTTTGGACGATTAATAAACCGAGACCAAGTTTTGGAGGGCGTCTGCTGATCAAACTGTCATCATCTTTAAGTGTATTGATCCATTGAAGCAAATCTCCCGGCAGCGGGGTGCCGGTATTGGCAATTGAAACAACTAAATTGTTATTCTCCAGCACTATAGACACCTGGATGGCGCCGCCAGCCGGCGTACTTTTCAGGGCGTTTTCTACCAGATTTTGTACCACACGTTCCATCATGCCAACATCGGCATGCACCCAAACATGATACTGGCATTGCGTACACTGTAAAGTGATATTTTTTTCAGCAGCGGCAAGCTGAAATGCATGGATAATCTCCTGTACAATCTCAGAAAGCACAAAGGGTTCCTTGTCTGGTTTGAATGCCGTCGCTTCCATCTTAGAAAGCTCAAACAGCTGCTGCACCATGATTTTCACCTGGTGTATTTTCTGCAGTACCAATTCTATATATTCCCGTCTTTGCAACTCAGTCATTCCCGTGTTGTTCTTTATGAGCAGGGTTTCCGCGTAGCCTCTCGCTATAGCTAAGGGGGTTCTAAGATCGTGGGATATGCTGGCAATAAAATCTTTACGTTTCTGCTCTGACTCTTTGAGGCTATCGATATTCTTAGAAAGCAGATCGGTCATTTTATTAAACGCATTTGTTACGGGCGCTAAATCGTCCTGGCCATCCGCTGGAAGACGGGCGCTATAATCACCTTCTTCAAACTGTTTCAACACGGCAACCATGCGGCCAAAACGTCTCTGGAGACGGGAAATGTAAAAAGTGGTGATAATGAGCGATAAGATGATGATGACTGCAAAGGCTTTGGTGGCCAGGTTACTGATATGACTGTCTAAAAGAGTACTGATAGCGCTTTCCGAACTTTTGCTGCCTAAAATTGCATAGATATAGCCTAACTTTTTCTTTTCCCCATATACCTCCGCTGCTGAGAAAATTTTTGGATGGGCGGGGTCTTTCGGATCGGGCCCCTTTATATATTTTTTGCCCTCAGACGCAATGTAGCTGGTGATATTGGTAAGCGGTATATTCCAAAGCCTGATTTCTTTTTGGGAGGCATGAAACGCAATTACTTTGCCGGTACTGTCCAAAAAATATACCTCAGAACTGGGGCTGAGTACCATGGCATTATAAAACACCGAATCTGCTTTTGTTGTATTGATGGAACCATTTTCAAAAGGCGATGTAAACTTGGCAATGTGGGCAGCCACATCCTTATTCAACAATTGCGTACTGGCCTGATGGTAGTTGTTGGTAGCAAAGTAGGTGATGGCAATAAAAAGGATCCCCAGCATGGTGATCATGGAAAACACAAGCACGGCCATGCGCCTGAATATATTGAATTGTCCGTGTTTCATTCTGAAAAACGGTATCCTTTTCCCCAGGAAGTTAATATGTATTTTGGATAATTTAAATCGGATTCAATTTTGATACGGAGCCGGTTAATGTGAGAAGTAATGGTGTGCTCATATCCTTCGAATGCATATCCCCATATCTGCTCTAAAAGCTCATGACGGCTGAATGTCTTTCCCGGATGGCCGGCCAACAGCATCAGCAGATCAAATTCTTTTGGCGTCAGATCCAGCCGTTTTCCCCTGAACGAAGCCTTCATTTTATTGCTGTCAATAATTAATTCTTTATAAGAGATCACTTCTTTCACTACCCCTTTATTTTTATCACCCTGCTCAGACCTGCGCAATAACGCTTTTACCCTTGCCATAAGTTCCAACACGCCAAATGGCTTTGTCATATAGTCATCCGCGCCAAGCTCTAATGCCAATACTTTATCGCATTCTTCGGAATTACACGTAAGCATTATGATAGGCGTTTGGATTGACTGCTGCCGTATACTTTTACAAATCTGAAAACCATTGCAATCGGGAAGTGTTATGTCCAATAAGATCAAATGATAATTGTTGGTACATGCCTTCTCTATCGCTTCATTGCCCTTTGAACAGCAGGTAAGCTGATATACGCCGGGATCAAAATGAAGATTTAATAACTTTGTAATTTCAGGATCATCTTCAACCAAAAGTAAGCTGCGCATGCGAATAAAAGTTTCATAAGGGTAATTGCGTGCACAGCAGGCTGAAACAATTAAAATAAAAACGACATGTTTCATCATTTGCTATCCTGAGGCAGCGGGTTATATCCTTTATTCAATCCGGAAGTACCGGGTAATTTCAAAGGCTAAATTTTTACCTGCGTTGTCAGCTTTTTCAATAAAGGACAAGGCTAATCTTATTTATCTTGTCATAACTGCTGACCACAATCGAATTTGTTTATGTCTCTCGTGGCTATTTCGTTAAAGAACCCGGAATTTCTTTTCAAGGATATGACGTATCAAAATTTTGGTAACCGATAAAATGGGGATAAGGGGAATATTAAATAGGTAAAAACAAGAACGCCTTTAAAAATGTGTGCTTAAACCTAAATACAATGGCTTTAATCAGAATAGCGACTTTGTTACTGTAAGATTACAAAAAATCACGTACATAAGCAAGCCCTCGTGCGAATTTTTTTCCACAGCTTTTGAAGTTGGCCGCCTACCGTGGCTTCGCCAGGTGATGGTTTTTATTTGTCCCTATTGTTGTCACACCGGGAAAATACCCCCCTTCATTTTGAAAAGCTTCTGGATTTTGTTGCTTCATGCAGTGCCCATTTCCATGAAGGCCACGGTAACGATTTGATCGCAGCATTTGATCCCTCATTCAGACTTTATTTAAAAGAGACAAACAACAGCAGGGTTTTGGCAGAGTGTAGCAGCAAGTGAAGAAGAAGCAAATGGCTATGCAATATTGTCGTTTGAACCGGCCCCAAAATATCCTGAATTGATCATTAGATATTATATTACAACCTATTTTTTTCAAAGAGATTACCAATGCCTGACACGCGACCAGGCGGCTCACAATGTAACGGCAGCCCCGTGAGGATATTAAAAAAAACCCCCGGTGTAATCCGGGGGTACGTAATCAGGGACGGTATTACCTGGTTATTTTTTAAAGGCCTTCTTTAATTCTGTGACAGCAAGTTCCTGTGCATATTTTGCCTCTGGTATTACTACAGCCATTCCAAAAAATTCATGGGTTACTCCGATATATTCTTTATAAGTAACAGCTACGGAAGCTGCCTTTAATTTTTCTGCCAGCATTTGACCTTCACTCAGCAGTGGGTCGATTTGTGCGGCTATAATAGTGGTGGGCGGCATGCCTTTCAAGTCAGCTTTAACAAGAGATATCCTCGGATCGCTGCCTTCGGAAGGGTTCTTAAGATAATGTTGAAAAAACCACTGCATTAAAGGCTTACTCAACGGCTTTGCATTTTCATACTTTATATATGAAGGTGTATTGAAGTCGTAATTGGCGATAGGATAAACCAGCAGCTCGTGGACGGGTAATTTAATACCTTTATTCCGCGCCATCATGCTTACAGATGCAGCCAGATTGCCACCTGCACTTTCCCCTGCTACCGCAATACGGGTAACATCGCCTTTTATAGATGCCCCGTTATTTAACGTCCATTCATAAGCAGCATAGGAATCATTATGGGCCGTAGGAAATTTAAATTCCGGCGCCTGCCTGTACGCAACTGAAACAACTACAGCCTCAGTTTTTTCTGCAAGGGCCTGGGCCGATGCGTTGTATGTATCCAGGTTTGCGATCACCCAACCTCCACCGTGATAGTATACAATCACCGGATACATGCTTTTGCCGGTTCTCGGTGTATAGATACGTAAATGGATCATACCTTCTCCGGTAGAAATATCTCTGCCCATCGTGTCTACCAGGGCCGGCGGCGCTATAATGTTATAATCCTTCATAACGTCCATAGCCGCATCTGCAGGAGATTTAGCTTTACGGGCCTCCTGCGGTGTTAACGTGTACAGTGGAGGAGTTCCATAACTTTCCAGCTTTTCGATTACCGTCTGCATCTGAGGCGTAATTGTAGGCGCCCAGGCTGGCTTGGGACCTTTTGGCCGGATTGATTCAACTACCGGATCAATATCATCCTTTTTGCAGGCTGCAAGCATTACCAGGAATGCTGCCGAAATACCAAGCATAATAGCCAGGCGCCTTTTTACCGGAGGCAAAACGTTGTTGTTAATTTTTTTCATAAAGTATGCTCATTAATTTCTGGAAACAGTTTAAAATATCATACCATTAGAGGTGATCTCATTGCTGTTTAGAAATGATTATGATTTTTATAACACTATTCACCTGCATAATCTTTATCGATCAGGACTGCAGTTCATGCATATTCAATGGAGACTGAGAGATGAAATTATGGGGATACAAATAATGTACCCTTTTTGTGGAATGGTTTACCGCCTGCTGACCGCTGATTACGCCGGGATATTAGAGGATATTATCGTCCGGGGCGCCCGGTCCGGGTTGATTACAATCAGGTGGAAAGATAACGAATATCAACTCTATTCAGCTGTTTCCGGCTTACTTTTAATCATCCAATAAGTTATGAAAAACCGAACCCGTTTTTAATCCCCCGACCCTTTGCAGTTTGATCTGTTGAAAACACGAATTTGTCTTATGAAAAGCCCCGAGGATGTTCCAAGGGGTTTTTTAATTTTCACTTCCTTTTGTTCATACCCGGATTGTCGAGGTATTCCGGCACCTGAAAAATTTAGGCCTATTCCGGGGTAGTTGTAAAACGGCCGGCTATCTTTTAACCTGGAAACCAACCTTCTTTCCTGCTATTTTAGATGCTTACTGTTCGAAGTATTACCGGGCTGATTTTTTGCGGTTTGTATCTGTTGTTCGCTTTTTAAGCTTCCCTGCCGCACCTGGCCATTATTGCACTGTCCGAGTGCATAATAAATGATTACAAATACGATAATGGTGGTAAAACATCCACCACCAAGTTTCTTTGCTCCATATCCTGCTATCAGTGCTCTTAACCAATTAGGCATATAATGTAATTTAATTGTTTACATAGGTTTATATTCAAATTGCACGCTCACGCTATTACCGGTAATGCGGTGGTAAGCATTATCGTCATTAAATACAAGATATGAATTTACCTTGTAATATCTATACATCAGTAACAGTCCGGATGTATTATGGTGATTTTCGAGTCAGTAATAAGGGGTAAAAACCGCCAGATTAGCACCTGCTAATATCACACTTACCGGGTCAAACTCTGCTTCCGTTTGGTTGTAAAACTCGCCTGCGGCGCCATTTGAATAAATGCCATTAACACCCGCTGCGATCAATGTGTCAATACAATTGCCAAGCCTGCCGTAATCGATGCTTTCATCTGCGCTGACGGCAAAAGCACTGTACCCACAAGCCATATATGTTATTCCTTTTTAGTGCTCTCATTATTGATTACCGGTTTATATGTAATGATAATTATCCATACGGTAGTGTCCAGCCGAATGAAAAATAGTATTACAAAAGCATTGAAAAGTAGCACATATCACTGTTAATCAAATCTACATTTGAACAATAAGGTAAAATATCTTATGCAATGTTGCCCCCGTTATTCCGTCAGGGTATTTTAATATTTTTATGATTATTATCTTGGAATCGTAACTGTAAACCTGGTCATTCGTCGGAAATAGCAGGCTCGGTAGCCTTCCTCTTATCCGATGCAGCCTCTTATATCACTGGTCTATACCTTCACGTTGATGGAGGATGGAACTGCTGGTAGTACCCGGGCAGGTGTTGTGGGCTATCATAAGTAAAATGAATTCCATACCACGGCAGGTTGTATGAAGTATCAGATGAAGTGAAAGCAAACAGGATAAAGTACTGAAATCTTCTATTATGAACAGACCACTAATTGTTGATGCTCACCTGGATTTAGCCATGAATGCCATTGAATGGAACCGGGATTTAACGCGGCCGCTCAATGAGATACGTTTGCAGGAGATGCATATGAAAGACAAGGCGGACCGCGGCCATGGTACGGTTTGTTTACCTGAACTCAGGAAGGGCAGGGTGGGAATTGTTATCGCGACGCAGTTGGCAAGATGCACATCATTTGGCATGTCAATGGCCGGCTGGAGCTCCCCTCAGCAGGCATGGGCCATGACACAGGCCCAGTTAGCATGGTACCGTGAAATGGAAGCGCTGGGAGAAATGGTTCAGATTATTACAGCCGGACATTTAGATCATCATCTTGCACTCTGGAATGATGAAGAGGTACAGGATGAAAATAAACCGGTAGGTTATATACTGAGTCTGGAAGGCGCCGATTCGCTGGTAAACATTTCTTACCTGCAAAGGGCTTACGATTATGGATTACGGGCCGTGGGGTTATCACACTTCGGGCCGGGCCGCTATGCGCCGGGCACCAAAATGGAAGGCCCTATTCTTCCGGCAGGCGTGCAATTGCTGCAGGAAATGAGTAAGCTGAAAATGGTGCTTGACGTAACGCATCTAACTGACGAAGGGTTCACCAGGGCGATGGAGACCTATCAGGGGCCTGTATGGGCAAGCCATCATAATGTGAGGAAAATTGCACCAACCCAAAGGCAGTTAACAGATGAACAAATAAAGATGCTGATAGAAAGGGATGCAGTAATTGGCGGCATGTTGGATTGCTGGGCAATGGACACCCGCTTCATAGATGCATTGTCAGACCCCTGGCAATTAAATATCCGGATGGAGAACCTGGTCGATCACTGGGATCACATCTGCCAGATTGCCGGCAATAGCTTACATGTGGCTATTGGGAGTGACTTGGATGGAAATTTCGGGACTGAACAGTCACCATGGGATCTTCATTCAATAGCCGACCTGCAAAAATACCAGGGCATCCTGTCTAAACGCGGGTATTCTATGCAGGACATTTTAAACATATTCAGCAATAACTGGATCAGGCTTTTCAGGAGAGCATTGGCATAGCCATGCAAACTGATCCGTAATTCCTATCGAGGTATGAAAAAAATAAAGGCAGGTGCTTCAAAGGTAGACATTACGCCCCCTTTGGGAACGATCATAAACGGGGACTTTATAAGTCATTATGCACGTGAAATATACGACACTATGTACGCCAAGGCATTGGTTCTGCAGGATGCCGGCATAACGTTGGCTATATGCGTGGTCGACATTTGTGCAATGAAGCGTTCTCTCCTCGATGAGGTTAAGAAGCAGGTACAGCAGCAAACAGGTATATTGCCTGATAATATTCTCATATCAAGCACGCATACTCATGCTGCAGGCTCCGTTGAAAGCCTGCTTTTAGGTGCTGCGGACTTACCTTACCGCCAAAAAATTCCGGCATTGATCGTTCAATCTATTGTTGAAGCCCACCGTAACCTTGCTGACGCTAAAATCGGTTTCGGATCGTTTAATGCACCGGAATTTGTTTTGTGCAGGAGGTACGCAATGAAGGAAGGTTATGCGGCCAGGAACCCGGTTTCTGGCGGGTTAGACAAAGTAAAAACAAATCCTTTTGGCGCCGAAGAACATATTACGGGCCCGGTGTCTGAGATAGATCCTGAACTATGTTATGTAGCTGTCAAAAGCACGAAGGAGGAGTGGTTGAGCATACTTGCAAATTTCTCTTTGCATTATGTCGGCGACTGGCAAAACGGAACCATCAGTCCTGACTACTTCGGAGAATTTTCTAACCAGCTCAAAATTGAATTAAACGCTTCAGATGATTTTGTTGCCATGATGAGCAATGGAACCAGCGGTGAAGCCAACATTTGGGACTTCCTGGATCCGGCAAGATTTCCCTCGGCCAATTTTGAAAAGAGCAGGCTGATTGGGGGAAACCTTGCTAAAAGGCTGGCCGGCTCCGCAGAGGAGATCATTTGGCAACACACTTCATCTTTATTCGTAAGCTACCAGGAGCTAAATGTAGATATCCGCAAGCCTGCACCGCAGGCGCTGACAGCGGCCAGAATAATTGTTGCAGAAACGAATTATGAAGACGTGGAAGGAATTGATTTTGAAACCATGCAGAAATTATATGCACGGGAGCAAGTCCTTCTTAATGAATTTCCAGGCACCATAAATTTTCCTGTGCAGGCCTTTAAGATCGGTGATATTGTTATTGGTGCTTTGGGAGGTGAATTTTTTGCGGAAACCGGGTTAGCACTGAAAAAATATCTTACGGGTAATAAGTATTTCACCATTACGCTTGCAAACGATTATGTTGGTTATGTATGCCCCCAACACGAGATAGAACGTGGTGGCTATGAAACATGGTTATGCAGAACCAGTTGTCTTGAGGTTACGGCAGAGCATCAAATCCGCACCATTTTACTGGAGCTTATCAGGAATATGAAGTAAGCATTGCGTATGGCTGCGTTGAAAGCAGCATTGAAGCAATTTCAACAATTGTATTTACGCTAACCAATGAGTTTACGCACATGACCGATTCTAACGGTTTTAATTATTCTATGAAAGTTACCCGGAACTGGCTTTTAAAATAGTTGCAAAAAGCAGTAAGACCCATATTAACAGTAGCCGACGTGTCAGGGAGAGTAATATCTTCATCGAAATTGAGGAGTATATTTTCAGTAATGTGTTTAAACCTACCCGAAGATTCATAGTGGAAATTTTGTATAAATTTAGGACTTGCCAATAAAATTGTATTCGTTTGTATAAGACAATATTTCAAAATGGTCCTTGAACCCAATAAAGGATTTGTCGAATCTTGCAGCAAACGTTGTTCAATAATTTTTCATAGCCGTCAAAACCTGATTTTATCCGTTAAATATACCATCTTTCTATAATTATTCAATTATGATGCACCGTCGTTTACACGTTTACATTCGGGCGAAATTTTATTGTCCACCACAGAATATTTTGAGCGGGACAAATCAGTGCCCTCTTATACAGCCTTACACATAAGCAACAACGAAGGCAAAGCATGGCAGTGACCATAGCCGGTTGATAAAAGCCCTGGCGCCTCTCCCTTCACGGTTGAACTGAGATACAAAACGATATTGATCATCTTTTATCAGGAAGGAGCAGGCTGCGTTATCGGAGCGATATGTTTCAAAAAGCCACGGGTAACTTCCGGTGAACTCTTTGCAGAAAGCTAAAGAAGCTTACAACAGATCTTTAAACTCCCCAAAGGTGTAATCGCATTTACAAAAAAGCGTGACTGCTTTCATTCACCCTTCATATTTTTGCGGTTAATTGCGATAATTTGACATATCCTGGAAAACCGGCAATTATGAAATTATGACGTGGTATGAAGAAGAAGTAAAAGAACTGGAAAATAAAAGGCTGCAATCGGACATCAAAACCGGAATGCTTTTTTATGGAAGCTCTAGCATACGTTTATGGGACACTTTACAGGCAGACTTTCTGGGTTACAAACCCATCAATCTGGGCTTTGGCGGATCAACCCTCGAAGCTTGTGTGTGGTATTTTGACCGGATCGTGGCTCCCTGTAATCCGGAATCTATGGTAATTTACGCCGGAGACAATGACCTTGGAGATGGCAGGCAACCTCATGAAGTACTGTATTTTTTTAAGCAATTGCTGGGTAAGATAAACCAGCGCTTCGAAGGCCTGCGTTTTGCTTTCATATCCATTAAGCCAAGTGTCAGCCGTTTTGAGATCATCGAGCGTATCAGGTATACCAATCTGTTGATTTCGGAAGAAATCAGTAAACAGCATGCCGGCATGCATTTCATTAATGTGTTTGATGCTATGCTTGACGAAAGAAATCATCCAAGAAAAGAACTTTATTTACCAGACGGATTACATATCTCCAGGCAGGGATATGAGCTATGGAAGGAAATTATCTATGCGGATAAATTTATAACTGCTTACCGGGCTTAACTATATCATAATGGTTATTGCTTCTTCTCTATCTCTAACTTAGCCAACATGAATAGAGAATATCATAAGTGGTTTAGTACGAGGCTGCAACGCGACATGGAGCTGTTGGTTTTTGGCACACACGGCGCTTCAGTGTTGTTCTTTCCAACACGTACTGCCCGCTATTATGATTATGAAAACTGGAAAATTATCGAGGCTATCCAGGATAAAATAGACAATGGGATGTTGCAGGTTTATTGTGTTGACAGCATTGATAACGAGAGTTTCTATAATCACCATGCACATCCCGGTGAAAGGATCTGGCGGCACATCCAATATGAACAATATATCATCAATGAAGTGCTTGCTCTTATACATTCCAAAAACCCGCATACCTATCTGATCGCAGCAGGGTGCAGCCTGGGCGCCTATCATGCTATGAATATCGCTTTCCGGCATCCGCACCTTTTTGATAAAGCAGTAGGCATGAGTGGAAGATATGATCTCACAGCAGCCATCGGCCCCTTTCATGATCTGTTCTACGGCTATACGGATGAAAACATCTATTATAACATGCCAAACAGATTTATACCGGGACTGAATGATGACCGGATACTGGACGACCTTAAAAAAATGGAAATCATTTTTGCAATCGGCCGTGACGACCCGTTCCTGGAGAACAACAAACACTTAAGCGGAGCGCTATGGAAAAATGGCGTATGGAATGCCATGCACATCTGGGAAGGCGAAGCGCACAAAGCAAAATACTGGAAACGAATGGTGCAGGCATATTTGTAAACGATCGCTTTACCTGAAAATTACGGCATGCTCATATGTATCTTGTAAAGCAATAAGAATTAATTTAGATTTTTGGGCCCGGCGGAGTACCTGACGTACCCAAAAGAAATCACAAAAACATCCTGCTGTATCCTGTCTCTAATATAAAGATTCTTTATGAATAAGATCCTTGTGCTGTTTGCTCATCCCGCTCTTGAAAAATCAAGGGTGCATACAACCTTGATAAAGAGTATTGGCGATATAAATGGTATAACCATAAATGACCTTTACCAGTTATACCCCGATTTCGATATCGATGTTGAACGGGAACAACAACTCCTGCTTAAACACGACATCATCGTGTGGCAACATCCGTTTTACTGGTATAGCGGCCCGGCACTTCTGAAGCAATGGCAGGATCTCGTATTGGAGCATGGATGGGCATACGGGAAAAATGGAAATAAGCTGAGAGGCAAAAAGATTTTTAATGCGCTGTCGTCGGGCGGCAGCAGAGAAGTTTATCAGCTAACGGGAAGGCAGCAATGTACCGTTCACGAACTTTTGAGGCCTTTTGAACGAACAGCTTCTTTATGCCAGATGAAATACTTACCGCCGTTTTGGGTTGCCGGTTCTCACAGGCTGGAAATGTCCGAGATACATGAATATGGGCGGCAGTACAAAGAATTGTTATTAACCCTGAGAAACAGCGATGTTGAGGAGCGTTTAGCATCCTGTAGCTTATTGAATGATTTACAGCAATCCCCTAAAATTCTTAGTTGATATGGGTGCCAATTCCTTTCTTTTCCAGGCGTTGATATATTTAGGTGCTGCAGTTTTATTTGTACCTGTCGCAAAGAAAATAGGTCTTGGATCTGTCTTAGGATATTTACTGGCAGGCGTAATAATCGGCCCTTTTGTATTGGGCTTTATTGGTGAAGAAGGCCAGGACATCATGCATTTTGCAGAGTTCGGAGTAGTAATGATGCTATTCCTCATAGGACTTGAACTTGAACCAATACTATTATGGAAACTTCGCAGGTCAATACTTGGGCTTGGAGGGTTACAGGTAGTTTTGACGACCGTGGTGATAGGTGGTGTAGCATTTCTGTTGGGTTACAGCATAAAGCAATCGTTCGTATTGGGAATGATCTTATCGCTGTCGTCGACTGCCATTGTGTTGCAAACGCTTGCTGAAAAGGGATTAATGCAGTCAGTGGCAGGGCAAAGTTCTTTTGCAGTGCTGCTATTCCAGGATATTGCCGTCATTCCGATGCTGGCAATACTACCGCTACTGGCTGCAACAAGTGTAGCACCGATTGATTCCGATGAACATGTAAATACATGGGTTGACGGACATCCCGCATGGCTGCAGGCCTTAATCGTTTTAGGCTCTATTGTGTCAATAATCATTGCAGGAAGGTTAGTGATAAGGCCTTTGCTCCGCTTTATGGCAAAAACCGGTTTACGTGAACTGTTTACGGCTTCTGCCTTATTAATCGTTGTTGGGAATGCCGTATTAATGACCCAGGTTGGATTAAGCCCGGCATTAGGTGCTTTTCTTGCCGGTGTAGTACTGGCAAACAGCGAATACCGACACGAATTGCAAAGCGATATTGAACCCTTTAAAGGGTTGTTCCTTGGGCTTTTTTTCATCGCGGTGGGGGCCTCTATAAACTTTATTTTATTGGTAAGTGAACCGTTGACGGTAATAGGATGGGTAAGTTTACTGATTGTTGTTAAAAGTGGCGTGCTCCTGTTTTTAGGCTGGTCATTCAAAATAAGCAAAGAGCAGAACTTTGTTTTTTCATTAGGCTTAAGCCAGGTGGGAGAATTTGCTTTTGTTCTGTTTTCTTTCTCAATGCAATCAGGCATTTTACCTGCGCCGACAATAAGCATGATGATGGCCGTAGTAGCGCTAAGCATGGCAGTTACGCCTTTTATCAATTTGATAAATGAGAAGCTTATTTTGCCAGGGATAGGGACGCCGGAAAAGGAAGAAAGACCTGCCGATGACATCCACGAAAAAAACCCCGTGATTATTGCCGGTTTTGGACAGTTTGGATTTACGACGGGGCGTTTGCTTAGAGCCAATAATATAAACGCGACCTATTTAGACGTCGATTCCGATAAAGTAGATATCATACGCAAAATGGGATTTAAAGTTTTCTATGGCGACGCTTCCCGATACGATCTTTTGGAGGCTGCCGGCGCCCATGACGCGAAAATTTTAATCATTACGATCAACCCCCCGGCTAAAAGACTGGAAATGATAGAAACGGTTAAAAAGCATTTTCCACATTTGCATATACTGGTAAGAGCAGATAGCCGCAGAGATGCTTATGACCTTATGAATGCCGGTATGCTGCATGTTTACCGGGAAACTTTAGACACAAGTTTAAGGCTGGGTGTAGATGCCATGAAAATATTAGGCATTCGGGCATATACTGCAAACCGAAGATCGCAGACCTTTTTTAAACATGACGAACAAACGCTTAAGCATTTATCTGCAATTCGCGCCGAGGACGAATATATAGTTGAAGCAAGAAGGTACATTGAAGAGCTGGAGTTGATCATTCAGGCTGATATCCATGAATCTTCCCTTGAGAAAGACGACAACTGGGATCCTGAAACTCTACGCCAGGAGGCAAGAACAATAACCGGTTAGGCTAACTATAAAGTTATTTTAAGCTTCAGAACGAACTAACTTTTGCTTCTTTTACGCCTGTGCGTAACACGGTTATCCCGTCACCTAACACAATCCAAAGGTTTAAAGAGCCTCTCCACAAATATTACAAAATTTGGCATCTATGTCATGCCCTTCCTTACTGCACTTAGGACAAACTTCGTTCTTTTGCTCCCTTTTTTTTACAGCCAGCGCCATCTCTGTAGTAACAATCCCTGTAGGAACGGCAATAATACCGTAACCCATAAGCATAATAAGGCTTGCTACGAATTTGCCTAAGGGTGTTACAGGTGAAATGTCGCCATAACCAACTGTGGTAATGGTAACAATGGCCCAGTAAATGCTATCAGGGATACTTGAAAAACCATTTTGCCCCATTTCTATCAGGTACATCAATGACCCGAGTATAATTACGAGCGCTAGAACGATAAGCATGAATATAGTGATCTTTCTCAGACTTCCTTTTATGGCCGTACCTAAAAACTGCATCTCGGAAATAAAATGAGTAAGCTTAAATATCCTGAAGATCCTCAGCAGGCGAAGCACTCTAAAAGCCAGGAGCGAATGGGCGCCCGTAAATAATATACCCAGATAACTCGGGATAATAGCCATCAGGTCAATAATCCCCAAAAAACTTACCATATAACTGAGCGGCCTTTTTATACTGATCAACCGCAATATATATTCGATCGTAAACAGAATGGTAAATATCCATTCGAGGGTAAGGAATATATGTCCATACAAGAGATGCCAGTGAGCGATACTATCGAGCATCACAATTAAAATACTCGCAAATATTAATACAAGCAATAAAACGTCAAACGCTTTTCCCGCGAATGTGTCTGATTCGTATATTACTTCATGAAGCCTGATGCGCCACGATTCATTTTTTTCTTTCTTCATAAGCATCGACAATATCAAATGTACCGATAGCTTAAAGGTAGTAAGTTATGATGTCAGATGTTTCTTTACCAGGTATTCCGAAGATATAAAAATAGCCAAAAAGACAGCATGAGCCTTTCCGACATTTATAGTGTCTGCTACGCCCGGCGTGTGGCTGAACATCCGGGATTATCCACGGATATTGTTTAGAATATTTGCAACGTTTCTAACTACAATCCTTTCCCTCCTAAAGCTTCCAGTTCCTGTCCTTTTTCCGGTTGCCCGTCAAGGATTGGAATTGCCTGAGAAATGAGCTCTTTTACACCTTCTACTTTTAAGGAATTACCGTGGTCTTCTTTGCTGTCCCAGATTTCTGTCACCCAAACGGTGTTTTTGTCAACATTGTCTTTGCTAATTACATAAACAACACAGCCTTTTGCTGTTGAAACCAATGCTGATGCATCAAGTAAAATAGACGTTAGTTTTTCTCCATTTCCGTCTTTCGCTGTCAGCTTTCCGTGAAGTAAGTATTTACCCATTTTTTGATATAATTTACGCTTTTATTTACTCGTTGAAGGCATTGCTTCTACGATTTTGATGCTAAACCTGGCGAACTTTCACTCCTGTTTTTTCTTTCGCTTCTTTGATGCTTTAGCCCCTGGGTTGAAGCCGGGGGAAAGATTCCACACGGCAGCGCGTTAGTTTCTGCAAATCTCCAGCGTTAAGGCTTATCTCTGTTGCATATAAAAATCAGTACGCTCATTATCGAAATAAACAAGCATAGTGGTGAAAAAATTTGCGTGTCATTTATTCCAAACCGTGTCTGCTTTACTGACTTAAAAAAGCCGACGAATCTAAAATCTCCAATTGCCCTTAACAAAAATAAAATTGCGATAGCTAAAGTGCCATAGCGAAAATACGACCTCTTCATATATCTGTCAAACAAACCCTGGCTGCCTACAGTTACTAAAGCCAACAATAACAGCCCAAAAGCAACAATTAAACCAGACGCCGGACCGGGGTTCAGTTTGTTCAGCCCATTTGAACTTGTCGGCAACACGTCGTCATACCAGAGTTTACCGCCAAAAGTCCAGTAAAAGTGTAATATCGAAAGCAGGATAAAAATAACCGTGTTGATAAAAACAGCGATAATCAATATACGCTTTTTGAAAGCATAGTCCTTCATTTTCTTAACTGTGTCGGATTATTTCTCTTTACTATGGTTTGCGTTGAAGTAGCAGCCTACGTTTCCCCCGTGTCTGCTAAGCAAGAGGGGTTGTCGTGTTTACTCCTTAGTCGAAAACATGATGATACTTCAGAAGTTTACCGGAATTTTGCGTAGATATCAAGGCTTATAAACTACTCAAAGTTTAATTTTTCAACGGCTTTTTTGCATACTACATTTTCTGATTCTACAATGCCTTCAATTCTGTGAAGTCCTAATTTGTCAAAGCCATAATTCAAAATTAATGGTATGGCTTCTGTCATAATACCCCTGCCCCAATAATCTTTGAGTAGCCAAAATCCGATCTCAGCCTTCCTGTGTTCCTTTTTTAAATCATTAATTCCACCAGCTCCAAAAAAAACTTTATTGTCCGCTGAACAAACAGCCCACCAAATTCCTGCCCTATTTTCTTCGAGGTTTGCAAAAAACCTCATCTGTTCTTTTGTTGCTTCCAATGTTTCATAGCTAACTCCGTAATATCGAATAACGTCCGGATCTGAAAGTGCTTTAAAAACATTTTCAACGTCCCGGTCAACAAATTGCCGAAGTAAAAGCCTCTCTGTTTGTAGTTTTGGAAATTCCGTCATCATTTAATTTAAAATGCTGCTTGCTGTTTCCCCCTCACGATCTTACTGCTGACCTCGGTGTTATACGAATATACAAAAAGGCAGGATTGATCAGCACACAGTCTTTATCGGATCTTCCATAGGGTGAAGGTGCTGCGGGTGCACAACCGGATATTATAGCCGTGCTGCATACCGGGGCAGCAGTTAAGCTCTCATCTGCATGTGCATTGTATTGGTAGTAAATGAAGGAGGAAAAGAATTTCACTTCTACAATCTGACTGTCATTCAATGTGGTCAGACTGAAGTCTCTTTTCGTGTTCAGTTTGTGGCTTGCCCGTGCCATTCGGCTGACCTTTACCGGTGGCTATCAGGCTACCCAGGCTATTCTTTATATAATTGGTCCATGCATCTCTGCATATCTCGTAACACTCATACCCGGCAACTAACCCCAACTGAGTGAATTGGAGTTGTGTTTTATTGTCCTTTTCAATAATATCAAAAACAATTTTATTACCCTTCCATTCACTTTGTTCTTTAGTAAAGTTGAAATAGTTATCCAACACAAGCCATACCACTTTTTTATTGGGGATGAATTCTATTATTTTCAATTTGCAGCGATGTACGTCTTCATAATGGTATGTAAACTCATCATTGAGTTTGTTAGTATCGCCTTCAATTTCTACTGACCACCATCCACGAACATTGTTGATGGCATCGAATACCTGCTTAGGAGATTGGTCTGCCAAAATCGTAGTGGTAAAATCTGGTGTTGTCATTTTATGTTTTTTTAGCGTGTCTTGAGCAAAAATAGATACGGGCATAAAGCAGGTATGCAAATTAACATTTCCGGTCTTAATGCATAAGAGGTTGAAATGTTATTACTCAAGCTGATAAGGGTTGTTTGATTTTTAACTCCGGCAGTCCTTTTCCCTCGGTTAATAACTTATACAGGCTTTCCTTTACATAAAAATCCCACCCCTGTTTGCAACCACCGTAACACTCTAAAGCAGGCACTAACCCGAGGTGCGTAAACCTAATTTGCGTGGCATTTTTTTCTGTTGAGATTTCCCAAACTATTTTTGTGCCTCTCCATTCTTTTTTATCTTTAAGCCAATGTTTGTTACACTCGGTAACCAACCATACAACTTTTTGGCCTGGCACCATCTCAATTATTTTGTGGGCTATCCATGTTTCTCCGAACCGAACTGTAAATTCATCATTGAGCTTTTGGGAAGTGCCTTCTAAATTTTCTGACCACCATTTTGAAACGCTGTTAATGCTATCGAATGCTTCCTGTGCTGTACCATTCACGATAATGCTTGTATAATAATCTTGTTTTTTCATCTTAGTTTTTTTTAGTTTTCGAATTTTTTATTCGACAATCATTCCGGCTGTCAGGTTAAGAATAGTTCCGGTTATTATACTACCTTCCATCAGAGGCTACAAAGACTGCTGTATTTGTAAGCTCCTCAAGCATAGTTAAGCCTTTTCTATGCCCTGAATGCCTTTTGAGGAATACCGGTTGCATTGAAAGAAATGCCAATTTTCCCGGCTTTATCAATTACTTCATTCATGTCCTTTTCTGCTGCTTTCCCGTCAAGTGCATCAAACCGGCGTGGCTCAAATTGTTCCTCCACTCTGCAAAATCTCGTCAGTTATGGCATTGGCTTTGCCACCGTGCGACCCGTTAAAAACAACAATTGCACCTTCCCGGGCAGATGCTTTCGCAATTGCCCTCCAACGGCGCCATCTCCATAAACAACGGCAACTTTATTTTCCAGTTTTTTCATCCTGCCTGATTTGTAAAAAAAATTTTGTATCCGGCACAAAAATATGGTCTCCATAAGTAAAATACAGGGTGCAAAATAGACTTTATAGCGGGCTGATTTGGACAAGATAGTTTCTATCTTTGACCAAAGAAACTAATCATGAAACATATTACCATCCTTGTTCCTGACGGACAAACTTCCCTAAGCACCGTAGCCTGCATAGTAGGTGCTTATGAAATATTTACAACTGCCAATAGCTATTGGACGAAAATCGGTAAAAGGGGTTTGTACAAAATTGAACTGGCAGGCGCTTCAAAAAAAGCAGCATTTGATAACGGCCTGCTGACAGTTAAGCCACATGCCAACATATCAGCCATCGAGAAGACTAATCTTATCATTATTCCCTCATTGGTTCGGCATTATCAAAAAGCCGTGAAGCGAAACAAGCTACTGATTGACTGGATTGAGCAACAATATAAAAACGGAGCTGAAATAGCAAGTATGTGTACCGGTACTTTTATGCTTGCATCAGCAGGTTTGCTTGATGGAAGGAGCTGCTCTACACACTGGTCTGCTTCAGACACTTTCACGACTATGTTTCCAAAAGTGAAATTACAGGCAGATAAATTGATTACCGATGAAAATGGGATTTATACGAATGGCGGTGCTTATTCTTTTCTAAACCTGGCGATTTACCTGGTAGAAAAATATTATGACAGGCAAACCGCCATTTATTGTTCTAAAGTATTCCAGATTGAAATGGACAGGCAAAGCCAGTCGGCATTTATCATATTTACAGGTCAGAAGCTGCACGGAGATGAGATGGTTCAAAAAGCACAGGCATATATCGAAAGTAATGTGGATGAAAAAATATCGATTGAAAATTTGTCTTCAAAGTTCGCGGTTGGAAGGCGAAACTTTGACAGACGGTTTATCAAAGCAACCGGAAACACGCCTGTTGAGTATTCACAAAGAGTAAAAATCGAAGCGGCAAAAAAAGCCTTTGAAACCAGCCGCAAAACCATCAATGAAGTCATGTATGAAGTTGGTTATTCGGATGTGAAAGCGTTTCGTGAAGTCTTTAGAAAAATTACGGGATTGTCGCCATTAGAATACAGAGGTAAATATAATAAGGCGG
>JBGSYC010000220.1:0-3373 GCA_041751095.1 Flavihumibacter sp.
TCGCGGTTGTTCCAGTTTCGCTGGCTTGCATAACCAGTGTTTGCCGGCCTCGCGGGAAGATTCCTTTGATTAACAACAGCCTGGTTATAGTCACGTTTAACCAAGTGAAAGGGATGATCTTCGATCACCGGAATCGACGGAGTTATCAGCTTATTGATATCTCTGAGAAATTCTCTTTCTTCACTGTCGCAAAAAGAAAGGGCAATACCACTTGCGCCGGCCCTTCCTGTACGGCCGATCCGGTGAACATAAGTTTCAGGGATATTGGGCAATTCAAAATTAATAACATGCGAGAGGTCTTCCACATCAATGCCGCGTGCGGCAATATCAGTTGCCACCAACACTCTTATTCTTCCGTTTTTGAAAAGCGTTAAAGCGCGTTGCCTGGCCGACTGCGACTTATTTCCATGTATCGCTTCAGCTTCTATATTCGCTCTGTTAAGTTCTTTAGCCACTTTATCAGCACCATGTTTGGTTCGGGTAAAAACAAGAGCGTTCTGGATAGTCTTCCCTTTCAGCAAATGAAGGAGAAGCGAGCGCTTATCCCCTCTCTCTACAAAATACAGACCCTGCGTAACTTTTTCGGCTGTTGTAGAGATGGGTGTTACCGCTACCTTTACCGGATTCTTCAATATGCTTTCAGCAAGCTTCGAAATTTCGGGCGGCATCGTAGCCGAGAAAAATAAAGTTTGTCTTTTCTGAGGAAGCTTTGTAATGATCTTCTTCACATCATTGATAAAGCCCATGTCAAGCATGCGGTCTGCTTCGTCAAGCACAAACAGCCTGATGTGCTGTAAATTGATAAAACGCTGATCGATGAGGTCAAGCAGCCTTCCTGGTGTAGCAATTAATATGTCAACCCCTTTTCTTAATGAATCGGTTTGTGCATGTTGCGAAACGCCGCCAAAAATAACCAGGCTTCTGAGGCCAAGGTATTTACCGTAGGCTGCAAAACTTTCATCGATCTGGATAGCCAATTCTCTCGTTGGCGTTAACACCAGCGCTTTGATATTTCGAGGGCCTGCGTGTATTTCTTCCTCCAGAAGTTGCAAAATGGGAAGCGCAAAAGCCGCAGTTTTTCCCGTGCCGGTTTGCGCACAGGCGAGCAGGTCTTTGCGGTCAAGCACAACGGGAATGGATTGTTCCTGTATGGGTGTGGGAATGGTATATCCTTCGTTGCTGAGCGCCTTCAGGAGGGGCTCAATGAGATTTAATTGTAAAAATGACAATTGATAAATTTTAATGATAAATGGCAATCTTCAAATACTATGGAAGATCGGTACTATACCAGCCATCAAATGACTTGATGAAGCTTGTAAAAAAGAAGATTATCGAGTCTGCTAAGAGAGCGTATATGAATGGCAAAGGTATGCTTAATATTCCTAACAGCTTCAAAAAGCTTATGCACGGTTTTCAGCCCTTCAAATGATAACACCGAAATGAACAATAGAAAAGAAATTGGCTGGTGCAACGATGTTTTATGACCATTGAAAGTAACCCTGCCCTTAAACGAAGGTGGTGATAACGGCAATGTATAACAGATGCTGATAATTCACACGACGTCCTTTTTCAGGCATCATTCATTCGCCAGATTCCAGAGGGTAAGGAAAGCCAGTTGGGTATGCCGCGTGAGCAAAGGGTAATTGATTTTGTCAGGCGTATCGGTGACCTGGTGATAATCTTTAGCAAATCCGCAATCCGTCCTCAGCACCGGAACCCCTTTCAGGTAAAAAGGGTAGTGATCCGAACCTTTTAATCTCCTGTCAGAAAATTCAGACTGCTGGTAACGGTTGTCCAGCTTTAGTCCTACTGATTCATTTGCCTTAAGCAAAGCACTATGCAGCCCTGTGTTTAGCGAATCCCGGTAGAAAAAGTATACGTAATTACTGTCTGCAATTTTGCCGCTATAAACAGAATCCACTCTTCCGACCATGTCTATATTATAGCACACCCGGGTTTTCTCAATAGGATAGAAAGAATGGGATGTAAAATAGAGTGAGCCAAGCAAGCCTAATTCTTCGCCCGTAAACGAAGCGAAAATCACCGTACGTTTCGGACGCAGCCCTTTCTGCACGGCCTTGTTCATCAGCTTCGCCAGTTCCATCAAAGTAGCAGTGCCACTGGCATTGTCAACTGCTCCGTAAAATATGTTGTTGCCTGCTTTTCCTAAATGATCATGATGCGCCGACATAACTACCGGCTCAGCGGCGGTGTCTCTCCCCCTTATATAACCGATTACATTGGGCGCATATTCCTTAACCGAATCTACCTGCATGTGAATGCTGATGGTGCTTTTTGCCTGAAAAGACTGCGCACGTCTTGTCTGCTTCATAAGGCCGGTAATGTTTTGCAGGGAGATATCCATTGGCTTAAGCAAGTCATTGATCATTTTCTCCGAAACATAAATTTTCGGAATGGGATTGATGAAAGTTCCCCTGTTCCGGTACGAGTACAATTGGGGCGATTGCTGTATTGAAGCGGCGGTCCTGGAGAAGTCCTGCGTACTTACCAGGATTGCCGCAGCGCCTCTGTCTACGAGGTTTTGCTGATAGTCGGCGTTGATGGAAGACGCCGTTGCGGAAGAGAGAAGGCCCCTTATATCGTCTGATGGATTAGCCTGAACAATGATTACCGCCTTACCTTTAACATCGATTCCATTCAGGTCGCTGTACCTGTCAGACGTAATCCCGTAGCCGGCAAATACCACTGGCAGGCTATTCAGCCTCACTTCAGACAGATTGCGTAGAAAGACATACCAGTCATCAAATTGCCTGTAAGCTGACCCATTGGATTTTATTTCACCGGATATCAATTTAATCCGGTTCAGGTCTACCGGCTGAAAATAATTAAGCCCATTCTGGTAAGGCGCCTGTACACTATGTTGTTTAAACCATTGCGCAATATAGTTTGAGGCAAGCGAATCCCCACGGCTACCGGTAAAACGTCCTTCCATCTGGGGACTCGCCAGATGATACAGATTCTTTTTCAGATCAGCGGTGGAAACTTCTTTCGCAATGGTTAGTATTGCCTGTGCCTGACAGAAAGCAGGAAAAAAAATGATTAGAAAGATAATTTTATTCATTCGCATATCCCGGAATAACACCTCTGCCTGCTTTTTGTTATCCCATTCCAAAAAATCAGCCATCAACGTGAGCCGCTCCAGATATACAGGTAATTGATTGTTAAACATTAACAAAATCGGGCAGTGAGATAAGCCTCCCCCCTTACCCGGGCAATATTGCAGAAACCTTCAGGGTTCCTGGTTCTTTCTTTGTTGTCGTAGCTGGCAACATTTTGATACGGCCGTTGTTTAAAAAGGAACACCAGCCTTGATTGGAAAAAATCATTGTGAGTCAGATCAAATACCAGGATA
>JBGSYC010000221.1:0-2067 GCA_041751095.1 Flavihumibacter sp.
GCAACCGTGACGTTCACGTTGAATTCCATAATTCCCGGCGCTACCAACCTCGATGGTATTGTTGTGGCTCACTATGTGAACGGGCAGTGGATAGCTGAAAATGGAACGGTGCTTACGCCTGGTAACACTTCGGCAGGTAGCGTAGAATCGAAGCCGTTATCAACTTTCGGTCCATTTACTTTTGGATATATCAATGCTCCCGGAGGGCCGCTCCCCGTGCGTTTCATAAGCCTTGACGTACAGAAGGTAAATGGCGGCGCAAGATTGGAATGGAAAGTTGCCGAGATCGTATCAAGGTTTGAAATCATGAAGTCGACAGACGGAAGTAATTACAGCCTGGCGGGAACAGTGAACAGTACACCCGGCAAGCAGTTGTACCAGTACTTCGACGCCAGTCTGCAAAAGGGTACCACTTACTACCGGATACGGTCAATCGAAATTGACGGTAACGCCAGCCTGAGTAAGGTGGTTTTGATTCTTAATGGTGGAAAGACTACCGAGATTGCCACGATGGCCCCAACGATAGTTGAATCTACCGCCGATCTTTATATCAGTTCTTCGAAAGGAGGCCAGATGGAATTGATTGTTTCCGATATGAAGGGCCGTACGTGGAAAAAGTTCCGGTTGATGGTTACCGCCGGCAACACGCAGAACAGGCTGTATTTCGGCGATCTTTCTTCAGGTGTTTACCAGGTAAGCGGTTATATGAACGGAGAAAAAACGTCTTCGATCCGTTTTATCCGGCAATAAATATTAGCAGGAAGATTGCTACGGGCTTAAGCCGGGCACAGAAAAAACAGGAGTCGTAATGTAGTTGTTCTGTGCCCGGTATTCCGGCCACGGAGACGCGCATACGAAATAAAGTTATGGTGGTTGTGTGATTAAGGAAAAGCTAAACGGACGCTGTTCATATTGGTTTGTAACGGGAGTAGGGAGAATAATAAAGCAGCCAGTTTCTTCCGGGAAAAATTACCTCCTGAACCATTCAATTGCCCCGGCTGATATAAAGCCCGGTATTTCATGCTCTCCTTCGAACTCCAGGTAATTTACTTCATAGCCCTGCTGTTTTAGATCAGGCACAATTTTCCTGCTGCAGGGATTTATGGGAAGCATACGATTGTGCACGCCGTGTGAAATAAAAATTTTTGGCTTTCCTTCATTAATCCTGGTATAATAAAAGCCGGGAGAAAACGCAATCATGTGCGTAAACAGTTGACCATTGCTTAAACCAAGGCACAGGGCGTATGATGCTCCGTCAGAAAATCCGCCAGTCGCGATATGATCCCGATCAATTGAATCGGGATTCAAATATCTGGTACGATAACCCCCCACTTTGTCATTTCAAAGCCGCCGATGTACGCTCTTGCACCTAAGGCAATTCATTGCGGCGGACTTTGAAATCCCCGGAATTTTAGCGGGCAGTTGTTTAGTCAGATTGATCACCAATCACAGCCTCCAAAAGTTTCAGTGATCTTTCATTTCGCCCGAAAGATCGCTACTTAACAAAACACCAAAAGGGGGCTCATGAAAGATGACAAGAGCGTGTGGTAGGCCCTTCGTATAAGAAAAGACAGATAGAATTTCATGAAAAAAAATATTACGGTGCGCTGCACCTGATTTGAAATCATAAATTTTTCTACAAATATTCTGGTGCGCTGCACCATTGGAAGAATGTGGATATAAATAACATGCGACCCTTGTATTCCAGAACAGCGTCTCGTAATATTAGAAGCGCAGCGCACCGTAATATGATGATTTACGGCAAATACCCATACCCGGACTGTTCCCTTTCGCTTTTGTCGGAATACGGCAGATAAAAGTGTTCTTGCCGGCTCCATAGGAGCCTCGTGTTTATAGCAGGCTGTTAACTAATTCTTCGACTCCATAGGAGTCGCGTAAACTCCACGTGGCTCCTATGGAGCCGAACCTTGGGGGCATGTTTTGCTATAAACACGTGGCCCCAATGGGGCCATTTCCAATTTTTAACCTCTATAACTCAAGTTTGTACTTTTGAAAATCAACTATGTAAAATGATCTATTTTAGTGAAAACACAGAAGTTCGCTTTT
>JBGSYC010000222.1:0-3939 GCA_041751095.1 Flavihumibacter sp.
ACAGAATTTTACGACTTTGCTACCGACCCACTGGGAAAAATCAACCTTGCTTCTTCAGCTAAATACGCCGCGAAGGTTAAAGAATTGAGCATGCTGCTTGAACAGGGAAAGAAAACAGGATTTGCACCGGGAAAATAGCCGCGATTAACGGCTGCGCAAAAAACAAGTGGAATGGTCGTTGCAGACCGGAGACAAAGGTTTCTTAAGCGAAAAAGATATAGTTGACATGACCTAATGGCAAACAGCCCCAAACCCTGGAACCGGTATATAGCTTTTGAGCGGCATATGATTAATGATGATTACTCAAAGAAGAGCGTTGGCAATGTTACCTTTTCGCAGGGCCACAGAGCTGCCTTTGCAGATATAGATAAAGACGGCGTCAGGGATTTTATTGTTGGTAAGCGCCATTTTACGCACCTGGACAATATGTTTGATCCAGATTCATATGGAGCACCTGTATTGTATTGGTAGGTTTAAAGTTATAGGCTCATGAGCAAAATTGGACTACCTTAAGAAACGATAGGTCATTTTCACCAGGAAAATATTTCTTCCGCCTTCGGCAAAAGCGTTGTTGAACAAACTGGGTAAAAGTGGCCGGTCAAGATCTGCGGAAGCATCGGGTGTATTGCCCTGCGACCATACCAGGTACAGCTCGGAGCCCGCTTTATACTCCCACCTCAATATTAGGTTAGAACGAAACTGTACAAAGTTGAAATCCGGTTTGCCAAAGCTGAAATCCGTCACACCGTCCCTGTTCTCATCCACCGAAAACTTACCACTGTTATTCGTAACCTGGCTCGGATCAAATACACGGAACCGGTCGGCGTACCTTTTCGCCATTGGATTGGAGACATAACCAAAACGATCAAATATCGGGCGGGTAATAAAGGGCTGTCCGTAATACTGAAGGGTAAGGTCGGGGGTGATATTGTAATTGACCCTGCCAGTAAAGCGTATTGTTTTCTGTTTTACCTCGCCTACGATCGTGCGCATTTCATTGTTGTATCGGATGGTGCTGACAAACTGGTCCTGCCTGCGGAAGTTATAGGAGTACCCCGCACTGAGGCTGAAGCGCAGGGCGTCGATCGGCTGGTAGTTGAAATTCAAGTTGAGATTGTTGCCGTGTACCGCTTTGTCAAATCCCCAGAAATTAAAGGTATTGAGGTTGACAAACACTTTCTTTCGGTAATCGCTTGTCAGGTAGTAAAAGTGCCCGATGCCTGAAGGACGCCGCAACGCAGTTGTTCCCCGCAGCGCATTATTGGATACATCATATGGATTCCAGGTAACACCTGTTCCCGTTTGCCAGTTGTTCTTGAAATTAGCATGTGAATTTACATTGAATGCCTGGTATAAAAACTTGCCTCCGTAATCCCACCGGGACCAATGGTTGTAATTGATCCGGAAGGCACGAAATATGGAGAATGATTTTGGGTATTGCAGGCCGGCCCAGGTAAAGTGGTTGATCTCGTTGGCGGTAAGCATAAAACCAATATCGTTCAGCTCAAGCTGGGGCGAACGGAGGGTCACACCGGTTTCGAACCGAAACACCTGTCCCAGTTTGCCTCCTTTGCCGCCGCTTTTTCCAAATCGGATCGTGCCGCCCATACCAGTGAGTGACGTACGGAAACTGTCCACGTGTACTTCTTTTGCATCGGCACGCTGAAACAGGTGCTCAAAGGAGGTTTGCGTTCTCAGTATAGCCTCTTTGGTTCCCTGCACATGACTGAATACGATATTACCCCGTAGGTACCAGGTGCGGCTCTTCCAGTAATGCAGGAAGTCAAGCCCGCCGGAGTAAGCACCGCTGTGCAACCTGTTTTCCAGTCCTTTTTCCCGGTTCACTCCCGTAACGATTCCGCCGATGATGGTGTTACCCGACTTGATATCCTTTTGCAGCCGCCCAACAAAGTAGTTGGTCAGTGGCTCTACCAACTCCTCTCTCCTTTGGCCAGCTTTATCGATAACGGCCATTTCCCGCTGCGTGATACTTTCCAACACACCGATGCTCCATCCTTTCCGGGTTTTGCCGCTAAACTTGGCAGCACCAAGGATAGAGGTATTTTGTGGAGACTTCGCGTACTCCCCGTTATTTATAGTTGGATAGCCATGCGGTGAACTCCCAATGCGCCGGGAATAAAACAACAGGTCTGAATCGTAATCACCGCCGGCTTCGGAGCCAGTCAACCTGTAATCGAAGATGTTGCGGCTTTCGATAAAAAATGGACGACGTTCTTCAAAGAAATTCTGAAAGCCATCAATACGCACTTGGGAAGGATCGGCCTCCACTTGCCCGAAATCCGGGTTGATGGTAAAGTCCAGAATGAGGTCATTGGTTACAGCAACTTTACCATCAAGGCCGGCCGCAAGGCGGGTATCAACACCTTTAGCAAAGGGGTTGCCCTTTTCTTTTTTGTATTTGTCGGCCTGTGCAGTTACATAAGGTGCAATTTCTACCTGCCGGTAGAGAGGAATATTGTTAAGTCCATGCAGTTCGCCAAAGCGGCTTACCCACACACCAGAGTTCTGCGGAATGTTTTGCCAGGTAGATCGTTCTTCCTTACGGAAAAACCGGCGGGTCAACTGCAGGCCCCATACTTTTTCTTTTCCCCTGCCATAACGCAATTGGCTGAAAGGGATTTTCATTTCGCCGGTCCAGCCCTCTTTGTCGATGTGCGCTTTTGCAAACCATATAGGATTCCAACTGGGATCCCAGTTATTGCCATCATTCGAAATGGCCTCATCGCTTCGTACACCTGACGCGGAAAGTGTAAAGGAAAAGGCCGTACGCAGGTCATGATAACTGTCGATGTTGACCTCGATCCAATCGCCGGGGAATTCATCCCGCCGGCCCATCCGTTTGATAATGGAGTCGGGCGCTTGATCATAACATCGAACCGCTATATAGAGGAACCGTTCATCGTAGAGCACTTTGAAAGCTGTTTCCTGCGAAGGTTTTGCACCTTCGTTGGGTTGCCGCTGAATAAAATCGCTGCCCCATTCCACGCCGTTCCAGGCTTCTTCTGAAGGTATACCATCAAGGGTTATCGTTCCTTTCAGTGGCTCAGTGACGTATTTCTTCCTGGTGATGATTGAATCGCGTGGCTGACCGTAGGCATTTAAAAAAATGATACTTAAAACGAACCCAAGAAGGCTGATTTTGTTCATAAGATAATGTTACTTATAGCAGCATGCAAAGAATACATAAAATGGAGCAACGGTATTTTTTTCATCACAGACGGCAAAAATCGGTAGATATTTTTTCTCCTAATTACTTATTGACCCAATGACTTAATGACCTTTCTACTGTGTTCTTAAACGCTTAACAGGATTTTGCAGGGCCTCCAGCTTGTAGGCCATTTTCATAACTAATCGAATAAAAAGTGCTCTGATGTTGGATCTCTTATTTATAACCATTTCCATAAAATCTTCCTCCTAATGCTTCATAATCCAAAAATCTGTTTCTACTCTGTCCTTAAACTCTTTACTGGATTTGCTATCGCTGCTTTAATCGATTGAGAACTAATTGTAATCAATGCAATGAATAAAGCAATTGCACCTGCAGCTATTAAAATCCACAAACTAACAGTTGTTCTGTAATCAAAATGCTGAAGAAAGAAATTCATAAACAGCCATGCTAACGGTGATGCAATAACAACAGCAATCATAACCAGCTTGATAAAATCTTTCGCCATTAAAGAAGTAATAACTGCCGCACTTGCACCTATGGAGATGTAAATAAATAAAGGTTACTTTATTTATCAATTACTTCATGTATTTTTGAGTAACCAACTACTCAGAAATGCTTGAAGGTAAAATTGAAAAAGTTTTGTCCATTTTAAATGAACGTCAGAAACGCTTATACTTGGCTATGGAAGCAGAGGAGTTAGGTCATGGCGGCGTTCTGATTGTTTCGAAAGCCTCTAATGTTTCCCGCAA
>JBGSYC010000223.1:0-10813 GCA_041751095.1 Flavihumibacter sp.
AGCCCTGCATTACGTTTCACGCTGATAGCAGCAAATACTTATTCAGGTTGATAAAAAACGTAGTTCCCGATCTTATATTCTTAAAAGAAAAGATGCCCGGTCTCGACGTCATGTATTGTATTAAAAAATTACGCTCAATAAAAACAAATAACACCATCCCTGTTGTTGTGTATTCAGGTGGATCTGATGCTGAAAATTACGATAGCCAATACAAGGGTTATGTCCAGGTTACCATTCCTGATCCGGATAGTGACGTTAGCATGGCTATTCATTCCATCTTAACATGCGACTGGAAAAATAATACCTGCGAGCAAACTCATAAAGCATTATAAGCAGGATTGCCTGCGATCTCGATCATGGCCGTAAGTTCGCTTACCAGTTTATCATCGCTGCCATCAAAGCCAACTGCTTTATACCGGATCACACCTTCTTTGTCAATTACAAATTTGGCAGGGATGCCATTTACTTTAAACTGTTCTACTACTTTATTGTCGTTATCCATTAGCACATGAAATGTGTACTTTTTAGAAGTGATAAAGTCACTGGCGTTTTTCTCCTTCTTTTCTCCCTGTTCCCAGGTATCGATGAAAACAAACTTCACATTCGGGTTATCCCTGTATTTATTCACCATCTTTTGCATCCCGGGAAAAGAAGCGATACAAGGTCCGCACCAGGTAGCCCAGAAATCTACCACCACTACTTTGCCCTTCAGATCGGAAATGTCAACCTTCTTACCTTCGAGGTCAAGCAATGCAAAAGAAGGCGCCTTCTCACTTAGCATTGATTTACGTAGCTCAGCCAACATCTTTACGTAGCTTTCTTTTTGAAGACCGGCAACATAATCGTCAAATCCTTCGTCTGATTTTTTTTCTTTTACGTAAGCTCTCTTCAGTATCTCTTTTATCTCACCCGTAGGTTTGCCGTCCTTTACAAATTGTTCAAGCTCTTTTTTATATTTATGTACAGGTAATGCCTTTTCTGCCAGTAATGCATAGGTGTTGTTTTGCTCCGGGTCATTGCTTTTATGGATATCCAGCGCTGCCTCTTTTGCATAAGCCAGCCCTTTCTTGTACTGTCCCATCCGGTACATGATCATAGCATAGGTATCCGCATACATGGCATAGGTGAACTCCCGTTGTTTATCCCATTGTTTTTTGGTGAGATAAGCCGGCCTATTGTTTGAAGGTTTGGTCAACGCGGCTTTTGCATGCATGGTAGCAAACCGCGACATTTCCTCCGCATATGGCAGATTCTCACTTGTCTTCTGCATTTCCCACGCAGTGTTATTGTATAATCCCGCGAGTTCATTCTTGTCCGTCAGGCCGGATTTTACGACAGCGGCTTTAAATCCCTCCCAATCTTTTTTGTCGCGGTAGAGGTTCGCTAACTGTCCTTTATAGAACGGAAGAGAAGGCTGGAACTGTTTCCAGTTCTCATCAGAGGCTATTTTGGCCGAGATATCATTCAACAGCTGTTCCTTTTCAGCAATGTTTTTTTCAGCCATATATTTTTGCAGCATTTCTCCGGCGGTCCATTTACCACCGGGAAATTTCTCTTTTTTTGCTGCCGTGATAAATTTCGCCTGCTGAGGAAGTTTGGCAGTGTTGTATAACATTTCCAGGGTGAAATAATCTCCTTCTTCTTTCAGTCCTTCTTTTAGAATTGATTCAATTTCCTTTTGAAGAAGAGCCGCAGCATGTTCTTTTTTCTCCGAAGCCAGTAAACTTGCATACCCGAATAAGTTCTTCTTTTTGCTTTCAGGGTAAAGAGCGAACTCCTTTTCCATATGCTCCAGCGCTTTCAGGGTGTTTCTTTCAACGCCAACATTGTTGTAGCCATAGAACTGAGACAGACTAAGGTAGCTCCCCTTCTTCAACTTTTCACCATCGTACAATTGTATCCAATAGCCCTCATTGAAGTTGTTATCAAATTTTTTATCAGCGGTAAATCCGAAATAAAGAAAATTGTGTGAGGTATCTGTCTGCACGGAAGCCGTATATTTCTTCCCTTCTTTTTTCAGGATGATGTCTTCAGCCGCCTGGCCTTTGCTACCCATAAGATAAACAGCACCTTCTACAGGCAGGAGTGTATTCGCTATATCACCAGCCGGCTCATAAGTAATATAAAGCATATCACCGGCCTTTGCTCTTTCAGGAGTTATCTGGAAATTTTTCTGCGCGTGCACGGTCAATACCGGAACCAATAAAAAAAGGAAAAGGATATTTTTCATTATCGTAGGATTTGATTTACAGTTAAATTTAATGATATCCATTGAAAAAAGCACGGGGGTGTCGCCTGTTTCATTTGCCCGCCATCTCATTCTCAGATTCTATCCGTGTGCCATGGTGTTCGGTAATCTCGGCTACTGCATTGCAGGATCAGCTAAGGCGTCTGGTTCATCTTTACTACTTTCCGCTTTTACCTCACGCTTCAACCGGAATAAAGTAATAAAAGCCAGTATGGCTGAAAGGATCGCACACAACAGCAGCGTGTATTGCAGTGTGTTGGTAAAAGCCTGTTGCGCAGCAGCAGCGAGTTGTTTGCCTGCATCTCCTAATTTGACAGCTTCTGCAATGGCACCGCCGAGTGTGTCTTTAGCTGCGGCTGCGGCCGCGGCAGGAATCGAAGCCGGAACGGCGCTGACCATGTAAGTTCTGTAAATAGCTGTACCGATGCTGCCTAATACAGCTATCCCCAACGCGCCGCCCATTTCAGCACTGGTTTCGGAAATGGCTGAAGCTGCCCCGGCTTTTTCAGGAGGAGCCGAACCCATGATAAAATCTGTGGTGAGCGTAAAAATCGGAGCCATGCTAAAAGAATAAATAACAGAGCCTGCAACGATGGCCGTAAGTGGCGGCAGGTTTTCCACCTGCGTAACCAGTGCATAGCCTAGTGCCGCCAGCGCAAAACCTGTTGTGATTACATGCACGGGTTTTATTTTTCTCACTATCAGTGGTGTTAAAAGAGAACCCGCAATAAACCCCATGGCCCATGGGAGCGTCCACAATCCTGCCTGCAATGGCGAAAGACCTAAGACAAGTTGTAGATATTGCGAAATGAAGATATAGCTGCCGAAGGAAATAAAGCAACCCATCATATAGGCAAGGAGGGAGACACTGAACGAAGGAATGCGGAAAAGGTTCAGGTCTACAAGCGGCACCTTAAGTTTGGTCTGGCGGCGCAGGAAGAGCAATGCTATGGCAACGCCGGCTACAATACTGATGGCAGCCTGGACGTTCCAACCGTTCTCTGCCAATTTCTTCAGACCGAAGATGATGGCCAATATAGCGAATATCGATTGAGCAGTACTCAGAAGATCCATTTTGCCGGCGTGGGGATCTTTGTATTCGGGCAGAAGCATTGGTCCGGCAATCAGTAAAAGTGCCCTTACCGGCACACTTACCAGAAACACCGATCCCCACCAGAAGTGATCCAGCAAAACTCCACCTATCAAAGGGCCAATAGCGCCTCCTACCGAGTAGCTGGTGATCCATACACCAATGGCAAAAGTTCGCTGCTTTTCATCAAGGAACATGTTGCGTATTAGCGACAAGGTGGATGGCGCCAGCGTTGCTCCCGATAGCCCAAGCAGGGCCCTGGCCGCAATCAGCATCTGGGCACTATTTGAAAAAGCGGCAATGAATGAAGTTATGCCAAAACAGGCTGCACCGATGAGTAACAATTTGCGCCTTCCGATCCGGTCACCGAGGGTACCCATCGTGATGAGCATGCCGGCAACCATAAAGCCGTAGATATCGATAATCCAAAGCAGTTCGGAACTGCTGGGCTTCAGATCAGCACTGAGATGTGGTATCGCCAGGTTCAACACCGTAAGATCCATTGAGTACAGGATGCAGGGAAGCGCAATAACGGCAAGGCCGATCCATTCGCGTCTGCCTGCCCTTGGTGTAGCTGTGGTGCTCATAAGCCGGCTGTTATTTCCGCTGCGAACTTACAACTAAACGGGTGAATACAGCAGGTGCAGGAACGACAACGGGAGAGGGGATTTGCGACAATTGACGAAAATTTAATACTTCACGTTTACCGGAAACCTTGCATCCCCGGCGCCCAATTCTGATGCAGCGGCATCACTGACACGAATAGTTAACCCATTGCTTTCTTTCATATCGGGCAGTTGTCCCAATACTTTCGCGTATACCGTTTTGCCGTTGGCAGGATTACTCACCGCCACTACTGTTCCAATGGCAACATTATTCATCAATGCATAAAATTTGGCATCCTGCCAGCCACTGGTACTTTTAAAAATTCCCGAAGAGCCTGTAGCCGTTTTGCCGCTCTGCTCATAAAGCGATCTAAAGTATCCACCAGCAAGAGTTGTAGCTGCTTCGGGCTCGCTCGCTGATTTATTCATTACAGGTTGTTTTTCTGCTGCCATGCTGGTTTCTTCTTTTCTCCGGTTTTCAACCGGCTCGGGCCTTTTTTGTTCCTGAGGTAATGGTTGCTGTTCCTGTTTGATTTCCCGCTTAACAACAGGTTCCTCATTTTTTACTTCCGCCTTCACCCCCTGAGTGCTGCCTTGCGGAGGTGTGCCCGAACCCGGAACGGTGGACGATCCACTTGCGGCTAAAGCAGACTGGTCTTTTTTTACTTTTAAATATCCTACCACAAGTTTCATCCCGGCCTTCGCCTGATCCTTATTTATGTTATTCCATTTCTCAAGGCTTTCTATCGGCACTTTATTGTAAGTGGTGCTGATCCGGTACAACCACTCTTTTTCCTGCACGATATGATAAACAGGAATAAATACTTCATCAGCAGCTTTAGCTTCGTTTTGGGCAAAATTCGAT
The DNA here is from genome assembly GCA_041751095.1 of Flavihumibacter sp. Lineage (GTDB taxonomy): Bacteria > Bacteroidota > Bacteroidia > Chitinophagales > Chitinophagaceae > JADCRZ01. The sequence goes on from JBGSYC010000223.1 coordinate 4,809, forward strand.
GGGGTAAGCGGAATCTTTACCTGCTGATTAATGCTCAGCGGATTATCGAGGGTAGCTCCATTGAAAGGGGCTATTTCCTTAGGACTTATGTTATACAGTCTGCCGATGCTGTACCAGTTTTCCTTTGGAGCAACAACATGGGTAATGTGTATACCAGGAGATGTTCCGCGAATCAACAACTCACCTGACTGGGCATAACCTGCAATCGTGCAAAAATTCACAAAGAAGATGAACAAGAGCCTGTTGGGCATGAGCTTCTGATTTAAACGGTACAAATATGAAACTAATTCAGGAAGGTAAATCAAATCGGCTGATCTTATGAGAGCTTTAAGAACCAGGTCGGCTGATACACGCTTCGTTCTACATGAAACCTATTATCTGCAGTAAGCATTTGCCAGACCACCCATGATCATTATTTTGCGGCCCTGTCACGCGACCTCACCTTATTTTTTGATTTTGACAACAACCAGGGCAAAAGCTCTTTTTCCGTAAATGTATTGTCCCAACTGTTGTGGCCAACGCCGGGGTATTCGGTATAACGTACATCAGCACCTGCATCTTTCAAAGCCTTGTAATACTTCCTTGAATAATTTACATCAACGGACTTGTCATTATCTCCGTGAAAAATCCATAAAGAAGCTTTTTTGGCAAACGTTTTCGCAAGCGCTTCATCTCCTCCCCCGCAGATCGGTATGGCTGCAGCAAAAAAATCCGGATATCTTTCGAGCATATCAAAGGTTCCAAAACCACCCAGGGAAAGCCCGCCAATATACATTTTGTTCCTGTCAGCCACTTTGGAAGAAACCAGGCTGTCAAGCAACTTTTTTGCCAACGCTGCGGGGGTTGTAGGTCTGGGTGACTTTGCAAAATTAATGGTGCGGCCTGTGGGGCTTGCCGTATCCCTGGCAGATGAGATATATCTCCAGGCACTGTCTTTGGGGCATTGCGGAAATATTACGATTGCACTAAACCGGTCACGCACGGAATCATTTGCGAATAACGCGCCACCATGTAACAGTTGCGACTCATTATTATCACCCCGCTCGCCGCTGCCATGAAGGAAGGTCAGCACCGGGTAAGGTTTTAACTTGTTATACCCTTTCGGATAAAGGATGCGGTACAACAACGTCTGGCCATTCCTCGTAAAAGTCTTTTTTTCGAATTTATCCATCTCCTGTGCCATCAGAGCTATCGGTGAAAATGTTATTGCAATAATTATACACGCTTTTATCATAAGTTACATTAAAATTTAATAACGAAATGTTGCTTTGTTTTAAACTCTTCCCGAAAAAAAACCAGTCCTAAAAAAAACAGGTCGATACTTACTTTCACAGAAGGATCAGCCTTAATAATCTCCCAGGCTTCTTCCATGTCCCTGCTCCAGTGAATATCATCAAAGATAAGAATTGATGATGAATGCACTTTCGGCAAAAAAAGCCTGAAGTAATTCAATGTTGGATCCCTGCGATGATTCCCGTCTGTAAAAGCCAGGTCTACTGACTGGATGCTTTTTAGCAGTCCGGGAAGAACGTTATCAAAATTGCCTTCTCTTACATTGATATTCATCAGCTTCATATCTTCAAAATTCCGCGAGGCGATCCGTGCTATTTCAGGAGCGCCTTCCAACGTGTATACGGTTGCTTTGGGATTACCCTTGGAAAGATAGCACGTGCTTACGCCCAATGAAGTGCCCAGCTCGATAATGGTCTGCGGCTGATAATATTCCGCAACCCTGTATAACAGCTGTCCGAACTTTTTTGATTTTGAAGTTGCGCGAACAATTTCCGACACTTTCCTTTGCCGGCCATTCGCAACCGCCGACCCCGCCCCCATATCTTCAACGTGAACGACGCTATGATCTTTCATCAATTTAAAACGCAGGGACTCCACAGCCTGATAAGCCTCGCATGGTTTCTTCTTCATAAGGATATTCCTGACAAAATCGAAAACAAATGGCGAATGAATGCCGTGTCCTTCACCGTTAGATGCATGCAATAGATAATGCAGATACTTTTTTGCCAGTTGAAGCCGGGAATACATAAGTAATGTCTTGAGCAGAATACAGGTCAGGAATGAATTTCCGGATTAATAACATTTAAGGACATGAACAGGTGCATTTCACCATGTCATAGATTGCTCCTCCGCACTACCTTTGGTTAGGAATTTGTTTCTTCATGTGCCAATTACCCGCCCGTTAGTTTAAGGTAGCCACCGCTGCCAGGTTAAGGTTTTAAATTGCCCTTCTGCAAACAGGCAATGCGTATAGCACCAATGAATACATTCATGCGAAAACCATCAAACATGTCTTTGCCATAACTGAAAGCTATATGCGTACTGATGCAACTCGTCGGTGTCAAAATTCAGGTTCGACTTCATATGCCATTCTTTTTCATCGATAACCGGGAAAAAAGCGTCTCCTTCAAACGCAGCGTGCACCCGGGTAAGAAAAATTTTATTTGCAAGAGGCATTGACTGCCTGAAAATTTCACCTCCCCCTATAATAAACGCTTCATTAGTGTCGGTTTCCCGGGCCACCTTCAATCCGTCGTCTATATTTTTTACAACAATAGCCCCGTCGGCCTTCCAGTTGTCCTGGCGGGTGATAACAATATTGCGCCTTCCTCTTAATGCCTTTCCAAAAGATTCAAATGTTTTCCGCCCCATGATCACGGGCATCGCCCATGTTGTATTTTTAAAAAACTTCAGGTCGTTCGGCAAATGCCAGGGTAACCGGTTTTTATACCCGATTACATTATTTTCTGAAGCTGCCGCTACAAAAGAAACCATCATAGCCGATCCTGATTTTCGGTTAACTCATCTCTTATATTTTGCCTCAATAAACATCAACCTACTGAGGCGACTCGCTCTGTTTATTAACTTCTAACTTCTTACTTCTCATTTTTTCACTTCCAACTTTCTACTACCTACTACCCACTACCTACTACCCACTTCTTACTACCCATTACCCACTACCCACTGCCCACTTACTCATATCGCTACCGGCGCCTTAATTGCGGGGTGCGACTGGTAATGTTGTAAATTGAAGTCTTCAAATGTAAAATCAAAAATATCTTTAACAGCGGGGTTAAGAGTCATTACAGGTAGGGGCATGGTTGACCGGGTTAATTGTAAACGGGCCTGTTCGGCGTGATTGTTATAGAGATGCACATCACCAAAGGTGTGTACGAAATCTCCGGGCTCAAGATTACACACATGCGCGATCATCATGGTAAGCAGGGCATAGGAGGCAATGTTAAAGGGAACTCCAAGAAACACGTCGGCGCTCCGCTGATACAACTGGCAGCTTAGCTGCCGTTTACCATTGGAGCCATTACGTGTGCCCCCGACATAAAACTGGAATAAAGTATGGCAGGGCATTAAAGCCATTTCCGGAAGTTGTGCTACGTTCCAGGCGCTGACGATCATGCGGCGGCTGTCGGGATTGTCTTTAATCTGCCGGATTACATCAGCAATCTGATCGTAGGTCTCGCCGTTAAAGCCTTCCCAGCTCCGCCACTGTTTTCCATAGACGGGACCAAGGTCTCCGTTTTCATCTGCCCACTCGTCCCATATCTTCACTCCGTTTTCTTTAAGGTACCGGGTATTTGTATCTCCTTTTAAAAACCATAATAATTCATGAATGACACTTTTTACATGTATTTTCTTCGTTGTCACCAGCGGAAATCCTTCACCCAGGTCAAACCGCATCTGGTAGCCAAAGGAGCTGGTTGTACCCGTACCTGTACGGTCGGTTTTCGAAGTGCCCTTCTCAATGATATGCTTTATTAACTGATGGTACTGATGCATCCCTGCAAATTAATGCATCTTCACATGCATTTGAAGTTAAGGGAGGGATTGTGAGGAACGTGTGAATTGTGAAACGAAGAAGGGGGATTAGTGAGGAGAATGATTAATCAGAGAACATGAATTAATGCATCGTTTATCCTGACCCGATGTTGCTATTTCACACGGCTCCATACCTCATGGATATTCTCATTTTTTGAGCTTACGCCCGAATGGTGCCAATTGTCGTTTTCTATCTTTCCTTCAAAGCTTAGGGAAATACCCACCCTCGAGCTGTCCCGTGAAAAGAAATCGATGTTCTCTGTATACCTGCCATCAGCAAAAGTATACGTGCCACCGCCCGTGCCGAAAAACTCCTTTGTTTCCGTGTTCATGGCAACCCATTGGAACCTGGTACCGGAAAGAAATTTTAAGGTCTTGCGGGGGCCGCTCTGCATAGGAACCATTTTTCCCTCCTGCATTCTTCCGGTGATACGCCATGTGCCGGAGAGCGGTCCGGTACCATCATCAATTCGCGTGAACCTTACGTCGCTTCCCTGTACTTCAATCGAAAGATTATTCGATTCCTGTGTAAACGGGAAACTTTGTGACGTACCAACCTGATCTTTCTCCGCTGAATTAAATTCCATCGTGGTTTGTATCTGCTTGCCCTGAACCTGGTAAGTTCCGCCCTGGGACCTGATAAACTCCTTTCTGCTTTTGTCAAATGCAGTGTAGGTGTAATAATTTCCTGTAAAAATTACCAGGTGTTCTGTTGAACCATCCTCCAATCCCCAGGCGCCGGTTACTACATCGGCCAGGCCCTTTTTTTCAACGTGAAAACTGCTGAAGATCATCAAAACCGATAGTAAGATCACAGCGGGTAAAATCCTGACATCCTTCATAGAGAAAAATTTAATTATAAAATAACCACTATTGCCCGTCAAAATGGATGGGCTATCGAACTGCTGCGTTGTTTTCTTTCTCCGGACAACAATTACAAATAACCACTATCTTCTAACCAAACTGAATAGGGATAGCAATGATAAATAACAAAGTTCAGGAAACAACAGCAGGCAAGCAAAAGATATTGGACAACCATCGGGGCTTAGTGAACTGCGCCGGTCTACCTGATATTACCACAATCAATAAATAATCAATCTTTATGAATGTTTTTTTCTTTGCGGGAACGGTTGTGGTAATAAACTTCCCAAAGACAAAAGAAATTAGATATTTAAGTTCCATATCGTATATTAGGGTCTGATAATTTCCCGTTTAAGAGCAATTTATGCAATTTTTTGACTTTACCATAAGGTTTGATGACAATTTGCATACTCTCAATGCAAAAAACGGATTACCAATCGACCAGGTAGCTGAACTTTTAACTTCCTTGTCAAAAGCCTTGAATACTGCTCAGAACGAAAAGGTAGTGCTTAGTGAAATTAGAGGTAATTGCTATGCCTTAAATATCTCAACAAATAGTATTACAAAGCACGAAACATTAAAAATCATTCACCGGAAAATAAGCGAAAATGATTATTCTGCTTTGAACAATGACCAAAGAAAGTATGCTTCAAAGTTGAAATCAATTATGGCGGATAAGTATACTGTCCAGGCTTACGCTCAAAAAGAGGACTTCAAAGTCTATTTGTTCGAGGTCAACTTACCTAAAGAGAAGGACTTCTTTTATGAAATATCTTCTTTATATGGGATATTGACTTCAATAGGTGGTAAAGCCTTGGACCGCAAAGCAGCGGTACATATTAGCGGTTGTAGTTTCGATATCGATGTCACCCCGGATCAGGAAGGTGACCTTATCCAATATTATAAAAAAGATAGATTGCGCCTTGTTGTCTATAAGAAAATAAGCGTTGATACTCGTGAAGTAAAAAGCGCCACCCTTCAATCGTTCGAGGCAGTTCCAGCTCAAAATATTTACAACGGTATTGAGGAATTAAGGAAGAAATACTCGGATTTAGACATATCCGAGTCAAATCAAGACGCTGTATAAATTCATGCAACCCTTATCAATATCAAATTGGTACCATATTTTTCTCGACACTTCGGTGATAATTGATTACTTAACCCACATTGCAGCTATCCGGAAAAAAGTTGAGGTTTTTCAGGGGTTTGGCTTTTTTTGAATTCTGTAAGGGGGACTACAGATTTTTTCCGGGTAAATGGTTTTGATTTATATTGTAAGGCTGTATAAATTTTGGACA
>JBGSYC010000224.1:0-17101 GCA_041751095.1 Flavihumibacter sp.
ACAATTTTGCGGGTGGCTTAATGTATGTCCTAATACTAAGATATCGGGAGGCAAAGTGTTAAATAGCAAAATAATGAAAAAGAAAAACCATGCGGGGTTAAGTCTCAGAATGGCTGCCTCATCAGTAGCAAGAAACAAAACGCCGTTGGGTGATTATTATCGCAGAATGAGGGGCAAGCTTGGTGGCAAAGGGGCTGTGGTGGCAACAGCCAACAAAATGGCAAGAATCATTTATACCATGCTTAAATACAAAAAGGAGTATGATATATCTATCTATCAGAAGACTCAACAAAAGTTTAAGGAAAGACAAATAGAATTTTATGAAAGAAAAATTGCTGCTTTGAAAAAAGCTTCATAAAATAAACGTTGATTACCAGTACACTCCCATAGAGTTATATAGTAGAAACACGAAGAACCACGGAGGACACTGCGTTACGCTTTGTGTTCTCCTCGTGCCTCCTTTGTGTTCTCCTAAACAAGTGTACGATCAGTGATATAATACATCTTTTGCTGACCGCCGGTCTTCAGTATTCTGTTCTACTTTCCCTCCCCACCTCGTATTCCTTCCTTCGTACCTCTTACCCCGTCCTTTCTTTCACATTTTCTTTTCTTTTCACTGGTTAATTTTACAGGATTTTTGTTTAATCACCTTACTATGAAATCTTTAATTCTACTGGCCCTTATGAGTACTGTACTATCCGGAAATTGTGAAACAAGTGCGGCAAATATTCCCGTTAGCAATCTACCTTCTTCTACTCATTTAAATGTTGCTTATGGTTCCGATCCAAAACAGGTTTTGGATGTTTACCTGCCTGCCGGGAGAACGACAGCTTCCACAAAAGTCATGTTCCTTATTCATGGAGGGGGCTGGTCGGGTGGTGATAAGAGCAGTTTCGGATCGTATATTGATTCACTTAAAAATTATCTTACCGATTACGCCTTTGTAAACATCAATTACAGGCTTGCAAATTATACAGCTAACAAGTTTCCAACCCAGGAAAATGACATCAGGGAAGCCATACGTTTCGTGACGAAGAAATTTGCTGATTACTCAGTATCGGATAAGGTTGTTTTATTGGGCGCAAGCGCCGGTGCCCATCTTGCTCTCTTACAGGCTTACAAATACACCGAACCCGTAAAAACGCAGGCTGTAGTGTCATTTTTCGGGCCAGCAGATATGGAGTTCATCTATAACAATCCTGTTAACCCCCAGGTTCCATTTATGCTGCAAATACTCATGGGTGGATCTCCGGAGCAAAAGCCTGAGATATACAGGCAGTCAAGTCCCATCAACTTCGTAACAAATCAGTCCTGCCCTACACTGCTTCTCCAGGGAGGCAAAGACCCTGTGGTTGATCCAAGACAGGCTTCGATACTCAAACAAAAACTGGAAAGTGCAGGAGTACCAAACAAGCTGATTGTTTATCCAGCCGAGGGGCACGGATGGGGAGGGCCTTCACTTGGCGACTCATTTAGGCATATCGGGGCATTTCTCAACAGGTATGTCAGGTAGTATGCTTCCGCTATGCTGTTTGCCGTTAACATAATTTCTGGAACTTAGCGGCATGAACACTTCACTTCCCCCCATGGCTGAGCGTCTACGCCCGCAAACGCTGGATGAACTTGCCGGTCAGGCACATTTAACCGGAAAAGGTAGTATCCTTCGCCTCGCCATTGAACAGGGAAAGGTGCCGTCAATGATTTTATGGGGGCCTCCGGGTGTAGGCAAAACAACGATCGCCAACATTATTGCAAAAACACTGCACTCCCCTTTCTATACCCTGAGTGCCATAAGCAGCGGTGTAAAAGAAGTAAGGGAAATTATTGCAGAAGCAAAATCGCTCGACAGGGTCATCCTGTTTATTGACGAGATTCACCGATTTAATAAAGGCCAGCAGGATGCACTTTTGGGCGCCGTCGAAAAAGGGATCATCACGTTAATTGGCGCAACTACAGAAAACCCTTCTTTTGAAGTAAACTCAGCGTTGTTGTCGAGGTGCCAGGTGTATGTTTTAAAACCACTTGAAAGCAACAATCTGGTGGAGCTGTTAAACCACGCCATCCGGGAAGATGTAGTCCTTTCAAAAAAAAGGATTGAATTAAAAGAAACCGAAGCTCTGATTACGCTCTCGGGTGGTGACGCAAGAAAGCTGCTGAACTTACTGGAGCTCACAACAGATGCTCTCGGAGATCCTGCGATAATAACCGACAAGGCAGTGATTGAAACAGCCCAGCAAAGGATTGCGCTTTACGACAAAAGCGGTGAACAGCATTACGACATCATCTCCGCGTTTATCAAATCGATAAGGGGTAGCGATCCTAACGGAGCCGTGTATTGGCTTGCAAGAATGATTGAAGGTGGCGAAGACGTTAAATTTATCGCAAGGCGGCTCGTCATTTTAGCCAGTGAAGATATTGGAAACGCCAACCCTACCGCCATTGTGCTGGCAAATTCCTGCTTTGAAGCAGTGAATAAGATCGGTTACCCTGAAGCAAGGATCATTTTATCGCAATGCGCCACTTATTTGGCGGCGTCGTCAAAAAGCAACGCTTCTTATGTGGCTATTGACAAAGCCCTTTCTGCCGTCCGCAAACATGGTGACCTGCCGGTACCACTGCACCTCCGCAATGCACCGACAAAACTTATGAAAGATCTTGACTACCATAAAGGCTACGAGTATTCGCATAGTTACACTAATAATTTTTCAAAACAGGAATATTTGCCTGATAACATAACCGGCACTAGGTTTTATGATCCTGGAACAAATGCAAGGGAAGAGGAACTGCGTAAGTATTTAAAGCTTCTCTGGGGCGAAAAGTATGGATATTAAGCGTTGCATTTAAATCCGCGATAACCTATAAGGTTGGGTATGCAGTCCACCTACGAAGCCCAATCTGAACCTGCCCTTTTTCCATTCTCCAGCCTGATGAACTTGTCTACGCACTCCGGAATTTCATCAGGGTAGTGAGAAACATAAATGAGCGTTTTGTCTGATTGCATGCATACTTCATTGATGATGCCTTTAAATAATGCGATCTGGTGATCATCCAATCCCTGGCATGGCTCATCTAAAATAAGCATAGACGGATTTTTCACGAGGGCCCGGGCAAGCAGAACAAGCCTTTGCTGGCTATTAGAAAGCTGGTAAAGAGGTTTCCGGCTTAACGTTTCCAATCCCAGTAATCTCATCCAATCCATTACAAGCATTTCCTGCGCTTCATTTAAAAAGCGAAACAAGCCGATCGTGTCAAACAGGCCCGACGCCACTACTTCGTAAGAAGTAATACCCGTATCAAAATACAAATGAAGCTCAGGCGATATATACCCTATTCTTTTTTTTATATCCCAGATGCTCTCTCCCGTTCCCCGGCGCCTGTCGAATAAATATATCTCGTTCGCATACGCCTGGGGGTTATCAGCATTGATTAGACTTAGCAGGGTAGACTTACCTGCACCATTGGGGCCGGTTAAGGACCATCGTTCGCCGCGCCTGACCTGCCAGTTTATATCTTCGAGTATCGTTCTGCTGTTATACACGATATTCACCGCTTTCATTTTTACCGCAAACTCAAAGACGGCAGCGGTGTTCTCCGTAAGGGATATAAGCAGTACCCCGTCAGATAATAAAGGCTCTGCTGCCGCCGGAACAGGAGCCTTTTGAGTAAATGCTTCCTTAGTCTCAAATACATGACTCCCACGATTATCCAGGGTAAGCACATGAGTTACAAAAGACGGGATGTGGTGCGGCTGAGCGGTCAGTATCAGATGTATTCCTTTGCCCGAAATATCTGCCAGGAGAGAATGTAAAGTCGTTCTTGCGATGGTATCGAGACCTGTGAATGGACTATCCAGCAACAGGATTGAAGGGCGTAACAATAATGCCTTTGCAATCTGCAATCTTTTGTTTTCGCCGTTCGAAAGTTGAATGAGCTTTACGCTTAACAGCTTTTCAAGGTGTAGCAGGCGCAAAATATCAGTTACATCACCGGAAAACCCCTCTGGTTGTTGTGAATCTTGTGGAATATAATATTGCAGGTCCTGCTGTACCGTAACCGCATCTTCAGAATCGAATGAGTTAAAGCGTTGCTGATAATAAAACGTACTGGTATTGGACAGATTTTTAAAGCGGTGTTGTTGCTCCACCAAAACAACCCGTGAAGAGACCGTTGCATCACCTTCGTTATTCAGCAGAATTTTTCCGCTATAAGCACGTTTACCACCAATGCAGTGGAGCAATGTGGTTTTTCCACTGCCTGAAGGCCCGGTTATAGCTATTTGCTGTCCTTTATCGATGGAGAAAGACAGGTTCTCAAAAATGGGCCTGCCGTTCTCTTTTGCCGTAAGGCAGCTAACTTCAAGAATTAACATTTCCCAAATTAAAAGATAAATTTGTAAGATTGCATATTATGCTTTTAAAACAGCATCCGTTGTTGCTGCAGGCACTCCTTTGCTTTGCAATTGTTAAGTTCCATATATGCAGTGGTGACGGAATCCGGTATTGGTACGCAAGGTAATGCTGAAACAGGCAGTCATCATAACAGGCCAGCACCGGAAACCTCCAAAAACAGGATGCCCGCTTAACATAAATCACGTCAGGTACCTGCAATGAAGTAATTATCGTTTTGCATGCCATGGATTTGTAAACACTTTAATGATCTTACTGCCGGTGAAATATACGATATACTAAGGCTGCGCAACGAAGTGTTTGTGGTAGAGCAAAATTGTGTTTTCCAGGACGCAGACAATAAAGACCAGTTAAGCTATCATTTGATGGCCCGTGAAAAAGATATGCTTGCAGCATATGCACGTTTGCTGCCGCCGTTAGTATCGTATGAGATGGCATCAATCGGCAGGGTAGTCACCTCCCCGACAAAGAGAAGAGCCGGCTTAGGCCGCGAATTGATGCAGCAGTCCATTGCGTTATGCTATAAACTTTTTGGAAGATCTTCCATAAAAATAGGCGCGCAATTATACCTGAAGCCTTTTTATGAATCACATGGATTCCGTCAGTCGGGCGATGTTTATGACGAAGACGGCATCGACCATATCGAAATGACTCTTGAATAGCCACGTTTAATTTAATTATCACGCCAGGTGATTTCTGACGTAAATTATTTCCGCTCCCGCACACCAAAAATTACGTTCAGCCGTTTATAGGTAAGATCAGGCTAATTATTGCCTTTATATCCAAACCTTTCGAAAACCTTAAATCCGTGTTCATGAATAAAAAGTTACACTTTTTAGGGAACAAGTGTGTCTTATTGTTACTTGTTGCCTTTACTTCACAAACAACATTCAGTCAGATAAATCTCGGTCCTGCAGATGCGGGGATAACGATTGCGCCATCAAATTTTCTGGGAGATTTAGGAGGAAATTATGGTAAGGGCACACGCTTTATCAAAGACAATAACCTCGCGATGACGAGATTAATGATTGGTGCGCACCTGTCTGTAAATCCTGCTGACTGGCTGAGCGTGCGGCTGGCTATCAATCACGGAACCATTGCCGGTGACGACGCGGTGATCGAACCAAAAGGCGGTTTTGAAGAAGCACGAAAGATAAGAAATCAGAATTTTAAATCTAAAATTACCGAAGCTTTTATTGCCGCTGAATTTTACCCCACTGTGTTCATGGAGTATGATCCGGCTGATCTGCTGCATAAATTAAGGCCTTATGGTTTAATTGGTGTGGGTGCATTTCATTTTAACCCCCAGGGCCACGATCCGGTGACAGGAAGCTGGATCTATCTGAGAGAGTTGCATACAGAAGGACAGGGATTTGCAGAATATCCTGACAGAAAGGAGTATAAGCTCACGCAGTTGAATGTTCCCTTAGGCGCGGGCATCAAATTTTATGTATCGGATAACATAAGTGTAAGCCTTGAGATCATTCACCGGGTTACCTTCAGCGACTATCTTGACGATTTAAGTACCACCTATATTGATAACGCTTTGTTTTACAAATACCTCCCTTTGAGCACTGCGATCGTAGCCGATAGAATGAATGACAAAAGTGTAAACACCACGGCGAGGAATGCGGGATCACAAAGAGGAACGTCTGCTCACAAGGATGCGTATTACTCCGCCGGCTTCAAATTAGGTTTCCGGCTCGGAGCAAGCAATGACGGCAACAGAAATTCAACCCGTTGCCCGACGATCAGGCTATAACGGACACCATTAAATGCAACCGTAAAGATAAAGTGAATTATATCCTGCACCTATGAAGACCCAGAAAAACCCCGCGTTTAAATCCGTTTATATCAAACTAATGGTGGTATTGCTGTTATCTGCATTTACCTCCACTATTGTTAAAGGAAGTAAAGAGTACCCGCGCACCAGTCAGTACTTACATGACAGCATACGTGTGGAAAAGTCTCAAATCAGCAGAATTCATAAAATACGCTTATTCCCCAACGTTACCAAAGAAGTGCTATTCTTTACTGCTGAAGGTGAAGAAGGAAAAGTTTACCAACTGTTCGTATTTGATATTGAAGGCAAACTGTCGAAACAAACACAGGTGCGTAACAGGGAGACAACGCTGCTCGGAAGGTTCGAAAAAGGCATTTATTTATACGAGGTTTTTAGCAACGACGACCGGATAGAAAATGGAAGCATTACAATAAAGTAAATAGTTTAATAGCAACGACTACCAATAAGCAGCAGGGACATTAGTAGAATTGCACAGGGTTTGAAAATTAACCTGATCCGTTCCCTATATTTTTGGCTTGACTACAGTTTTATTAGTTAATCCCTGCCTGCGCTTATTGGAAACGAGGAGATCAAAGCCCGGACGATGGCCTCATCCGAGCCTCGTGTTTATAGAAAACCTCCCCCTTAATTTGGCTCCACAGGAGCCGCGTGAGAGTTTGGGGGGGTATCGGGAATGGGTAAGCGTTCCGGACATCAACACCTTTTTCACTTTAGCCGGAACAGTAATACCGGTAATTACTTTAATTCAGCCCTGAGAAACTTACCGGTATGGCTATCCGAAACCTTTATCAGGTCTTCCGGTGTGCCTTCAAACAGCACTCTGCCGCCGCCATCACCACCCTCCGGGCCAAGGTCGATAACGTGATCGGCTACCTTAATCACGTCGAGGTTATGTTCTATCACCAGTACCGAATTTCCCCTGTCCACCAGCTTATTTAATACATCCAGCAAATGCTGGATATCTTCAAAGTGAAGGCCTGTTGTTGGTTCATCAAGAATATAAAAAGTCTTTCCTGTATCTTTCTTGCCCAATTCAGTAGATAACTTCACACGCTGCGCTTCGCCGCCGCTTAAGGTTACGGCCGACTGGCCAAGCGTGACATATCCCAGGCCCACTTCCTGCAAAACCTTAATTTTCCGGTAGATATAAGGCACGTTTGTAAAGAATTCCACTGCTTCATCAACCGTCATATCCAGCACGTCGCTGATCGACTTGCCTTTATACCGGATTTCAAGTGTCTCCCTGTTATACCTTTTGCCGTTGCACTTCTCGCAATGAACATAAACATCAGGCAGAAAATTCATCTCTATCACCCGCATTCCACCGCCACCGCACATTTCGCATCTGCCGCTTTTAACATTGAAAGAAAAACGCCCGGCGGTGTATCCCCGGATCTTAGCTTCAGGAACTGATGCGAACAACGTTCTCACATCGGTAAAAAAGCCGCAGTATGTTGCAGGATTGCTCCTTGGAGTTCTGCCGATCGGGCTCTGATCAATCTCGATCACCTTATCAATGTGTTCTAATCCTTTGATGCTTTTATGTTGCATGGGATTAACCCTGGAGTGATAGCAATATTGCGACAGAAGCGGGTATAACGTTTCAGTGATAAGTGTCGATTTGCCGCTGCCACTTACGCCCGTAACTAAAATTAATTTTCCGAGCGGAAAACTTACATTAATATTCTGCAGATTATTCCCGCTGGCCCCGGCAAGCGTTAAAAATTTTCCGTTTCCTTTTCGTCTTTCTTTTGGCACAGCAATAACTTTTTCGCCAAATAAAAAACGTGTTGTTTCTGACTGTGAATTAAGTATCTCGCGCGGATTGCCCTGAACCACAATCTGCCCTCCATGCTTTCCTGCCCGGGGGCCGATATCTACAAGGTGGTCAGCTGCAAGCATAATGTCTTTGTCATGCTCAACCACCAAAACACTGTTGCCGATATTGCGCAGATTAATCAGCGCACCGATCAGCCTGTGATTGTCTCTTTGATGCAAACCAATGCTTGGCTCGTCGAGGATATATGTTATGCCCTGCAGTTGAGAGCCGATCTGGGTGGCAAGGCGAATTCTCTGAGATTCACCACCGCTTAATGATTTAGAAGACCTGCCTAAAGTAAGGTAGGTTAACCCCACGTCAAGCAAAAATTTTAACCTGTCACGTATCTCCTTCAACACGTCTTTTGCGATAGCGTTTTGCTTTTCGCTTAAACGGCTTTCGATATCGGTAAACCAGCCTGCCAGCTTATCAAGGTTAAGAGAACTAAGATCAGCGATACTTTTATTATCTACTTTAAACCAGAGGCTCTCCTTCTTCAGCCTTGCTCCCATGCAAACGTCACAGGGTTTCATTTCCATGTATTTTTCCACCCACTCACGCAAAGATTCACTTGCGCTGCCCGCAAACCATCGCCGCAACATGATTATCACTCCTTCGTACTCAGTTGTGTAGATATCCGTTCCGGAGGCATTAAAATCAAATTCGATATCCTTGTTTGCAGCATCCTCGGAGCCATACAGAATCAGGTTGATAGCCTGCGGCGGGAGTTCTTTCAAAGGTTTTTCCAAACTGATCCTGTGCTTCTTTGCAAGCTTCTGTACCTGCTTAAATACATATGCCTCCCGCTCTTCTCCCAAAGGAGCAACGGCGCCCTCATTGATGCTGAGATTCCAGTCAGGGATCACAGCATCCATATTCACCTGGTTCACGGTGCCTAAGCCTTTGCAGGCAGCACAGGCGCCATACGGCGAATTGAATGAGAATGCATTTGGCGAAGGCTCCTCATAACTGATTCCCGTATCCTCGCACATTAGTTGCTTACTATACTGAACCGTTTTTGGTTCATCGCTGATCAGCAAAAACATCAGGTCTTTACCTACCTGTAACGTTTTCTGAACGCTTTGGCTCAGACGCACTTTCGTTCCAACGGTGACGGGCAAACGATCTATCACCACTTCAATATCATGGATTTTGTATCGGTCAACCTGCATACGGACGACAAGGTCAACAACCTCCCCGTCCACCCTCGCTTTTACATATCCCTTTTTCCGGACATCTTCGAATAATTCACGATAATGTCCTTTGCGCCCTCTTACAAGCGGCGCAAGCAGCATAATATTTTTGTCGTAAAACTTTGTAAGAATATTTTCCACGATCTCCTCTTCACTGAACTTCATCATCCTCTTGCCCGTATTGTAACTGAAGGCCTCACCTATTCTCGCAAACAGCAACCGCAGGAAGTCATAAATCTCGGTGATGGTACCGACCGTGCTTCGCGGGTTCTTATTCGTTGTTTTTTGCTCGATGGAAATTACAGGTGAAAGCCCCGTGATCTTATCTACGTCAGGCCTCTCCATGTCGCCGATAAACTGGCGCGCATATGCTGAGAAACTCTCCATGTAACGCCTCTGGCCTTCATTGTAGATGGTATCAAATGCAAGCGATGATTTACCGCTACCGCTAACGCCGGTAAAAACAACCAGTTTGTTTTTTGGGATCCGGATGTCGATGTTTTTCAGGTTATGTTCCCTCGCACCAAATACTTCTATATATTCCTGCTCAACTGTTTCGTTATTTTCTTTAATGTTACTCTTTGCCATAATCGGGATAAAGATAACAACAATCAAAACTCCATGCGGTTGTACAACCAGTGAATTTAGTTCTTCAGGTAATTTGTAATCCTTTGATTTAACTATGAGTTTTCCACAAACATTTTTTTGGCATAGTATTTACATAGGGCAAGTCAGAAGCATACATTAATTTTTTTTAACGCAAAAATTTTTAAATATGAAATCACCAAAAATGGTGTTGTCATCATTGGCCCTGTTCATGTCTGTTGCGTCATTTAGCCAGACAGGTACAACGAATGCAGATACCAGTACAACTAAAAAGGATAATGTTACGAAAAGAGACACAACTTCGTACAGCAATCATAACAGCAGCGGTGTTTCTTCCGGTACGTCTACGCAAAACAGTTCATCAGGCACTACTGCTCCATCCGCATCAGGATCAACTCAAAGTGGGACTGGCGTTACCTCCGGAGCAGGTCAAAACAGTTCCTCCGCTTCTGGTACTACCAACGGCAATACCCAAAATTCCGGTTCATCTGCTTCAGGAATGACCGGCACCAATTCAACTACCACTGCAGGCACAACCCAGTCTGATGCTACGGGAGCTACTGCAATGGTACCAAAGCCTAATTTTGGAAGATACTATATTCCGGTTTTGGGTAGCTATGAAAGCGCTCAGGAATCAGCTCAAACCAAATCTGTTACGATTACGCCTGATGAAACTAACGCGGGAAAAGTTTGGGTTGAAGGTTTGACACCAACAAGATTCTTTGCGCTGTTGAAAACAGCTCCGGGTACCTATAAGATACCAGCTCAAAAACAAGAGCAGGGTTCTGTTTCGGAAGGAACAATTGTTTACGACGAAAGCACCAAACAGATCAATATCTGCCTGGGATGCGGATACCAGGATAATGCTTCCGCTTCTGCAATGAGTACAGATGTACAAGACTCCAAGACTACCGCAGGTAAGAAAGCAAAGAGTTCAAAAGCGATCATTAGTTTTTCGGGGACAAAAAAGGACCAGGGAACAGCTACGATCAACCAGTAATTGGTAAAATAATCATTTTAAAAAGCCGGCTTATCATAGCCGGCTTTTTTGTTAAGGCCTTTCAAAGTACCGGCGTCACCCGATGTGCTAAGATGAATATTGAATAGCGACTAATGGTTAAATGGTATTTAACATTTTGATTTACAACTGCCTATAGGATCATAAGTCAAATGGCATGATATTTGGCTTTCGCATGTAAATTTAAGAAACCACAAATCTGTTCATATGAATAAAGTACTGAAATTAATTGTAATCGTAGCATCAGTTTCCATGCTTGCCGGAGGATGTAAAAGTCTTAACAGAACGCAAAAAGGTGCCGCCATAGGAACTGCCGGCGGGGGAGCCCTGGGCGCGGTTATTGGAAAAGCATCCGGCAATACAGCACTTGGAGCTATCATCGGCGCTACCGTAGGCGGCGTATCAGGGGCGGTTATAGGCCGTCAGATGGATAAGCAGGCTGAAGAAATCAGAAAAGAAATTCCTGAAGTAAAAGTAGAACGTGTGGGAGAAGGGATCGTGGTAGAATTTAACAGCAAAATACTTTTTGGATTTGACCGCGCAGACATAGGCAGCAATACTGCAGAAAGTCTTGATGACCTGGCAAAGGTTTTAACTAAATATCCCGACACCAATATCGAGATCCAGGGGCATACAGATGACAAAGGTAAAGATGCTTATAACCAGACACTATCGGAAAAAAGAGCGGGAACCGTCGCTGCCTTTCTAAAAAGCAAAGGCATTTCTGCCGGCCGGATCACTACAAAGGGTTTTGGTAAAACTGCTCCTAAATACTCGAACGATACTGAAGACGGAAGAACTCAAAACCGCCGGGTTGAATTTTTGATCACAGCAAATGAAAAAATGAAGGAAGAAGCCAAAAAAGAGGCTGACACTAAACAATAGGATCAATAAAACTAATAGTTCAACACATAAACTTTAATTTTTAAACAAAACTTACCGATGAAATTTAAAATCACTTTTCTTTCAGCATGCATGATCATGCTGTTTGTAACGTCAAAAGCTCAGACCGCCTCCATGTCTTCGGGCGGTACTACATTCGGAATACGTGCCGGTGTCAATTTTCAAAATATCAATGGGAAAGATGGTAATGGTAATAAGTTGGAATACAATTTAAAACCAGGCTTTAATGCAGGCGTAAATGCGGAAATACCGGTAGCACCTGACTATTATGTTCAACCCGGAGTGCTGTTTTCTACAAAGGGGACAAAGTTTGATGATGATTCAAAGCTAAACTTATCTTATGTTGAGATACCCGTTAACTTCCTGTACAAGCCAACTCTCGGAGCAAACAAATTACTATTAGGCTTCGGACCTTATGTCGGCTTTGGCATTGGGGGAAAGTTAAAACCTAACACTGGTAATGACAGGGACGTCACTTTCAAAAATTCAATCACTAACGCAGAGCTGTTAAGCGGCAACGTATTTGCAAGACGCCTTGACGCTGGTGCAAATTTCCTTGCAGGCTACGAATTGAGCAGCAAGTTGTCTTTTCAGTTAAATGCGCAACTGGGGCTGGTTAAGATCAACCCTGAGTATGACGGCAACCAAAATGACAAATCTTCCTGGAAAAATACCGGATTCGGTATCTCCGCAGGTTACCGGTTTTAAATATCCGGTTTAACATTCTTAATCATCCTGTCTACCCGGCAGGATGATTTTTTTTGCATTTCTGTGCCTTCTGTATTTTACTTCAAAAAAGAAAGGAAGGGTACAAATCAACTATTGGATTTTGCATGGAAGTCGATTAATTTTGCAAATGCCTCGGTGCCATACCACAAGATGAGAATACCGGAGATAAGCTTACGGCTTATCAGAACAAGGATACATTTGTCCAGCCGACAAATTTTCTAGTATAACTGGTGCGAAACAAAGTAGCTTTATTTATTTCACCATAAACGTTAAATCATGAGCAATAACCTTCGTTTTGAAACTTTGCAGTTGCATGCCGGCCAGGAAATTGACCCTCATTCCAAATCGAGGGCCGTTCCTATATACCAGACTACGTCGTACACATTTGATAATTCAGAACATGCAGCTAATCTTTTCGGATTAAAGCAGTTTGGAAATATTTACACCCGGATCATGAATCCGACAACCGATGTATTTGAAAAACGCATGGCTGCATTGGAGGGTGGTGTAGCTGCACTGGCAACTGCTTCAGGGCAGGCAGCACAATTCCTTGCGCTTAACAATATCATGAAGGCTGGTGATAACTTTGTCACTACCTCATACCTGTACGGGGGCACCTACAATCAATTTAAAGTTGCATTTAAACGCCTCGGAATTGAAGCAAGATTTGCTGATGGTGATGATGTAGAAAGCTTTGTTAAACACATTGACAGATATACCAAAGCAATTTTCCTGGAAACGATCGGCAATCCTAAATTAAATATTCCGGATTTCGACAAGTTTGCAAACCTCGCAAAAGAATACGACCTGCCTTTGATCGTTGACAATACATTCGGAGCAGCGGGTTACCTGTTCAGGCCCCTGGAGCATGGAGCAAACATCGTTGTTCAATCGGCTACAAAATGGATTGGAGGTCACGGTACAACCATAGGGGGAGTGATCGTTGACGGGGGTAACTATAATTGGGCTAATGGAAAATTTGATCAATTTACAGAACCATCGGAAGGTTATCACGGACTAAAATTCTGGGACACCTTTGGTGAAGGAAACCCGCTGGGCATGCCGAATGTTGCTTTCATTATCAGGGCGAGGGTTGAAGGACTGCGGGATTTCGGACCTTCACAAAGCCCGATGAATTCGTTTTTATTATTGCAGGGTCTGGAAACGCTGTCCTTGCGTGTTCAACGCCATGTTGAAAATGCAATCGTCCTTGCGGAGTGGTTAGAGCAACATCCGCTTGTTGAATATGTATGGTACCCCGGATTACAAAGCAGCCCTTATAACGAACTGGGTAAAAAATATCTTCCTAAAGGTTGTGGCGGCATACTTCAATTCGGCGTAAAGGGAGGCAGGGAAAATGCCGCTAATTTTATCAATCAATTGAAGCTTATCAGCCATCTGGCGAATGTTGGTGATGCCAAAACACTCGCCATCCATCCGGCTTCTACTACACATGAACAGTTGAATGAACAGGAACAAAAAGCAGCAGGCGTAGAGCCTAATATGATCCGTATTTCAGTAGGAATAGAACACATAGATGACATTAAAGCTGATCTTGAACAGGCTTTCGAAAAGGTGTTTTCTACGCAACACGCATAAGGTGCATGCGGAGTATGGCTTAGTACAGAGGCGCATTTCGACATCAGATATGCATTGCTTCAGCCACGCAAATCAGGCACAACAGATTACCTCAGGCAGATCAGATTGTGCATATGCGGCTTGTTACAGCATATGCACGTGATCGTTCATATATAGCAGGAAGGGAGTAAGGAAGCATGTTACAGCTATTTAATTATAATAAACCGGTTACGCTTGAAGGTGATGTCATTATCCCGGGGTACCACTTAGGTTATCACACGTACGGAAAACTTAATGAATCAGGAGATAACGTGATATGGGTGTTTCATGCGCTTACGGCTAACAGTGACCCTCTTGACTGGTGGCCCGGGCTTATTGGCGATGGCAAATTATTTGATCCATTGGTGTATTTTATTGTTTGTGTGAATATGCCGGGAAGCTGCTACGGTAGTTCAGGGCCAATGGATATTGCCCCGGATTCTCAAAAGCCATGGTTGCATTTATTCCCTTTCTTTACGATAAAGGATATGGTTCGCGCCTATCAGCCTTTACGTAAGCATCTGAATATCAAAAAAATTTTTGCCGGTATAGGTGGCTCTATGGGTGGGCAGCAATTACTGGAATGGGCTGTTGAGGAACCCGAACTTTTTGAATTTATTTTTCCAATTGCTACCAATGCCATTCATTCCCCCTGGGGCATCGCGTTCAATGCGTCTCAGCGGTTATGCATCGAAGCGGATGCCACCTGGAAAAATGATAGCCCGGAGGCAGGTATAAACGGAATGAAAGTAGCAAGGTCGGTCGCCTTGATTTCTTACCGCAATTATGAAACATACCAGTTAAGACAGTCTGAAAACAGTAATGATCTGATTCAGGGCTTTAAAAGCGATTCTTATCAACGTTACCAGGGTGAGAAACTTTCCAGGAGATTCGATGCTTTCAGCTATTACCGGTTAAGCCAGTCGATGGATTCGCATAATGTAGCCCGGGGCCGGGGAACATTGGAAGAAGCACTCAATAGCATCAAAGCAAACACCCTTGCGTTGGGTATCAAAACAGACATTTTATTTCCGCTTCATGAACAACAGTTCATCGCTGAACACATTCCGGGGGCTGTTTTCGAACCGGTTAATTCTATGTACGGACATGACGGCTTTTTGCTGGAATATGAACAAATTTCAACATCAATTAAGAATTTCCTTTCCCTCAAAAGCAGCGAGGCTTCACTGAAAATGAATAATATGCAACAGCTGCAATAGATAGTATCTACAAAATTTTATATGGACGAACATCAACAGTTGAACATTGGCTTATTTGGATTTGGAGTAGTTGGCGAGGGCTTATATAAAGTATTACAGCAAACGCCTTCCTTAAAAGCAACGATCAAAAAAGTATGCATCAGGAACCGGTTCAAAAAAAGAAATGCTCCTGAGGAATTATTCACTACCGATAAAAACGATCTGCTGAGCGACCCCGATATTAATGTCATCGTAGAAGTGATTGACGATGCCGATGCGGCTTACCAGATCATCAGTACCGCGTTAGTCAACGGAAAATCTGTAGTCAGTGCAAGTAAAAAAATGATTGCTGAAAATTTTGAAGCCATACTTGAATTACAGAAAACAACGGGCCTGCCTTTTCTTTACGAAGCGGCGGCATGCGCTTCAATTCCGGTTATCCGGAATCTTGAGGAATATTACGACAACGACCTCATGCATTCCATCAAGGCGATTATCAACGGATCAACGAATTTTATCCTTACCAAAATGTTTGAGGATAAACTTGATTTTCAGCAGGCCCTGATGCTTGCACAACAACTTGGATTTGCGGAAAGCAATCCAAAGCTGGACATAGAAGGATATGACGCCGCCAACAAGTGGGCCTTTCTGCTTACTCATGCTTACGGCATCCTGGTGCATCCTGATGAACTTGTTTTTAACGGTATACAGAATATCCACGCCGGCGATGCAGAAGTAGCCAAGGAAAAGCGCCTGGAAATTAAGCTGGTAGCGCAGGCAAAAAAATTACTGAACGGCAACGTGGCCGCCTGCGTGTTACCCCAATTTGTAAAACACGATGATCCCTTGTCATTCGTTAAAAACGAATACAATGGTGTGGTTATTGAAAGCGGCTTTGCCGACAAGCAATTTTTTTATGGCAAAGGGGCAGGCAGTTTTCCAACAGCTTCAGCGGTCTTAAGCGATATATCCGCTTTACGCTATCAATACAGGTATGAATACAAAAAGCTTTATCATCACAGGCCGCACCAACTAACCAGCCAGTTCTTTATGAGGGTTTATGTAAGCTTTGATGACTGGCAATATATTCCAAGGGAAAAATTTGAGTGGATAGAAGAATGGCACGCTGAAGCAGATAGAAAATACCTAATTGGTGTTCTGCCTTTCCACGTATTAAAAACGGACAAATGGTGGAAAGAAAATAACACCTCGCTGATTCTTTCCGCCGATGCGATCATTGAAGAAATTGATACAAGAAAATTAAAGAAAAGGAGCCTTGAACTTGCAGGAAGCTTTATCACCCCGTAACAGGCAACTACCATGGTAACCCGCTGCTGCGAACAAAAGCAGTTACCTGAGAACATAGCTTCCTTGTAAGCGTTGATGTTGTCTTCAGCAATCAGCAATCAGCAATCAGCAATCAGCAATCAGCAATCAGATTTGACGTTTCAGGCTTTCCTGGTGCAAGGATAAAAGGCCCCTGCCAGGCTCTTCAGATGCCGGGTGATACTGATTTGGCGAACTGGTCTAAAAGCTCCACCTGGGCTGCATTAATTTTTAGCTTTGCCGTTTCAATAGAAAACCATTCACCTTTGTCAACTTCCGGAAATTCCGTACGTTTTCCTGAGCGGGGCGGCCATTCTATTGTAAAAAAATTCGATTTGAGAAGCTTCTCATCAATGTCGCCTTCCACGGCCCACGCGTACACCGTTTTCCCGCTCTTTTGTACAACAGGCAGCAGGGCTTTGCATTCACCATTGACCACAAATCCGGTCTCCTCAAAGAACTCCCTTCTTGCAGCCTCCAA
>JBGSYC010000225.1:0-1828 GCA_041751095.1 Flavihumibacter sp.
ATCAATAAAATATATCAATTGGATTATCGGGTGCACATTGAAGACCGGAAGAACAATGGTACACAAGTGAGCGTCTACCTTCCCCTTATCAAACAAAACTAAATGATGATGAAGGCCGTAATTATTGATGATGAAGAAGACAGCCGTAAAATACTGGCGAACTATCTGAGAAAGTATTGTGCAGATATAGAAGTATGTGGGTTTGGTGAATCCGTTGCCACTGGTAAGGAGGCAATACAGAAACATTTGAGAGAATTTATGTATCTGCATTTTCATCTTCACCATCTCTGCTTCCAGTTCCATACGGCGGTCGCGCTCCTGGAGGAAGAGTTGTTTAAAGTCGGTATGGATGAGTACTTCCAATGGCTTAATTGATGGAGCCTGAAAGATAACACCATAGCATGTTTCAGCATATTTTACTTATCAACAATTGCTTGAATTATGTGTATAACGCGGACGATATTTTACTTGTTTCAGCGCAATGCCTTTTAATATGCAAAGCAGTTCGTTGCTGGTCGTTTCAATGGTATTCACGTCCTGATCAGCAGCCGGTAATTCAAAGGTTCCTTTCTCCAAAAGTTTGTAATAAATGGCGAAGCCATCGCCCTGGAATTGAAGTATTTTAATAGCGTTGCGCCGTTTACTGATGAAAATATAAATGTCTGCGTTAAGCACATCCTTTTTCATATTGGCGCTTACCACAGCCGCCAGCCCATGAAAACTTTTTCGCATATCGACAGCCTGGCGACAAAGAAAATACCGGCCTTGCTCAGATAGGTGGAGCATCGTTTAGCAGATGAGGGATTTCAGGAATTTGGCATCTACCGAACTAAAGAAACGGAGGGTGGCTTTGCCAGAGATTAAAATCTCACAAAAAGGAGTCGGGGGTGTAGTTTCAACAGCTGCAATTGGCAGCGCAATAAAATTATTTCCCGATGACGGATGAGAGCCGTACTTCTTTTCCCAATTATAAAATGTCTGGTGGCTGATTCCATTCAGAGCGCAGAAAGCTGAAGTAGAATAATTATTTTTATCCTTGTCTTTGAGTAGGCACATAATTTCAGCAGCAGATTTCCTTTGATACTTTTTATCTAACGAGGTCATAAATTAAAATCATAAAATGCGAATCTATGACTGACGGGCCACCTGCGCAAGACGTAGATTCTCGGGTGTTTACCATTAAACAGGAAAAAGTTTTATCGGGTGTGCTTTAGGCTACCAGGCCTGTATGATGGGTATTAAGACTCGGTACTTTAACATGAACCGATTAATTGAAGCAATAATAATTGCTAAAACAGATGGAAGTTATTTAAAATTATTAAACCAGTTTGAAAAGATCCCCCTTATTATAATAGATGATTTTGGTATGCAAACGCTCAATAAAAATATCAAGCTTGCCTTGCTTCAAATCATAGAGGATCGATATGCCAAAAGATCACTGATAGTTACGTCTCAATTACCCGTTTCCAATTGGCACGCTTACTTGGAGGAACCAACCGTTGCGGACGCACTTATGGACAGAATGACAGCCAAATGTCACCGGCTTGAACTAAAAGGTGACTCACGCAGAAAAAAGAAATAATGACATTATAAATAACGCTTACTGTATCTTTAAAATACTCAAAAGCTCTTTCACTTTTTGGTCTCACTGCAAGGGGGGTTACCATGGCCGGAACGAGGGGGTATCATCACCGGAATTTACATAATGGAAATGATCCTTCTTTGTGGGGTAATGAAAAGTAGTGTTGTGATAGACGCCAATTCAACGTTTAATACAAATTAATTTGAAAATCAACTTTGCCAACAATAAATATTTTTTATGCAACTA
>JBGSYC010000226.1:0-17217 GCA_041751095.1 Flavihumibacter sp.
TGACATTGATATGATTTCTTTCACCGGATCTACAGCAGTAGGTAAACGCATAGTTCAAGCCTCTGCAGGTAATTTAAAGAAAGTATCATTAGAGTTAGGTGGCAAAAACCCACAAATAGTATTTGCCGACGCAGATTTAGATGCTGCCGTAGATGCCGCCGTATTTGGTGTTTATTTTAATATGGGTGAATGTTGCAATTCAGGAAGCAGGTTACTTGTTCAGGAAAGCATTGCTGAAGAGTTTACAGCCCGAATAATAGAAAAAGCCAGATCGGTAAAAGTTGGCGACCCTTTGGAGGAAGATACCAAAGTTGGAGCTATCATTAACCAGGACCAGTACAATAAAATAATGTCCTACATTACTTCTGGTCATGAACAAGGTGCTACTCTGGCTCTCGGTGGGGGGCGACTAACTTCTGAAAAAGGACGATATATACAGCCAACGGTTTTTAGCGGTGTAAAACGGGAAATGGACATTGCCCGTGAAGAAATATTCGGGCCAGTACTATCCGTAAGCACCTTTTCTGCAGTAGCTGAAGCCATTGAGATTGCCAATTCTACTTTATATGGTTTATCTGCTGGTATCTGGACGAAAGATATTGATACTGCTTTCACTTTTACCCGCGCCGTATTGGCGGGTACTGTTTGGATAAACACTTTTATGGAAGGTTTCCCCGAACTCCCTTTTGGTGGGTACCGCCAAAGTGGTCTGGGACGTGAATTAGGACGATTTGGTCTTGAAGAATTCACAGAGCTCAAAACTGTTCAGCTACATTTAGGACAACGGACTGGTTGGTGGGCAGTTTAACCAACACTTTACTTCAACAAAAAGAAAACTTTAACCGGGAAGAATATTATTATCCTTAACCCTCGTTACCTAACAAAATAAATGAGACCAAAAATTTTCGCTGCCGAAGAAGTCGTTAAATTAATCAAGGACAACGATACCGTTTGTATTGGTGGCGCCGGCGCAGGCCATGCCGTGCCGGATACTATCCTTGCTGCTTTAGGCAGGCGGTTTAAAGCCACAAGACATCCCCGGAACCTAACCACCTTTCACCCTTGTGGCATTGGCGACAATGCTACAAGAGGCTTAAACCACCTTGCCTTTGAAGGTATGATAAAACGGGATATAGGAGGGTTTTGGGGTAATGCTCCAAAGCTTACAGAACTTGCCCTGGCTGAAAAGATAGAAGGCTATAATTTGCCACAGGGCGTGCTGAGTCATTTGGTGCGGGCCATTGCTGGCAATAAACCAGGTGTAATTACCACTACAGGTCTTCATACTTTTGTTGATCCACGGGTTGAGGGGGGCAGAATCAATAAACGAACCACAGAGCAATTGGTAGAAGTAGTTAACCTCAACGGGCAGGAATATCTTTTCTATAAATCATTTCCAATTGATGTTTCCATTATCAGAGGCACTACTTTAGACTCCGAAGGAAATATTACGACAGAAGAAGAAGTAGGTTCTTTTGCAATGCTATCTATGGCACAAGCTGCTAAAAGTAATAAAGGACTTGTAATTGCTCAGGTTAAGCAAATATCGGAAAGGCCTACTCCACCGGGCAGTGTAAAAATACCAGGCGTTTTTATTGATTATGTAGTAGTGGAGCCAGAGCAGGGAATGACATTTCTGACTGGTTATGAGCCGGCTCTTGTAGATCGGCGGGCTTCTTTTATTGAGGACAGTCTCGAGCTTGACGGCATCCGTAAAATTGTGAGCCGCCGTGCTGCACTTGAACTAACACAAGGAGCATTTGTAAACTTAGGTTACGGGTTACCCGACGGAGTGCCGATTGTAGCCCGGCAGGAAAATATTCTTTCTGATTTGATTTTTATGATTGAACAAGGCAGTATAGCCGGTGTGCCTACTACGGGTCTCAACTTCGGAGCTATGTACAACCCTTCGGCTATAGTTGATGATGGCTACCAATTCGACTGGTTTCATGGCGGAGGCCTTGATGTATGTTATCTTGGCTTTGCCGAAATAGACGCCGAAGGCAACGTAAATTCCAGTCGTTTTGGTAAAATTCTTACGGGCTGCGGAGGCTTTATAGACATCTCTCAGGCTACCAAAAAAGTTGTATTCTGCGGTGCATTTGCTGCCAAAACAAAAGTTGAAGTTCATGATGGGAAATTACAATTACTTAATAGGGGAACAGTTCATAAATTGGTTGACAAGGTGCAACAAATAACCTTTAATGGACAATATGCTGTAGAAAAAGGTCAGAAAGTTTTATATATAACGGAACGGGCGGTTTTTAGCCTTACAAAAAAAGGCATCGAATTAATTGAAATTGCCCCTGGTTTAAACCTACACAATGATATACTTGATGTAATGGATTTCATACCACTTATTTCACCAGATCTGAAAGAAATGGATGCTGTTATTTTCTCTGATGCACCCCTAAATCTGAAAGAGCGGTTTCAGCACGAAGCTGGATTACTAACTCCCGAAGCGGTTTTATAAACAACATTATGTCAACATTTATTAAAACAACCCTGGTCGAAGGCGTATTAACCATTACATTGAATTACCCGGAAAAGCACAATGCTATTGGTATGGAAATGTTGAAGGCATTATTGCAGACTTTGCAGGAAGCCGAACATAACGAGGATGTGGCAGTACTGGTCTTTCAGGGAGCAGGCGAAAAATCGTTTTCGGCAGGAGGGAATTTAAAAGAATTTGGAGTGTTGAGTAGCGCCAGCTTACATGACTGGATACGCCTGGGGCATCATGTATTTGGAAAATTAGAAAGTTTAGCCAAGCCAACGGTGGCATTGATACAAGGCGTTTGTTTTGGCGGCGGTCTTGAACTTGCTTTATCCTGCGATTTGCGTTATTGTTCAGAAACTGCTTCTTTTAGTTTTCCCGAAGTAGGGCATGGCTGGTTGCCGGGATGGGGTGGTATTACGCGGGTTCGTAAAATAGTAGGAGAGGCAAAGGCAAAAGAAATTATTTTATTATCAGAACGGATACCCGCACAAGAGGCATTTCGGCTTGGGTTGGTAACCCGGGTATTTGCCGAACTGGAAACAGGGGCTATGCCAATCGTGCAAAAACTAACCAGTCTTCATAAACCAACCGTTTCTGTAGCGAAAGCGCTGCTTAATAACGATAACTCTTTGCAATGGCAGTGGCTGGATATTTACGCTACCTTGGTATCGAAAGGATTGTTGGCTAAAGAATAATACGATTACACGTTTTATAGTCTTTATGCATCGGGTACAAATTCTTACCATTATCCCACAGGAAAGTTATTCTTTATACTTTTAGATTACGACGCAGGCAAAACATGAATGCAAAAAAAGTATAATTAAATCATTATTGTCCGACTAAAATTACGCTAATAACCCATACAGTCCTTATTGGGCAATGGTTTGATGCATAAAGAGATTTGTTTGAAAAACGGGGGTAGTTGGGGGGGATAGTCAGGTGGCAAAAGCAATGGGCGCATTGTGAGTTTTTCGCCATGCTTTGTAGGTGTCTTTAATAAATTCAAATAGCTCTACATAACTCATTAGATGCAATCGTATTACAGTTATCATATTGGCAAATGACTTTTTGGTAGCAGCCTTTTTTCTGATTACAACCATTAGTAATTGTGCTATCAGCACACAATACACCTGCATCTTGATGGCATTCTCACTGTTACCCCAAAAATATCTCAAAGGGAAATTCTGTTTGATTTGCTTGAATAACAATTCTATCATCCATCTGGTCTTATAAATCAGAGCTACCTGCGAAGCGGGAAGAGTAAAGTTATTAGTGATAAATACATATATTTTTCCGTCTTCGGCTTTAAAGGTAACTCTACGCAGCTTTAAGCGGAGTACTTCTCCCTTTTGGTTTTTATAACCTATGGTAATGTACTGGTCTTTTAAAACACCCTTTGGATTCTTCTTTTTTGTATTGTCGGTTATCACTTTGGTTACATGATAAACAGCATTATCCTTCATGCGGCTAACAAACCAAACTCTTTTGGCTGTCCACTTTGCAAATTGGCTATAGAGGTTATAGGCTTTATCAAAAACGATGAAGCTATTAGAGGGTAAATCAAGGTGGTAAAGGAATTTGCGGTCATGTACCCTGGCTTCAGTCATACGCACAAACTCAGCTACGCCGCTAAAAGCATCCATCAGCGTATGTACTTTAATTCCTCCCTACTTACGGGAACCATCTTTAGTATTGCGGCCTACTCCCCTGAGAATATCACTGAACAATCGGATGGTAGTGCTGTCTATAATCTTTAGGTTTCGGATGCTAAGACCCTTTAAGCGGCTGTCCGAGATAAAGCTGTGATATTGGGCAAGCAGTTCAAAGTAAACCGTTTCAAAAAATAAATAGCTTCGCTTGCTGTTGGCATCAGACAAGGTACTACGGGCAGGGGCTTTATCAAGACCAAGATGAGTGAGCTTGCCTTCGCAGGCCAACATACCCTCGCACAACTCACGAAGTCCATTGCAATAGCTGAATACACCATATAACAAGCTTACCAGATGTACCCGTACTGGTATTTTCTTATAATAACGATTAGCATTATGCTTCCTGCATGACTTATTAACAACAGCAGTAGGAATACAGGAAAGAATTTGAGATAAAACCGGCTGTCCGACAAATTGCTTAACTTCACTCATAGTTATTTTTTAGTGTGGTAACTCAAACATAACTAAAAAGGGTGACTGTCTTCAGTTCACCCTTTCATATTTTTGTCGGACAATAGTGTAATTAAATACTTTTCTGCCATCGCGTGCCTATCCCCCATTTTCTAAATCCCGCGATTATGTCCGCTCTTAGTTTTATTAATATGCTTTTATTTTACGAACCATTTAAGAATGCGGTAGTTTCTTTTGACACATTTGAAGAATGATTATAAAACAATTCTAATCATTTTTTGGCGCAGTGAATTTACCGTCTCCAGCTTTCACTTTTAAATAGCTTGGGAAATTAGCCTCAGAGCTTCCGTCTATGTTACGCTTACTGTTATTTTGCAGATTTAAGTCTTTGTTCAGGGGCATATACATCCCGTTAGTTTGTACCAATATATCAAACAATTGATCGCTCATTTTTTTAACTATTGGAGCAAGCGAACTATCGTTGATAAGATTTTTAGACTCCCGGGGATCGTTTTCTATATCGTATAACTCATTGGTATCCCAAATACCCTGATAACGAATGTATTTGTACTTTTTGCCACGCAAGGCATGCATGGTAGGTGTTTGAGGAAAATTACGTTCCCAATAATATTCATACAAAAGCCCATCACGCCATGAAACGGATTTGCCCAATAACTGCGACATAAAACTTTTCCCATCCATATAAGCGGGAGCTTCTAAACCTGCCGCCTGCAATAGCGTTGGGGCTATATCTATATTGGCCACTACGTCTTTTATCACTGTTCCCGGTTTAATTATTTCAGGACAGTACGCTAACATGGGCACACGCATAGATTCGTCATACGCAGTTCTTTTGTCGATGAGACCATGTTCTCCAAATTGAAAGCCATTATCCCCCATGTAAACAATTAACGTTGATTCTAACAACCCATTTTTTTTCAGGTATTCCATCACTCTTCCAACAGATTCATCAACACCTTTTAGTGTTCGGGCATAGTTTTTATAGGCTTCTCCAATATCTAAGTTGGTATGATAAGGAAACTCTACTCCGATCCGTGAATTACGCTGATTGTAAACCCACATAGGCTGCCCATTATGTGTGCCCGGTAACATAGTTACAGGTTGTTTGAAAATTGCATCCCGATGGTCATTTTTATACCGTTCTGGCGGGATAAATTCCGAGTGAACCCCTTTATGAGAAAGGTAAAGCATAAATGGATTTTTCTTATCCAGGGTATTCAACCAATCAATTGCATACGCTGTTAGTTCATCTGTTAAATACCCTTTTTGTGAAACTTTTATACCGTTTACATTTAAACCGGCTTTATCCGGCAAATAACTTCCCTGGCCAGGAAAAGAAACCCATTGATTAAAACCACGTTGCGGTGAGGCTTCCCCCCCACCCATGTGCCACTTACCTATGAAGCCGGTTTTGTATCCAACTTGTTGAAGGTATTGAGAGAATAAAACCAATTGTGGAGAAACAGGATTGCTATTATCAATCACCTGATGTTTATGTGCATATAAACCCGTTAAAATTGATGCCCTTGAAGGTGAGCACAAAGCAGTAGTTACAAACGCATTCGGCAGGTAAGCGCCTTCGGCTGCCATCTTATCTAAATTCGGAGTTTCAATAAAAGTTTGTGTTTTCAAAAACCCCAGAGCATCGTAACGATGATCATCCGTAAGAATAAAAATTATGTTTCGAGGTTTATTATTGCCTGTCTTCTCTAATACTAATGATGCATTAGGTTGCTGCACCACTGCATTTTGAGCTACTGCTGAAATAGAAAAGTAAAGAAAAGTAATTAGCAATAAGATGGATTTCATAATTCGAATTTTTAAATTGCCCGGTTTTATATTGTCCATAATAAATAGGCTTTATAAGCCATTGCCGCTAGTTAGTGAGAACGTTTCTGTATGTCGGGCACACCCCGGTTTTTAAAGGTTTTTTCATTTTCACATTCCTTCTTCCAGAATTGGAGTTCGTTAAACAATCTCTCTGCGATCTTTTTTTCTATAGTTAATAGATTAGTCTTCTCATTTGGGTCTTTTTCCAAATCATATAAGGCAACTGGCTCTCCTTTTAATGCCAGAAGTTTCCACTGGCCACTACGGGCTACTTCACTGGCAAATGGTTCGGGTTTATTTCGATTAGCCAATTTTACGTTTAAAACATCCATTTGCCAGAATACCGTATTGCGGATATTAGGAGTTTTAGAATCAAATAAAGGAATTAGGCTGACGCCATCAAATTTTAGATTTGCGGGCAATGGTGTTTCGGTCGCTTCGCAAATCGTTTTCAATAAATCTGTAGAATGGCCAAACGTATGTGTTACACTGTTGGCTTTTATTCTTCCAGGCCACGTCATAATAGCGGGCACTTTTATGCCGCCTTCGTATAAAT
The DNA here is from genome assembly GCA_041751095.1 of Flavihumibacter sp. Lineage (GTDB taxonomy): Bacteria > Bacteroidota > Bacteroidia > Chitinophagales > Chitinophagaceae > JADCRZ01. The sequence continues at coordinate 7,028 of JBGSYC010000226.1, forward strand.
CAAATTTTCTTCCCTTTAGAGCACCAACGCTTCCGAGGTTAGCCGGGCCGTTGTCACTGGTAAAAATGATAAGTGTATTTTCTTCAATGCCTAAGTCCTTTACTTTTGCCATAATCCTGCCTACGCTGGCATCTAAGTGACTCAACATTGCACGGTAGAGTAATTCATCTCCTTCGGCTTTTCCAGTATACATTTTCATAAATTCATCTGGAGTGGCTTCCAAAGGTAAATGTTGATTAAAGGGGCAAAAGTTGATAAAAAAGGGCTCACTCTTATTGCTTAAGGTGTTTAAAGTTGATAATACCTGATCAGTTTCAAAATCGGTCATATGTTTATCTGAAGGCGGCATCAGGGTATCGTTGCGCATATAATACTTTGCCCCGTCCTTGTAAATTCGTTTTTCCTGATATATCACACTGCGAAGCGCCCGGTCTTCAAACATTACATAACTATAGTCGAAACCCATTTGTTTGGGGCCGAATGGGAAGGTTTCCCTGTCCTGTGTATGTTTGGTGTTTAACCCCCCCAAGTGCCATTTGCCTATATGGGCCGTTTTATAACCAGCGGATCTGAGAAGGGCTGGCAGCAATAATTCGTCCTTAGGCAAATGTTCTTCTCTATCAAAAAAAACGTTACTAATGCCAAAGCGGTAAGGATATCTGCCTGTTAATATGCTGGCCCGAGTGGGAGTGCATACTGCAGAAGCGGAATAAAATTGGGTAAAACGCAGTCCAGAGGCAGCTAATTTATTTAGGTTAGGCGTGAAAATGTTTTTATTCCCGTAACAGCCCAAATCACCGTAGCCTAAATCGTCGGCCAGGATCATGATTATATTTAGCTTTTTGTCAGTAGCTGATTTTTTGGCAGGCTTTTTCTGAAAACCAAATAGATAAAAAAGCATTAAGCAGAAACCTGTAAATTTAGATATACGTACCAGTAATGGTGTTATTTTCATTTCCAATTTGAAAGGTTTTTACGTAACAAATCAAAAGCGCGTACTAAATTTTGCCGAGGAAAAGTAAATAGACCTGAAAGCGTACAAATTTTCCTATTTGAAATGGCTTTATTCGCGACGAAGTTCTAATATGGGTTTATGAGGCAGCTTAGGAAAATTGTTCTCTTTCTATAATTAACTCAAGTTTTAAGGGTCATATTTCGTAAAACTTCTCTAGAACAGAGAGTCAAAAATTGACCAACTGACAACGCACTTTCTAAAACTCTTCTTTGAGTAACATAAGGATACTGAACGTACAAATTTTTCTTTATTCTCATTTATCGCCTGGTCCTCCCCCAGGGCTCCGGCCTTCCTTTTCTCTATCTTCTTTCCTATAGTAAGGGTAAGAATCAAAAAGGGCCTCCTGATTATTAGCTCTTGGATCAGCTGTTTCTTTCATCCAATTTTCTAGTCGCAGTTTTAACATTTTTTTCGTAGCAGCATATTTCGGCAAATCTGCAACGTTCACCAACTGAGCAGAATCGGTAATCAAATCGTACAACTCTTCTGCCGGGCGCTTAGCGTAAGCCAGATTGTAATAAAACTGAGTTCCTTTAGTTTGATTATCAACAATAAATGATTGACTAGGTGAATCATCCATATCAGCAAAATCATATGGTTCGCCAACAGGCCATCTGTCTGGTTTTATATTACGGATATATAGATATTCTTTAGTACGGATAGCCCGAGTGGGATAGCCCAGTCCCCCCTCTCTCGCATAAGAGTGCCGTTCACGCTCCAAAAATACTTCCTCCCGGTGTTTACTTGTCTTACCCTCCAGCAAGTCCAAAAAGGAAATACCTGTCATTTCTGGCCAGATATCAAGTCCAGCCGCCTCCATAATTGTGGGTGCAAAATCAGTGAAAGAAACAAAAGAGTGATTTACCCTTCCTCCTTTAATTCGTGAAGGCCAGCATACAGCCAGTGGCAAACGGGTTCCTCCATCGTACAAATTGGCCTTTGAACGCGGAAACGGCATTCCGTTGTCTCCGGTCATCATAATTAAAGTATTTTCCAGTTCTCCAGATTTTTCCAACAAATCTAACATTTTAACAAGTTGCTCGTCAGCGTATTCAATTTCTGCATAGTAATCTAAAATGTCTCTTCGCACTTCTGCATTATCAGGTAAATAAGCAGGCACACTTACTAAAGCCGGATTCTTTCCCTGTTTAAAGCCGAGACCTTTTGAATATTTCCGGTGAGGTTCCCGACTGCCATACCAAAAGCAAAATGGTTTGCCCTCAGGCTTTTGTTTATAAAATGCTTCGAAATTCGCAGCGTAATCTTCACCTGACATTTCCGGAACCGGTGGTTTTATTCTTAGCTGGCTATATTCGGGCCCCCCTGGATTGCGTGTGCGTCCGCTGCCGGTAAGTATCCCGGGATCCCATGCCTTGCCTGTAAAGCCTACCTTATAACCAGATTCTTCCAAAGCATCCGGATAGACCCGAAACTTTTTTGGTAGAATGCTCCATAAGTTTCCGCCTTCTTCTAAGCGGTGAATGGCCTGCCCTGTCAAAATAGATCCCCTGGAAGGTGTGCATGAAGGAGATACACAGAAGGCATTGGTAAATAAAACGCCTTTTTGCGCTATCCGGTCAAACCCGGGGGTTTTAATTACTTTGTCCCCATAAACACCAGCGTGGGGCCATGACCAGTCGTCCATAATGACGAATAAGATATTAGGGCGCTTTTGAATTTTGTTGACTGAAGGATTTGCAGTGGCTGTTACTGCTGTATTTTGAATGTTTCCACAACTGCATAGGACTCCTAAGAAAATGCTTACAGTCGATAGAATTTTATTCCGCATGTTATAAATTTTAAACTATGAATTATTTAAACGGTTTTTACAGGTAGGCATGAGTGTTATTGAATTCGGGATTCACGCATTTTGGTAACCCATCGTATCCCTTTGACATAACCTATTATTATCATATCCAAATTACAATTCCTTGAGCTTTTTCCTGACGTCTTATTCTTTTTTCGTTATTTCATCCTAACCTCGCCGAATTTTTGATGTAGACTATGCTTTATACCTATACCTATTCTCTATACCTATTTTCTATACCTAATACTTATATTAATACGTGGGAACGACTAAAAGGGGGGATAAATATTTGATAATTAAACCCGCTGGGAATTATTATTGGATTGAAAAATCCAAACTGCTGAATACCAGAATAAACATATTTCAAGCAAATATTATCAAAGTTTCAGATGCGGTGAAAGAAAGCATAAGCTGGAGCATCAATTACATTACCATAAATTAACAATAGCAAAGATCTGCTTTGGATATAAGATTTGGCCGGATCAAGCGAGGTAGAATAAGAGATAGCAGACCCAATGGAACTATTGCAGCCATAATACCCTAAGCTCCAGTCTAAGCTCTTTGTTTATCCGGATAAGTTTCAGTAATGTTTTTCTTTAAGAATAAATTTAATAAAGTTTATGATAATGTAAAGTGTAGAATTTTATTATTTTTTTTTAAAGCCGGGACATTTTTTTGTTCCTTAACAAGTTGTGTTTCTGGATTATGAACGCGGATTGTGTAGTTGCCTTTGGCAAAAACCTTAGGTTTAAACTGGTTACCTTTTATCCGAAGGCAATAAAGTAGTTCTCCACTATTCTCATCAATAATTTCAACTACCGGATTTTTTAAGCCATTTACTTTAATTTCCGGCAGCCATGCCCGGGCAGTGCGTCCATAGTTTTCTCCCTGTTTTATGGTAAACGGCCAGCCAGTGTACTGACCCTCAGGCTTATCTCCAGGATTCACAAAACGCGGCCAGCATTCCGTGCGAATTGTGCGTTTTGCTTTATCAAAGGTAATAATACCGTAGCCCGTGGCACGGTCGTAGATAATGGAAGGTTTTATATTGGTTTTATGCGGGTTAGCCACAGCATGAATCGTCATTTGATTTCCAAAACCATCCAGAAAATTACCGGTATAAGCTGGTTTGGATGAAGATTTATGATGGGTAATATTTGGCCACCAGCGCCTTGGAAATAGGTTATTAAGAGCAGGTCCGGCAAAGGCATACCCCGCATCCCCAAATTCATCAACTCCATAATGCACCATACTTGCCAGGTGTTGATCTCCTGCAATATGAAAAGCAAATCCTTTTCGGATAATCTTCAGCGCTTCATCACGACCTTTCTGAGGCCAGCCGTTGGAATCCATATCAAAAGTAGGGGCGTCGCCGTTTACATATTCACCTGGCTCAGGAATAGGGAGGCTGGGAACGATCGCATCAATTATGCTACCTTTAGGCAAGGTGGCGACTGTACAAAAATTAGTTTGCGAAAGCACAGCTTTCATTTCTATTCCATCCTTCCAATCGGTTACCCAATTTTCAAGAAATTTAATTTGCCTCTCGCCGAGCAAATCTGCGGATATATCCCGATGTTTTTTTATATCAAATTCCGGGTTCTGGATAAAGCCGTTTTGGACTTTTGCTTCAGCAGGCAGTACATTTTGAGGAGCCGACTTAAATTTACGGTCTTCTAAAATGGCAAAACTTACCCCCCCATAATTCCAGTTGGTATAGTAAACACTAATATTTTGTTTTACCGGGGTAGCATCATAGGGATCAGGCAGGTGACTGCTTTGGGTACGCTGTACCATGTTTACCCAGGTTGCGGGCATTTTATAACCTCCCTGGTCCTGCGCTACGTAAGTCCATCCCTTATCAGTAGGGGCGTGGCTACCTCCTTCGCCCCAAATATTTCCATGATACACATCATGGTCATCGGGAATTATCGCACATGGAATATGGCGGAACACCTCCCGGTACGACCACCCGAACATATACCACCTGCGCAGGTAATCGAGGCAGGCTTTTTCAAGTGGGTGCGTTTGAATAGGAAATCCACCGGAACTCTCATAAAATTGGTCGCCTAAAAAAACTGCCATGTCCGGCTTGTGGATATCCACATGCGGTGCTATTTCAATATCAGGGAAACCATGATCAGCATTGCAGCTAAATACCGCTACTCTCAATTGATGGGACAAGACCGGTTCGGCAGCGATGGTACCTTCGTAGAAATATTCCCGGCTGCTCTGTCTAAGAGGAAGGTCCAATTTTATCCTATAGGAAACATTTACTTTACTTGTCCAATTTTCAATCCTGAAATTCACACACCTGCCATATTTATCCACAGAACTTTCCTGCATTGTTTTCCAAATATCGCCCTGCTTTATTTGCAATGCTGCTTTATGCCCGGCAATTAATTCTATGGGTGTGAGCTGTGCTGTAAGCTTGATTGTTTTGTTTTGTAGGGTATATTGTGCAAAACAGATTGGTCCATAGGTTTGAAGGGGGTTATGATCTATTTTAGGTCCAGATATTTCCCAGTTTGAAAATGAAACGCTTACCTCTTCTTTGTCTCTATCAGCTAATGGAGTGCCATCAGCAGCTATTCCCAGACCTGGTTTTTTTGCGTTGGGATCATGGCTCACAAGCGCCAGATTTCCGGTTAGCATGCGGGGCGATATATCTTTTGACAGAAGTTCTGACAAAACCCTGTTTGAATCTGCCTCAAAGGCCATTAACTTAAGCTGAAATGTATTCCCTACAGGAGCAGCCTCCAACACGAGACGGATATTGCCTTCGAGTGCTAATGGCATAGCACTTTTTTGATCGCCAATAAATAAATTTCCAGATGTGGTTAAACCGGCATCCAGCCCTTCGCCAAAAACGGCTGCGCAACGGTAATCTTCAAAGCGGTTGACCGCTTTGGCACCTAATCGGAACCCGGCATAGTTTTCTACGGACTTATCAGTGACTTCGTTGGATAAGTCAATAGTTACTTTGGTTTCAAAGGGCTCAGCACGAGGCGATAATTGAGTGGTTAAGCAATGTAATGTGCGGTTTGCTCCTCGTACCGTGCATTCCAATTTCCCCTGGCGGATGCGCCAGTCTTGCAAAAGGTTGCCCCAATATTCGGGTCCTGCCCAACTCATGTCAGGCCAGTCTTGCCAGGATGATCCAAAGTGCTTAAACCGTGCTTTAGCATTTGTATTACTCTCCTCATGGCACCTTTTACTGACTGCATGGGCGCTTTCTATCAAAACGCCTGGAGTCACAACACCAACAGCCAACACTTTAATTGATCTTCTTCTGTTCATGATTTAATTCTTATTTTTTGCTGAAATTGAAGGTTCTTGCCCTACACTCGTTATAAACATTCAATCGGTTACCGCTCGCTACTTCTGATCGTTATCGGAAAATTAGCTTTAGGCTTTCCTTGTCTAAGAACGGGGAGAACTTTGTAGAGGCGTTTCATAGAAAACAATAGCTAAATTTTCAAGCGGCACAGTTCGGGAAATAGAATATGTACATTTAATGTGTATTTAAGACAAAAAAATTATTCAATTGGCCGCAGGGAAGGTACTGTGCGTTTGTCCCATTAGGTATTGACTATATAATAAACAGATCATTTCGAAAAACTTAATCCTATGCCATAGCATAGCACTACAGCTTCCACTTTATCATTCACAGTAAAAGATATTACCTTGATGTTATGCGCTTCTGGATTTTCCGATTTTTGTAAATTCACCTCTTAATCGTTATAACCCGCTCACCTTTGGCAACCGGGATATTTGCATGATACAAGCCGTTTCCTGCAGCCTTAAATTCTATTCCATCAGCTTGCGGTTTACCTTTTCCGCTCCATATTGCAAAGGGGCCAGATTCTGCCAGCTTAATTTTTAGCTCTTTAGCAGTAGCCGAAATGGTTTCTACACCGGCAGGTGACAGATATTTGTCGGTTAGTCCTATTACTGCCCAGTTTTTTTTAATGGGGCATAGGTGTAATAACCTGTCAGAGTACCCGTTCAATTCTATGGTATAAGCTGATGTAAGTTTAGCAGCCTCTTGCAGCTTCCAGTCGTAGAAAACCAAACCTTCTTCGGGAAGGTTCCATTTACCATTATACGGCTGTATTAATGCGCTGGCATGGGTATAATCGGTTCGTGTTACAACAGCTTTCACCGGAACTTCACCTGTGGGATGATGTAAATTATAAACCACTATGGCGGCTGCGCCTCCTCTCAATGGAGCAATCACGCGGTAGGCCTGTTTTTCTTTTAAAGGATTTATAAAAATAGATTCAGGTAGGGCGGTTGCCGGAGCAATAGGACGAAGCAAAAGACCGTCTTCTAAAGAAAGCGGCCGGATAGTTTTAGGTACAAGTTTGGTAACCGGGTCTGATAAATAAATAGGGCCGCCTGACATGGATTTGGAAATAGCCATTAATTCACCTGAATACGGATCAGAAGAATGGAACATGTCGTGGTCTCCCCAAACTGTTTGCCCCAGCCACAACATATTACTATATGATTGTTGTATATGGGATTTTCCCATCTCTTCATCACCAGCGCCATAATCTATACTGCAACGTGTGATAGCGCTGTTTTTTGTATTAAAAACATTTACAGAACTGTGCGCCATACAATTGATGAGGCCATCCATCTCTTTGGCTACAACCTCTTCCATAGCCTGCGAACTTCTGGTGGCTGCCTGTACTGCATTATCACTGCCCCGGTACCAGGCAAGGGTGCTGGCCTGTATATCTATTTTTACAAAATCAAACCCGCTATTTTTTACTGAACCGATATAGGCTTTATAAAAAGCAAGGGCAGACCCGGGATTGTTTTTAGGTAGCAAAACACCTGTTAAAGGAACTGGTGCAAGTTCTTTTTTAAGAGAAGCGGTAAACGTATTCTCGCTGGAAATAGTGTTCCAGTAGCCGCTAAAGCCATCCCATAGTCCCATCCACTTTACTTTGTCGGGCCTGCGTTTGCCCAGCAAAGGTTTCCAGCCATTGGGAAACTTCTGGTTAGGTTCAAAGCTGATCAGTTTCTGGTCCTTTTCTACGAGATGTCCATCGTCAACCAGCATGTAGCGAACAGGCAGGCCTGAATTTTCTAACTGGCTTACTGCATTAGAAAGCAGCTTTTCACTGATATCAAATTTATATTCTTCCCAACTGCACCAGCCTAAGTATTTGAATACTTCCGGATATTTCTTATTCTCACGCAAAGTAGTTGAGCCTTTTACCGGTTTACAGGTAATGGCTTCTGCCCAGGCTTCTCTGCAGGCGGTATAAACATCCTTAGATTTTGACCAGGCAAAAAGAGGGATATCGCCTTTTACCGGCGCTGTACCAAGGTTTCCGAAATTAAGCAACAGCTTTCCATCGGGTGATATGTTGAACCAGGCGGTAGTAAGCGGCCCCGCAATGGGAGTAACAGCTAAATAAGAACCATCTTTCAGGTTTAAGACAAGAAACAAGCCGCCATAAGTGAGGCCCTTAAAGCTCTCTTTGAAAGTGTAAGGTAACACGCGGTTAGCAAATGCCGGCCAAGCATCCGGTTTATCGCCGGTAAAATAGCAGCCACTTTTAAAAGCAGGCACTGCTAACTCATAACAGGCTAAAATGCCATTTTCATCGGGGGTGCCGGTATAGTTTTCCTTTATCATTGTACCTTTTTGCTTTAACGCCTCTATATTATACCGGTAAGTAACCGGCGTAATAACCTTGTCGAGGTGGGTTTTTTTCTGGGCCTGCGCTTCATCTGCCATCAGCAGCGCGGTAATGAAAATTATAAAACAATTTACAAGGGCTTTACAAAAAGGTATAGAAGCTATATTTCGTAAATCTAAAAACAACCATTTACTATTCATTCTGTTCTTATTATTTTTTTAGTTATGTTTTGCCATATATGCCAGGATGTTGAAGTACTTAATAAGGATATGTGCCACGTACGACATGCATGGTGGGTGTTTTGTGAATAATTGCGTTCCCAGTAATGTTCATATAAAAGCCCATTAAGCCAAGCAATAGATTTGCCCAACAACTGCTGCATAAAACTTTTACCATCCATATAAGCCGGGGCTTTAAAACCGGCCGCTTCCAATAGCCTTGGAGCTATATCTATATTTGCCACTACATCTTTAATCACTGTTCCGGGCTTTATTATTTCCGGGCAATAGGCCAGCATAGGCACCCGCATCGAGACTTCATAAGCAGTGCGTTTATCAATAAGCCGTGCTCCCCAAACCGAAAGCCATTATCGCCCATATAAACAATTGATGTTGATTCTACTTTATCTTTTCAGCGTTTAATGGTTCATACTGGCCATTATAGTCGTTAGAGGGCCGACTTGGGAAAGAGGCGCGTGGTGCCGGTAAAAAGTCATGCGTATCATTCATCCAATCGCCTAACACTTTTTGGTAATCCAAAACTACTTGTTTATAGGCCGGATCTGTAGCCAGATTATTCCATTCTCCTGGATCTTTTTCAAGATCATATAATTCTACAACTGGCCTCGGCGATTTATAATAATAGTTTTTCAACTTAACATCTAACTTACCAATTCTATGTAAGCTGTCGATATCTTTAAATGCAGGAGAAGTTAAGCGGTCAAGGGTAGGCAATGGCCGTACTTCAGGCCTGTAATTCTGAATAAGTTTATACTTTTTTGATACAACGGAGCGACTTGGTTCCCAGTTGTCGTGCCAGCTACGTTCAGTAAAAATATAATCGTGTACAGATTCAACGCTTCCTTTTATACATGGAACTAAAGACTTTCCCGTCATACGCGGTAACAATGGCACACCCGCAGCTTCAAGCCAGGTAACCGGCAAATCCATTAAAGAAACTATGCCGGTAGATACACGTCCCGGCTTACCTTTTCCAGGCCATTTAATTAAAAGCGGCACATTAACACCTGCTTCATATAAAGTTCCTTTAGCTCTGGGAAATGGCATACCGTTATCACTAGACACTACGATAATAGTATTAGCACTCAGTCCTTGTTTTTCTAATAAAGCTAAAATTTCACCACAATCTTTGTCAAAACGTGTGATATAATCATAATAATAAGCCAGGTCTTGACGGGTTCCAGGTGTATTCACCAGGAAATCAAGCATTTTTACATCTTTAGGATTATGCGGTGGATTAGCAGCTCCGGGTTTATATATTCTATGCGGATCTGTTGATCCAAACCATAAAAAGAAAGGTTTATCCTTTGGGCGTTCATCAAAAAACGCAGCGAAATCGCCACGAAAATCAAATTGTTTTTCAATGCCTTTTTGATGTACTTTACGGACTGCCGCAGTATAATAACCTTGTTTTTTTAGTGCTTCTATTATGGATGGAAATTCTGGCAATACATCTACATGTAACCTGG
>JBGSYC010000227.1:0-13418 GCA_041751095.1 Flavihumibacter sp.
CAATCGCCGATAGCGTAAACATCTGGTGTGTTGGTCTCAAAAAAATCATTAACCAGTACTCCCCTGTCGGTTTCAATACCCGATCCTTCTAAAAAAGAAATGTTGGGGCTTACCCCTACTGCTATTCCCACAAACCCGCAACTGATTTCTTCTCCTGTATTTGTGATTACACTTGTTACATTCCCGTTGCTGTCGCCTTTAACCTCCTTTAACTCAGTCCCGGTTCTAAGGTCAACAAAGTGTTCCTTTATGTGCCTTGTAACCAGTGTTGCCTCTTCTTTCGGCAGTACACTATTCCAATACACATTCTCCCTGATTAAAAAAGAGACATTTATGTTCTTTGACAGCAGCATTTCCACCATTTCAATTCCTATCAACCCTCCGCCCACAATTACTCCACGATCCACTTCTTTTGTGTTTGCCTGCATGAGCTCTACATCCGGCATGCCATATAAACACTGCACTCCTTTCAGGTTTATGCCAGCATACTGAGGCAGGTTTGATTTAGAACCGGAGGAAATCACCAGCTTACCGTAGCTAATTGTTGTGCCCGACTGAAGGGAAAGTTGCCTGTTCTCTGTATTTACCGAAGTCACATGATCCTTTACCAATCGTATCCTGTTCTTATCCCAAAACCAGTCTTCGTATGGCTTAATGTGCTCGTACTTCATGTGGCCCATGTACACATACATCAGGGCAGTACGTGAGTAGAAATGTTCCGTTTCTGAAGAAATTACGGTAATCTCATCATTACTTTGCTTACGTACATTTCGTGCACAGGTGATCCCTGAAATTCCGTTACCGATAATGACAATATGTTGCGGCATAAGATTACCTATTTCTGCTCATTTAAGTTCCAGTTATAATCAAGATAGCCGATTTTAGTACTTGCACCTATACGATTTTGGGAATACTTATTGATGAAGTCGGGCAGCGATCCATTTTTGGTAAAATCGCCTTTATACCACGAAAAGTATCTGGAAAGTGCTGCTTTGTCTGCAGCAACTTTGTTTTTTGATTTATCATTTAGAAAAGCCTTCCCTGCATCTTCAAGCTGGGCATTTAGTTTGGCTGCAGTGTATGCTTCAGTTCGCAACACCGGACAAGATATTGAAGCACAAACAAGGGCAAAGTGTATGCGTGGGTCATTAAATTTTTTTCGTAAAATGCTATGTTCAATATTATTCAGATCATATTTTTTTCCTCCGATAGTAATGAATCTGATATCCCAGGGTGTATTAATCTTATAAATTTTACCGGCAATATCCTTTATGCTTTTTACAGGGTAATGTTTGAGGATCAAAGAAACGGTAAATGCATTGTACGCATTGATCCAGAAAGCCTTCTGTTCATCCTCACTCCAGTTGTTTTGCGGCGCATTGTCGGATAAGGTTTTCAAATAAGCGTTCATATCCGACGGGTCTTTTTGTAGTCCTTTGTAGTCGACCAACCCGGTGCTGTTGACATACTTTTTCAGCAATTTGTCCCATTGTTGATGAGATGGTGCCTTTTGGGCAAAAGAACAGACGACAAACAAAATACAGCTAATTGCAATAAATACGTTTTTCATTTTTGATGGTTGTCCTATTAATTAATCTAATGATAATTATGCCTGTCTTTTTTGTAATTACACCCCTTCAACTACCGGAAGACCAACATTAAGATGAACGAGGTTCGGGGCAATATACTGGCTATTGCTCAGCATGGTACCCGTAAAATCTAACACGAGCGGAAGAAAGTATACTCTCAGGTCTTTATGCTTGCTTACCGTCATCGTGGAAACCACCCTGTCACTCTATATGCTATTCATAACAATGAAAACTCATAGCTGCAATCATACATTTTAGCCATCATTCCTTCCCGTAAAGATGTCTTTTATTTTCTCACCCGTCTGATGAAGCATGGCACCCGCTATTTTTGTCTCGTCTCTGTCTTTCGTATCTTCTTCACGTCTTGTAAACTGAAGACCTTCCGCGTAAGGAGCAGGCCGGTTCATTAGAAAGGCCGATGTTATTTCCCCGTAGGCTTTACGGGCCTCTTCCGCATTATATTTACCCGTTACAATATCATGCATCAGGTTGAGCGCTATAAAGTTGGCAGCTTCCATATCGCATCGGGCCGAGACTTCACCTCTTGTTCTCTCAATAGCAACACTGCCGTCGTATTTTGCTATTTCACCATACAATTCTACCGGCACTTTGTAATCAATAAAGTTTTCAATAACATCGGTATGCGGCTGTGGAAAATTATGTGGAATTTCATCACGCAAAACGACCGTGCGTTTCCACGGCCCGTTGTTGTACCACGTAAGCCGGCTTTGGCTTGCTTCATTTGGAAGGCCGTATTTTTCTATGGTTTGCTTTGCTGACTTCTTCGGGAGGTCGCCCCAGCTTTCGATGATCAGGCTCACAATATCCATTTCAACCCGGGTGGTAGTTACCTTATCGGCAACATCACTGTTTACCGCCGCTTTTATGGCACTGCCTAAAGCCGTGGCAACTGTACTTAGTTTTTCATTTTGCTCCATCAGATTAGTTTTAAAATGAATAAAAAAAAATTATGCGTTTAGATCAGTCAAACAGAAAACAGAAACCACTCATCATCGATCGTATGACAATACCTTGTTTTCATACTCACAAGATCAATATCTTGTGAGTATATTGCGTGTGTTGGCACAGGTATTGACGATAAAGGTTAGGAAATTTAATTCATTTCTAAATATAACTAATGCATTTACCTAAAAACAATTTGCTGAAAGAGATTTCCATTGCTGTCTTAATGCTTGTTACGATTGCCTGCAGCAATGAAAGACCTCGTGATGAAAAAGCTGTTCAGATTGTTGAACAATGCATTGAAGAACATGGGGGTGAAAATTATACAAATATGGATGTTTCTTTTGATTTCAGGCAGTTCAGGGTTCACCTTAAACAAAACGGAGGCGATTTTTTATACGAAAGAACTTCAAGAGATTCTTTAAATACTGAAGTGCATGATATACTTACCAATGATTCTTTTACAAGGAAAGTCAATGGGAGAAAGCAGGATTTGTCGCAGGAAGAAAGTGACAAATACAAAGAAGGCCTGAACGCTATTGCCTATTTTGCTTTGCTGCCTTATAAACTTTCCGAACCGGCAGTAATTCTGAAATATTCAGGTGAAACGACCATTGAAGGTAAAAATTATGATAAGATCGGTGTTTCATTCGATGCAGCAGGTGGTGGAAAAGATCACCATGATGAATTCTGCTATTGGATCAACAAGGGTACGCATACATTAGATTATCTGGCTTATTCAAGTGGGGGGCCAAGATTCAGAAAGGCGACAAAAAGAGAGAAGGTGGATGGAGTAGTTTTTCAGAATTACGAAAACTATGAAATTGCTGATAGCACGCTTTCTGTATTGAACTACGATCAGGCATATATGACCGGTAAAGCAACGTTATTATCCAGGATTGAGCAACAGAATTACATATCTGGTAAAGCGAAAAAGCAGTAAGTTTAAAGGGGGCAATACCGATATCACCGTCCATTATCAAGTACTGAAAATTTATAAAAGTCTTCATTCTTGTTTTACCTATATCCCCTTAAACTGAAGTGTAAAGTAATCCCTAAGGGTTTGTAAGAAAATAACTTTTACGTTTGTGGCCTTATAGTATAGTTCCACTCTCCATGGAATTTATGATGTTGTATGTTTATATTCTTTAATTCTTTCGCTGTAATAACTCTTCCTTTTTCATATTCATTTTCATCAATCTTCGCTTTTACTTTTAATCCTGTTTTCGTTTTAACGGCACCAATTAATTGTACCACCGTTTCTATATCAATTAATGGAATTCCTTGCCAGTTCATAGTGATATGAGAAAATAACCTATGCTCTATTTTATTCCATTTACTGGTTCCAGGTGGAAAATGGCAAACGGTAATTTCTATTTTTATTTCATTGGCAAGTTCTTGCAATTCTAGTTTCCATAATTTTAATCTGTAACCATTACTTCCTCCGCCATCTGCGGTAATTAGTAATTTTTCAGCCGTTTTATATTTTTGTTTCCCCATGCACTTCCACCATCTTCTAATGCTTTCTACTGCAAACTCTGCTGTATCGCAACTCTGACCCACGTTTACTAATCCTTCATTCTTCTTTATATCATAGATTCCGTAAGGAACCGCTTTTTTCATACCAAAATCATGAACCTCCACTTCCCGGGGATCTTTATGGGGCCTGTATTCCTTGCCCTCATTCTTAAAATTACCTATCAGCTCCTTTTTCTTAGTATCCACCGATATAACCGGAAAATCTCTGGATAAATAAGTTTTAGTTTGTCTATTTAAATACTTGAACTGTTCATTTCTGTCGGGATGCTGGTTTCCTTCGATGCGCTTTGCGTTTGACTGCAGACTATATCCCAGTTCACTTAACAGTTCGCTGATAACCGTATGACTGGCGTTATAACCTTTCTTTTTTAATTCTGTTGATAAAGTTCTGGTACTCTTACATGTCCAACGCAACGGAGAATCCGGCTCACCACGTGTTAGTGGTTCGACCAACGATTCAAGATCGACTAACAAAGCCGGATCCTTATCTGTTAACTTCTTTCTTCCTCCACCAACTGATCGAGTCCGTACTAGAGGACTATTCATTTGCGGCTTGTTGGCCTCAAGATCTTTTCTTCCCTGAATGATTGTTGGTCTTGAAACCTCTGACAACTTAGAAATGATTGTATTACCACCTCTACCTAATGCTTCAGCTTCCCCCGCTAAAAAAATTCTTTTCTGATACTCGTTAAGATGAGGTAATAACTTCTTAATCTTTTTCTTTAATGCTTCCATGATACAAAAGTAAGCATTATTGTATTCATTCAACAAGTAAATGTAAAAGTTATTTCCTTACAACCCCTAAGCTTAAATGGACTGAATAATGTTTGCGGGGGCGGCGTTCGCCCGGGCGAGTAAACCCGGTTCACCCATTTCGGCAGTGACCCCCGCAAAAGCTGACGTAGGCCCACGCCATCGCAACTGGTCGACATCGTTAAATAACAGTGCATCAGTTCGCAGGGTGGCGAGTCGTTTGAACAGCAATGCCTGTTCATGTTGTTCCGCCAGCAGTTTCCGGGGGAAACCCTCGATGGGCCCGTACTGGTTCAACAGCCGGGCTCCTCCGGTTTTCCCAATGCCCGGGATGCCTGGATAACCATCCGCGCTGTCGCCGACGAGCGCGAGAAAGTCCGGGATGAGTACCGGACTCACGCCAAATTTTTTGCGTACCTCGTTTGCGTCTCTGATTGCTCCTGCTTTGGGATCAACCTGCACCACCCGGTCTTCGCGCACACATTGTGCGAGATCTTTGTCCGGCGTCCAGATGCACACTTTCTGAACACGGGGGTCGGCGGCGGCTAAGTGCGCTGCGGAGGCTAAAGCATCATCTGCTTCTAGCTCAATCATTGGCCATACGACCACGCCCATCGACGCCAATGCTTCCTCCATGGGATGAAATTGCGAAAACAGCGCCGGTTCGATCCCTGCTCCGGTTTTATAGCCGGGCCAGAGCTCGTTACGAAATGACTCGATGACATGATCCGTCGCGACACCTACGTGCGTGGCGCCTTCTTCGATCATTTCCAATACTCCATTCAGTACACCAACCGCCGCGCCGAATGGCGGGTCCTTGCCTTTGTTGTATCTACGCTGGCCGTAGAAGTGCCGGAATAGTTCATAGGTACCGTCGATAAGATGGACGATCATGGATTGAATGCTTATTAGTTAATTGTCAGCGTCAGCCAGACCTGTGAAGCTCCGCTGGCAAACGAGATATTCAGCCATTGATAACCGGAACTTCGGCAGTGCTTTACTTTGCAGGGATCGCAATGCCGTCCCTGACTATGATCGGGCGATTTACAAGTCCCGAACAAGTATATCGATATTTCGTTTCTCTAAAATCATCTGTTTAGTAGAAGTTACTCTGACACATGGAAATAAGTAAAGCGGCTGAAAAGGTACCGCTCTACCAATTTAATTTATCGCCATGCTTAAAAATTGCATTTGCAGATTAATGTGGCTGTCACAAATAAAGCAATGCTTTTTTCTTAACGCTACGGGTGCACTATTTAAAAAGTCCTTTTACTTTATCTACCACCCCTCCTTTGCCGGTAAAGAATGCTTTTAGATCCTGAAGATCCACATCACCATCGCCGTCCCTGTCCATACTTCCTTTAAACTTTGTCAACATTGCCTGAACGTTAAGGCCGTCTGTTTTTCCACCACTCACCTCATTGAAAATCTTTTGGAGATCAAAGCTTTTATCCGCCGGATCGGCTGTCCTTTGCACCAGTCTCTTCAACACCGTTGGTATCAGGTTGTTGGCTATGTTTGCCGCCTGCTGCACATTCAAGCCAAAGCGGCTTTGCAGCCGGTCCATAAAGTTGCCGGTAGCTTGCTGGGTAACAGGGTTAGCTGTTACGTTATCGCCAGTGCCATTAAAGAGGCCCGCTACTTCCTTTACGTTGCCGCCGGATAGAGACGTTTTTAAAGAGTCCTCTATGGCACTGCTGGCTTCCTGCACGGCTTCTTCATTCCGTTCATTAGGGATGTCCGCGTTGTTGATTATAGTGGCATCTGCATTTTCTTTTACGAGGCTGTTCAAATTTTCTACCATAAAAATTGATTTAGTTGTTTCATTATAAAGGTTAAAATTAATGCTTTAAACACAAACGGGTTATCGCTAACTGAACAGGGCTTGACGAAGGCCTTATTGCTCCTCAAAGCGTAAGGTTTAACTTAACGGAGTACGCTATTTGTAGTAAATTAGATTCCCATTGAAAATGAAGATAGCATACAAAAAGCTCATCATTTTTAACTTGTTAATTTTCGCCCGGTCGATAGGCTTTATACTTTCGTTCAAGGTTTATGTCGAAACGCTGAAATTGTCTGACCGGTTAGCGGCATCGTTACAAAATTTATCCATGCACGTTAGCTATGTTGAGAAAAAAGACCGGCAATGCCGTCACGGTTCGTAAGATTTTACTTGCTGATTGAGCGGGTAACTTCTCTGATTTCACCTATTATGCATATTGGCGAAATGTCTTTGGAAAAGTATCGTTTACGTAGCCAAAATTTAGTTAGTAGATTCGGGAAATAATTTGCGCTGCCCATCTTAATCTAAGCGATTTTATTAAAACACGAATGTTTGTTAGTATCCTGATCTTTCCCCGTTATCACATCCACGGTTATTGACGACCCGAAGAAATAATCAGAATATTGGTTTTATCTACCGTTTGACCTGAGAACAACTATATCCTTTTTTACCCGGTCGTCGTGTGTCTTTTTAATGATATAATGCCATTGCTTCTCGGGTACATCCAAAAAGAAAATTTCCCCGGTCTTATGCTTCTGGACTGCATCCTGGAATTCCTTAGAAACCATATCTTCCCCGAAAAACCAGTCGGTATCACCACGCGTTTTATTTCCGTCCATTGTGTATTGATCAGAGAGCGCTTCAAATGATTCACCTGCAGAAGCTTTTTGGAAGATAATTTTTTTGAGGCTGTCAATCTCCGGCCTGGAGTATGTTGCCCCATCCAGAAAAATATAGCTCGCCCGGAAGTTAATGGTATCTTTTGCTTCCAGGACTTTATAAGTGACGTATCCGACCGAAAAGATATCTCCCTGCTTTTGACGCAACAACCGTTTGTCAATAAGGGTTGAGTCTTTTCCCAAAGAGAGGTAAAGCAAAGCTGGTTTAAGTTCCGGATTGGCGTCGATGTACTGTTGTGCCTGCTTAACAGTCGCAATCTTCTGGAATTGTTCGGTAACTGTTAACTGCCCAAACATTTGTGTTGAAAACAGCAGGAATAACGCCGCAAGGCTATTCTTCATCATTTTATTTTAGTATGTTGCTTTAAAAATATCGTTTAATTCTTTAAGTTTAATCGTAAGCTTACCGGAACAATGTCGTCCCGGTTACGATATTCCATTATGTACCGATTGACCTTAGAACGGTCATATCTTTCTTCACCCGATCATTATAAGTCTTTTTGATGATATAGTGCCATTGCTTATCCGGCACCTCCACAAAGAATATATCCCCGAGCTTATGTTTCTGCACTGCGTCCAGAAATTCTTTTGGAAAACTATATTCCCCGGAAAACCAGTCGGTATCACCATGCGTTTTATTTCCGTCCATTGTGTATTGATCAGAGAGCGTTTCAAATGGTACACCTGCAGATGCTTTTTGCAGGATAAGTTTTTTCAGGCTGTCAATCTCCGGCTTTGAGTATGTTGCTCCATCCAGGAAGATATAATTCGCACGGAAGTCAGTTGTGCCTGCTGATTCCAGCACTTTATAGGTGACATAGCCGACGGAAAAGACATCTCCTTTATTTTGCCGCAACAACCTTTTGTCAATGAGGGCGGTATCTTTTGCAGCGGAGAGCTTAAGCAAAGCTGGCTTGAGTTGCGGATTGGCATCGATAAACTGTTGCGCTTGCTGAACGGTTCCAATATTTTGGAATTTTTCGGTAACCTTCAATTGCCCGAATATAGGTGCTGAAAACAGAAGGAATAATGCCGCGAGGCTGTTTTTCATAATTTTACTTTAATGTTTTGCTTAAATAGATCATTTTTTGTTGAAAACCGGAAACACATTAAGTTACTGTTTTTAACAGCATTCAGACTGTCACATGAGCAAAGTATGATGAAATAAATTGTTAATTCACGGTATCCTGAAAATAAATGTGAGTTGCTTTCATCCGGCATTAACGACTGCATCTCTTTGGTAAGATATCTCCGGTAAATCCCTGCTGAGTTCATGTTGATTCTTCCCCAGAGCAGGACGTTTTAGAAATTATTTAAAACCCGGTATAAAACAACAGTGTTACTTTTTGAACCCTATCCTTTCTCTTTCATCCCATTTCCTTTGAGCTATCTTTTCGTCTAAAAGGTTTTCAATAGCATCGTAAATGCTGTTTAGCTGGGTATCGTGTTCTCCTAAGCGTTGTTTTATTCCCTCCAACTGTTCTACCAGATCGTTTTGCTTCAGGGCAAGCCGCCTTATTTCCACGAAAGCCCTCATTATAGCGATATTCATATTGATGGCTTTATCTGAATTCAAAATGCCGCTCAACATAGCAACTCCCTGTTCAGTAAAGGCGTAAGGCGTTACAGTAGTATTCCGCTTGCTCTGGGATGCGGTAACAATTTGTGACCGCAAGGAAGCGCTTTGCGATGCGGTAACAGATTGTGACCGGATAGAATGCCATTCCGTAATAGTAAGCCGAAACATAAAGTCTCTCGGAAACCTTTTTACGTTGCGCTTCACTGCCTGGTTCAACGCTTTTGTTTCCACTTTATAAAGTTGCGCAAGATCAAAGTCAAGCATTACCCTTTGTTCTCTTATTTCGTATATTCTGTTTTGGATGGTTTTTATTACTAGCATATCGGAATTTTATAAATGCCCGCTTTTGTTGTGTCTTTTTTATTGTTCGGATGGTGGAATTCGCCGGATAGCTAATGCTGAATAATTCTTTTGATTAGTGTCATTAATCTATTTTACCTGGTCGCCATACTGATCCGGGACATCCTGTGCACAGGTATATGGGTAAACAATCGCACGTAACTGGTAGCTTCATCAGAACTGAATTCCTTATTACCTGATGGCTTTACGGCTGTTTTAAATTCTCCAATCCTCAGTGATTCCCTGACAGTTAAATTCCTCTTAACTGATTCCTCTTTCAGAACCTTTTTAAAAATTTCTCATGCAAATATCTACTTTACTTACCCTATATAACAACCCCAATCAAGTCATTACCCGATCCTTTTCCACCCATTTCAAAACACCTGCTTTCTTTAAACTTATATAATCTAACGGCTTTTAAAAAGGGGATTTCACCCTTATTCAGGATTTTAAAACAGGGTTGAATGTTTAGTCAGACCTTTTTTCTTTTGCTCAACCGGAGTTCTGTGACTTGTTCAAGACGTTCTTCTAATCCTTCAATTTGACTATGGATATTGGCTTGTGCTTTCTAAAGGTAATTCGTTTTCAGACATTGATTAATAACAGGAAAGGGGTAAGGAGACTTAATGATATCCCGAACGGGGCGCCCTGCACTGTTGTATTGAAGCCCTCACCTTACATTAACAGGGCATTGGTTTTTTGTATGTACCTTTAACGGCTTACAATTTAAGTTTATCTCTCTTTCTCTGTCAGATATGCTTTCAAACAATTGTAATTAACTATATGTCTGTAAAAAATAAAAAACAATTCGGGATATGGATGGATTCGCATAAAGCAACTATAGTAGGAAGAGACGGGGTTGATACAGGAGATTTTGTTGTAAAGGGTCATGTCAGCAATGGCGGTGCCGGAAGCAACTCCAATGAAAATGCCGCGAACAACTTAGAAAAAACCCTGCAGGTTAAATTTTTCAAAGAAATAATGGCATACATGCAAAACGTGGATGAAGTGCATGTAACCGGTACGGGTACAGCACAGGAACAGTTTATAAAGTATATAGCAGAAACACCCCAGTATAAAAATACGGTTGCCAAAGAAAGTACTGCAAAGAAAATGTCCGACGAGAAATTGGTTGAATATATTGCTGAACAATTCAACTAACCATTTTCGGAACAGTAAAAGCCTAAAGAGCTGACGAAGCATGAATCTGCAATACCTGTGGTCATATTGATAGGGTACATTTAGGGCGTAGGTGTAATCGGCTACTATTCTGAGTAACCCGGTTGCCTCATCATTGCTTAACACCTTGGGTTTGATGACAACTCCTGACAGCTTCAAAGTTTGCTTTAATTCTTCTAATTGACGGGATAGCTTCTGCAGTCGCTTCTCATTTACGGCATCTACAGAAGTCTTTCCATGCGGGCTGGGATACATCACAGGCGGAAACCCTCTTAGTCGGGTAATCTTCTCACTAATTTTTAGTACCTTCCTATCTCCAGGCATTGCCTTTAAACATCTACTTTATTTTGAGCTATAATTTCAATCCATGATTTCAGCAATCAAAATATTCATCCTAAATATAATTGTAGCATTATTAACCTTGTCGCTCAATACCGGACCTGACGATTTTGAGATCATTAAAGGTAGAGTATTAGGTGATCTAATGAAAACAGCCATTGATGATAAAACTGTAGAGCAAATACTTGGCAGGATGAAAGCAGATGGCAGTTTTCAGGATATCAACTATGATGACCTAAGCAGAACGGCTGGCTTTCCTCATCGGAGGCACACCAATGATCTGGTTTATATGGCGAAAGCGTATAAGACCACAAAGTCTAAATTTTACAAAAGCAAAACATTAAAAAGTAAAATTACTGCATCGTTAAAATATTGGGTTGATCACGATTTTTTCGGGGATAATTGGCATGATAGTCAAATTACTATACCTACTGATCTCGGAGAGTTGATGCTGATAGTCGGGGATGAATTACCAAAAGATTTGGTAGACAAGGCTCAACCCATTATTGGCAGAGCCAATATGAATGCCTCCGGAGCGAGACCCAGCGGTGACAGGATTGTCATTGCCGGAATTCTGGCCAAAAATCTGCTTTTTCTTGGAGATAAAACGGCATTCGATACCGTTATTAAAATTATCGAAGGCGAAGTAAAGTTTAACACAGGCCAGCGGGGAATGCAGCACGATTATAGTTTTCACCATAGGGTTGATAGAGTAAACAATACTACTTCATATGGATATGGTAAATATGCCAATGCATTTGGCGAATGGTCGTATTACGTAGCAAACACGAAATATGCTTTTTCTGTGGACAAAATAAACCATCTCGTAGATTATTATCTCGATGGCATTTATAAGCAAATGGTTTATGGTATATATACGGACGTCAGTGTTAAAAACAGAAGCATTTCTCAGAAGGAGGCAGGTTTTCAGCCGCATAGTGTGATTGAAATTGAAAGACTATTACTGAGCACCGACTATCGCAAAAACGAACTGCAGGAAATTATTAAACTAAGAAAAGGAGAAGCAAAACCATCTTTATCTTTTAGTAAATTCTTTTGGCAAACAGAACATTTCGTATTTCAACGACCGGATTTCTATACTACGGTGAGAATGTTTTCCACCAGAAATAGAAACATGGAAGAACCCTACAATGGACCTGGAATAACAACACACCACAGAGCGGACGGAACAAACTATTTGATGCTGAAAGGAGATGAGTACCACAACATCTGGCCGGTGTACGATTGGCAAAAAATATCCGGTACTACGATCATGCAAAAACCAAAGCTGCATGGTGCTGATCGTATTCAACTCGATGGCCTGACTGACTTTGTTGGTGCAGTAACCGATGGGTTATATGGGGCAGTGGCATTTGACTTTAAAAGCCCTCATGATATGCTGGAAGCAAAAAAATCATGGTTCTTTTTTGATGAGGAGTATGTTTGTCTTGGAACAGATATAAAGTCAGTACCAGACTTGCCAGTGGCTACTACTATTAATCAGGTATTAATGCGAGGCGATGTAACGACCATGGAGAAAGGGGAGGTGAAGAAGTTGCCTCGTGGTAACCACAAGTTAGATGAAGTTAAGTTGGTGTATCACGACAAGACCGGCTACATTTTACCTTCACCAACGACCATTCACCTGTCAAATCAAGCGGAGAAAGGAAGTTGGGCTGACATAACAGATCAAAAGAATGTTTCTGAGGAAGTAGTAAGTATGGATGTGTTTACGCTATGGTTTGATCATGGCAATAGTCCTGATAGTGCATCATATCAATACATCGTGGTGCCTGCAGTAAGTGAACACGAACTAATAGAGACCAGCCGTAATAATCGCGGTGTTGAAATCATCGCAAACACATCTGATTTACAGGCTGTCAGGAATGATAAATTAGGTATCTGTCAAGTCATATTTCACAAGGCAGGAGAAATCAATATCTCTAATGGTTTAAAAGTTAGAATGGACAGTCCCGGGATGGCAATGCTTAAAATGCTGGGAGACAAGGTTCAGGAACTGACGGTCTCTGATCCTTCAAGAAAATTAAGCAGGGTTATGGTGACCTTACCAGGCAGGTATAATAACAAAGGGGATCATTTTATTACGCTCCCGGCAACTGATCAAAATAACACAATGATCATAGTGGATTTACCACAGGATGTTTACGCTGGGAAGAGTGTAACCGTACGATTTAATTGAAGAGATCTTTTGAGCGTCCTTCTCAAAGTTATTCCGGACTCGCACAAACCTTTATCAGACCGACCACCAGCATGCCTCCTGTCCAAAGATAGCAATCACAAACCCTGTCGTAGAAGTTATTTATAAAACCTAAATTTGTTTAAAGTTCAATCATGATGCAGCCGCTACTTGAAAGAATCACCATTCAACCCGGTCTCATGGGTGGCAAGCCCACTATAAGGGGGTTGCGCTTTCCAGTAAGCGATATTTTAGAGCT
>JBGSYC010000228.1:0-76167 GCA_041751095.1 Flavihumibacter sp.
TACCATCATTAAAAGAAAACTATAGAGATGCTTATTTTCAATTGAAAAATTCTATCCGGGATTTTATTAAACTAAGTCCTGTAAAATTAGCAGCATGATTTTATAAAAAAAAGTTTAGATGTTTGCGCCTAAGCGCCTAAGATATCAGAATTCTTAAAAGCTGGCAGTACCGTAAAACTAATTTGTAATCCATAAGGATTAATATCAAACTCATTAAAGAAAGGATTTTCGTCTTTCAATTTATTTTCTGCTAAAAATTTCGTCATTGTTTGATAATCTTGTCGCAAATCTTCAATTCGAATGGCAACTCCGAATATTTTTCTAATTTGATCAATATCAGAAACACCCAATTTCATAAGCACATCCTCGACGGCCTTAATATCAAATCCTTTTATTCCGACAGTTAGATATTTCAATTCCATATTTAGTTTCCTCCAACTTTTGGTAATGAACTTTCATTAATAACTTTTATACTTACACCTGATTGCTTAGGCCTAAAATTATTAATGAGGGAATTTTCGTATTGCTATAGAGTGAACTTTGAGTTACCAGGTCTCACAACAATAACTTGACCACCGGGACCTACTTGCTCTACTCCGTTTGCAACATCACTTACAGCATTTCTTCCAAGACCCTGTATTCTCTTGACATCTGTCCTAACTCCATCCACCGTGAAATCAAAAGTTCCTGTTCCTTTAGCATTACCTGCATTTGCATCTACAAAATTGAATATCACTTCCTTTATCTCGGAGAGATTTTGCCACTCTTAATTCTGCTTCTGCTGCCATATCTCCGGCGGCCGCCGCTCTTGCTTTTCCCCAAATAACACCTTTATCGCCTGTAATGATACCTCTTCTAAGAGGGATAGAAGTTTTCGCAGACGCCAAAAATCCTTTCAAAATTCCAATAGTAGCAGCTGCGTTTAGTAATGAAGGAATAGCTTGTGCGGTTTTTTCCCCATCGCCCCCTGCAATACCTCCTATGAAATTGGATGTACCGTATACTAAATCCTCAGAAAAAGTTTGAATATGCCAAGTAGGATTTAATGGTTGCGACCAATTTACCTCATACCTCTTAATGTCTGCCTGAGTTGACGGCTTCATAGTCGGGCTATAACCATAACCGGCATGGTTAGGATTATTGGCTATATAACTTACTGTATTACCTTTGCCACTTAAAACAGACTTTCCAAAACTCTTCTTAAACCCTTCTTTCTTCGATGATTCCTCTTCTAACCCATCTAAGTCTACGGCTTCTATAGGGCCATTGCTCGCAAACTGATATGGGGTCAGCATCGCAAATCCTTTTGTTAATGGATCCACACTCAGGAACCTACCCACCCTCGGATCATAAATCCTCATGCCGTAATCCTGCTGGTTACCTTCCCCTTTTACTTCATTATCATTCTCCTTACCATTAAAGCCATACCGATACAGCCTGACAAAAGGCGGGGGTTTCACAAAACAAAGGGCCACAAAGACTGAAAATGATCAGAGCTTTGTGGCCCTTGTAATTTGAACAATTTTTTATTTCATCCCCGCGATCAGCTTTTCATTCAGCGCCACGTAATCGAAATTTTTCGCTTCTTTAGCCAATTCAATAGATTTCTTTGCAGTAGCAAGAGCAGCCGGTTTGTCTCCCATCTTTGCCTGTATCTTAGCCAGGAGGTGAACCATATAATAAGCTTTAGGATCCTTTTCCACAGCCTTGTCTGCCCATTCCCTGGCTTTGCCAAGGTCTTTTCCGTTATCAAAATAATAAGACGCTGCCGTAAAGTATGGTGGCTTATCCGATTTCATTGCCTCATCTATCTGTGCCATTACCTTGCTATCTACTTCAGTTGTGATTGGCAGGCTCACTGCGGTGTTTTCCCACATGAGCTGTAATTCGCTGCTGTTGGGTTTGAGGTTCGCAAACTGTATGGTAAAGTTTTCAACCGGATCTTTCAGGGTCATTGTTTTGGCATTTACCCGCACGATGTCACTGTCTTTTTTATAAGCGTCAGGACTGGTTACATTGACCTGTTTTGTAATAATCATTGTCCAGTTGTCTTTATCCGGAATAGACAGTAAGCCATACTTACCGGCAGGTATTTTGGTGCCGCCGATGGTTACAGCGTCGCCAAACGTTAGGGTTGTAGCCTGGTTTGCGCCGGTTCTCCACACCTTGCCATAAGGAACAAGGTCGCCCATTATTTTTCTTCCTTTTTTCGCCGGACGTGAGTAAGACAGTTCAACACTGGATAGGCCAAAGTTTTGTTTCACAGTCTGGGTAGGACTTGGCTGCGGCGTTTGTACCTGTTGTGCATAAGAGAAAGAATACACAGCACAGGCAATCATTAATGTTATAAACATTTTTTTCATAAGCTGATTATTTTGGCGTCAAAGCTAATCCATATAAAGAAACAAAAAAAGAATAAAGGGGCTGCCGTAGGAGACGCATCCATGGAGTCGCTGCGGCGGTCAATCCATGTTGCCGAAAGCGGGATGAAAACGCTGCAGGGTGTCGCGCAGGTATTCCCGGTTAAGATGTGTATAGATCTCCGTAGTGGTTATGCTTTCATGACCAAGCATTTCCTGTACAGCCCGGAGGTCTGCTCCTCCTTCTACGAGGTGCGTAGCAAAAGAATGCCGGAAGCTGTGTGGTGAGATTTTTTTGGTGATTCCTGCTTTTTTTATCAGATCCTGTATGAACAGGAAAATCATTACCCGCGAAAGCCTGCTACCCCGCCGGTTGAGGAACAGAATATCCTCATGCCCTGGTTTGATGTTAATCTTGTTGCGCACGTTGTTGCGGTAAACTTTTATCTGCCGGATAGCAGCCCCGCCGACAGGCACCAGCCTTTCCTTGTCGCCTTTTCCGATGACCCGGATAAAACCGACGTCGAGGTATAATCCTGAAATCCTCAGGTTAACCGTTTCGGTTACCCGAAGCCCGCAGCTGTACATCGTTTCCAGGATAGCCTTGTTGCGTTCACCTTCTGGCCTGCTAAGATCGATCTTTGCGATGATGCTTTCAATCTCTTCAAAGCTCAAGACATCAGGAAGAGCCCTTGTCAGCTTCGGGGCCTCAAGTAAAATTGTCGGGTCAGCTTTTGTGATGTTTTCAATCAGGCAGTATTTATAAAAGCTTCGTATGCCTGAAATGATCCGCGCCTGCGACGTGGGAGAAATCATAAGGCCATGGATGTACTTAAGAAAATCCTGGAGATCCTGTAAATTGATTGCACCCGGCGGCTTTAGTGCCCCGGTCAATTCAAGAAATTGCGTGAACTTATTAATGTCACGGATATAAGCCTCTACGGAATTGTCTGAAAGGGATCTCTCTAACTGAAGCCAGGCTTTAAATCCCTTTGTATAGGCATCCCACATACTTAGATATTTTTAGATTCGCACATGGCCGTTTTACGGATTAATGCTACTTTCGGTAAACTTCAAATTTGACGTTTAAAATTCAATATGAAAGTTAATCTTCGCCTGTTTAGAAAAAATGTAATTGCCTATAAAAGAAAGCTGAGAAGATTTTTAACCCGCCTGGAAAAGCATCCCCCGAAGGATCTTGACAGGATGGCCGTTCTGGTAAGTAAGGCTGTATGGAAGGAAGTTGATTGCCTGGGATGTGCCAATTGCTGCAAAACGATGTCGCCTACATTTACGGTAAAAGACGTTAAGAGAATATCCACTCACCTCGGAATGCCTCCGCTGGAATTCAGGGAAAAATATCTGTATCTTGAAAAAAAGGACAACGACTGGATGAACAGGCAACAGCCCTGCCAGTTCCTTGATCTTTCTAATAACATGTGCTCCATATATGAGGTCAGGCCTGCCGATTGCGCCGGATTTCCTCACCTGTCAAAAAGGAAAATGGTGGATTACATTCACGTTCATAAGCAAAACGTACAGTACTGCCCCGCTACGTTTAAAATGGTAGAAAAAATGAAAGTTTTGCTGAACGGCGATGCGGGGCTGATCTGATCTGCAATTTACAAACCAGGTTCTCAGGGGTTCGTAAATGCTGTCGGGAATACCGAAATATCACAACGTCGTTATCAGGTGTGTCGGATTTCAGGCGCCATCATTTCTTCTTGTGGACAACCCTTCGCGGGAACCAAAAATATAACCCAGTACAGCTGTCAGGATCGGGAGCAACAGATTTAATAAGATCGTCTGGCTAAGCTGAATGATAAAATCCCGGTAACTTTTCTTCTCTTCCTGTAAAGCTCTTATGATCTCTTGTTGCTGGGAAAAGGTACTATCAGAAACCCCGGTAGGGGAGATGTTGATTTTGTCTGAGGCGTCGAAACTTTTAACGCTTACAAGAATCAGTAAACAGATTATGCAAACCGAGATTATACTTAGAATGTAAAGAGCTAACCGGTATCCCACCTTTGTGATGGGGGGCAACACGGTTACGTTGTTGTCATTACTGGTAACAATCTCCACCTCGTCCTGCATGATGTCAGGACCGGTGGAGATTACCTGGTTCTCATTATCAACATGTGAATTTCTATTGGCTGCAGAAGACATTGGTACTTTTGATGCCGTGTTACCGGTATGGATATTAGCAGCGGGGTCATCAGAGACCTCCGCATGGGCAAATTTTATCTAACCTTACTTCTTAAGCCTTGCATTTTCAAGGCTTGGTATTATTATTTTTCTCGATCCGGATCCATCAGCATTTGACGTTGTGAGCACTCTTCCCGCCCTGGTTTCTGAAGCAGCCCATTTCAACAGGTTGAGGGCTTCATTGGTTAGCTGCGACGTTTTCTGAATTCCTGTTTCTTTTTTCAAACTTTCAAAGAATTCATCATCAATGTTTATCCGTATTTCTGCCATAGTGGTAAGTTTTTGGTAAAGCTAATAAAAAATGGAGAAAAGCGGACAAAAAGTGGAAAAAATTGCCAAAATCATACAATCGTGCTTGTGAAAAGAAACGCACATCGGATCAGGCGCAATTTAACGCCAGCTTCTCGTTACAGCCGGTGTTTGCACAAACTACGTTTATAAAAACACATCTTCTATAAAAAAGAATTCCGGCCGGTCGTTTTTGTCGATCAGAATAGACAATATATCATACTGTATACGCTTCCACTCCGGGAACTGGTGAAGAAATTCTTCAGCGGCATTCATCAGCTTCGTTAACTTGACTGTATCGACGCTTTCTTCAGGCAGCCCGAAACGTTCGCTCCGTCGTGTTTTTACTTCAACAAAATGTAAAATCTTCTCCTTGTGTGCGATTATATCGATTTCGTAGTACGAATATTTCCAGTTAACAAACAGGATGGTGAAGTTTTGATCAGCCAGATATTTTTTACCCAGGCTTTCTCCATATTTACCCAGTTCGTTATGTATTGCCATTTTTGTTTACTTTAGGTGCCAGGGGCGTGCCATACCCCGGCCAACCTTTAACCTAAGACATGAATAAAAATAGTTTATATAGGCTTTCCGGCAAAGTGCAGCATTATCAATGGGGCGGGGCTGCATTTATTCCCGAATTGCTGGGTGTCGAAAACAGCCGGCGCCAGCCGTTTGCTGAATATTGGCTTGGCGCTCATGAAAATCATTCCTCCATTCTGACCGAAACAGGCACTGAATTGAATGCTTGTATCCGGCTTAACCCCTCTGTATTGGGTGCTCAGGCCGAACAGGAGTTCAAACGGCTGCCTTATCTTCTTAAAGTGCTTGATGTAAAGGATATGCTTTCCATCCAGGTACATCCTTCTAAACATTCCGCTGCGAAGGAATTCGAAAGAGAAAATAACGAAGGCATCGATATCAACGCTTCACACCGGAACTATAAAGACGATAATCATAAGCCTGAACTTATGCTCGCATTGAGCGATTTCTGGCTTCTTCATGGCTTTAAAGCTGAAGGTGACATCAGGTCTGCTATATCCGGAATTCCTGAATTTGATTTTATGATGTCTTTATTCGATGAAGGGGGTTACCAGAAGTTATACAAAGCGCTTATGGAAGCTGACCAGCAAAGAATCGATGACATTTTACATCCGCTCTTAGCGAGGATAGTGCCTTTATACAACGCCAATGAATTGCGGAAAGATGACGCGAATTTTTGGGCGGCCCGCGCGGCGCTTACCTTTAATGAACCGGGGAAAGTTGACCGGGGTATATTTTCTATCTACCTGTTGAACCTGGTGCATCTAAAAAAAGGTGAAGCTATTTTCCAGGATGCAGGGGTATTACATGCCTATCTCGAAGGGCAAAATATGGAGATCATGGCAAATTCTGACAATGTGCTCAGGGGAGGCCTGACCCCCAAGCATATCGATGTAAATGAATTGATGAAGCATGTCAAATTTGAAGCTGTTGTGCCTCATATCATTTATGGCACCCCGGTAAACGAATGTGAAAAAGTATACCTTTCACCTGCTCCTGATTTTCAACTAAGCCAGATTGTGGTAAGAAGCCGGCAGCGGCCCGATGTCAGGCCATCGACTACTGAAATTTTTATGGTGATGGAAGGAAGTTTGAAAATACAGGCATCCGATGGCACCGTATTACAACTGAACCGGGGGGAAGCAGCAGTTGCCTTTGCCGGATCACAACTTCAATTAAGCACGCCGGAAAGCTCGGTCGTTTTCAGGGCGTCGCTGCCCGGCATACAGGCTGAATAATTTTTTTGATCCGGCATAAGTAAGGTTTTTGCGCTATTTTTGACATTCTTTACATCACAAATATGAAAATGAATAAATCGCTGATGTGGTCTTTGGTCTTGTTGATTATTGTGGCTGCTGTTTATCGGGTAATACCTGGAAGGCCGTGGGGCTTTGCTCCCCAATTGGCAATGGCGATCTTTGCGGGTGCTATGATAAAAGATAAGAAATGGGCTTTCGCACTTCCGGTTTTTTCGATGTTTCTTTCCGACCTTTTATACCACGGTTTATATTCTTTGGGCCTTACAGAAATTCCCGGATTTTATAGAGGGCAGTTGACCAATTACCTGTTGTTTGCGGGGGTAACATGTATCGGTTTCCTGATGAAGCGGGTGTCTCCGTTAAATATCTTTCTTTATTCCCTGCTGGCTCCAACCGCGTTTTTCCTTGCATCCAATTTTATCGTGTGGGCAAGTGGTGGTGGTTTACACCGTCCGGCAACGTTTGACGGGCTACTTCAATGTTATACAGATGCCCTGCCTTTCTATAAAGGCAGTTTAACCGGCACTGTCTTTTTCAGCCTTGTTCTTTTTGGAGGATATTACCTTGTCAACAAGCCGGCTTTCGAGGCTAAATTATCCGAACCGCGGCTCGACGGGTGAGGTTTTTGCCGTTTTCGTTCTGCTTTTACTTGTCGAAGTATGTAGTGTCCGGCTTCTTTGTTTCAGAGGAACAATAGGTAGGGTAGAAGCACACTCGCTGCGAACCGCATCCAGCGGAACGCCTCGTGCTATGTCCTTAATCGTTATCGGTAAGCGTTTGACAGTTTTTCTTTACAAAGTAACTACCGTTAAGAAGTGAAAACTTTAATATTAAACATACCGGACAACTTAGACCTTGACAACCGGGAAGCTGCCACGCTGTTGGCGACCCGGCTCTATGAACAGGGCAAGCTTTCTTTAGGGCAAGGAGCAGAACTTGCCGGATATAGCAAGCGGACCTTTATGGAGCTTTTAGCAAATTATAATGTGTCGGTTTTTAACTACGACGAACAAGAATTGGAAAATGATATCCGTAATGCAGCCCGTTATCATCTCTGACACTTCGTGTTTCATTCTTCCGACAAAATACAGGAATTAGATTTGCTTAAAAAACTTTGTGAACAGAATTGAAGGGACGTAGGCTTGCAAAGCAATTTGGACCAGCTGTAACCGGAACTTTGAGAATAATTGCGCTTCCCCCATAGTGCATGCTTATTGCACCCTACCGGCTTTCCTCAAATCCTTCATCTACTTCAGGAAACTGGCTGTCAGCGGCAGTAGTTGCCAAAACGTCACAACGATTGTTGAACCTGTTATCGGCGTGGCCCTTCACCCAGTGAAACCGGATATGCTGATTTTGGGCTAAATCATAATAACGAAGCCAAAGGTCTTTATTTTTTTTTCCGCCTTTGAAGTTGGTCGCTACCCAGTTTTTTAACCAGCCTTCCTCAACTGCCCTGACAACATACTGGCTATCAGAGTAAATGACGATGTTTAACCCCGGCTTTTTTAATGATTCAAGCGCTGCTATCACCGCCATCAATTCCATCCGGTTATTTGTTGTTTTCCGGTACCCTTTGGACAATTCTTTTTCTGCTGCTCCCCACTGCAGGATCGCTCCATAACCCCCGGGCCCCGGATTTCCGCGGGAAGAACCATCTGTATAAATGATAACCTGTTTGGGTTCCATTACAATTCAATTTCACCTTTCATGTACATTACGGCATATCCTGACATCAGTACCCTGTCACCAGCCAATTCGCAATCAAAATAGCCTTTGCGTTTCGAAAGCTGGATGGCGGTTAACTTGTTTTTTCCAAGTCTTTCAGCCCAGTATGGCGTCATCATGGTATGTGCTGAACCCGTTGCCGGGTCTTCGTCTATCCCTGACTGTGGATAAAAACATCTGGAGACAAAATCCGTGTCATCGCCCTGGGCCGTTACAACGATCCCCCTGCATAACGCCTGTGAAAGCGTTTTGAAATCAGGCTGTAACGCTTCAACCTGCTGCTGGTCTTCTGCGATCACCATGTAATCAAACGGGCCTTTATATACTATGGCTTCCGCCAACTGTAATCCTTCAGGAATACACGCGGGAGGGTTGTAAACGACGAACGGCTTGTTGTTGGGGAAATTAAGTGTAAGCTTTCCGTTGATCTCTTTCTTAACTTTCAGTTCGCCGCTTTTAGAATGAAAAATCACCTCATCTCCTGAAAACCCCCATTCATAAAAGATAACTGCTGCTGAAGCGAGCGTTGCATGTCCGCAAAGTTCAACCTCGGTGGTCGGGGTAAACCAGCGGATGTGATAGTCTTTGCCGTCTTTAACCAAAAAAGCGGTTTCACTTAAATTATTTTCCATGCCGATCTGCTGCATCAGTTCATCGGGAAGCCATGTGTTAAGGGGGCAAACAGCCGCGGGATTACCGCCAAAAACTTTATCGGTGAAGGCATCAACCTGGTAGATATGAATTTTCATGAACGTAATTATTTAAAAAAAATGCTATGTGCTGATGAAGAGATGTTGGGATGGGGATTAGATTACCGCGACACAAGCTAAACATCCCGCAACCGGCTTATACCTGGAACACCCCGGTTTTAAATTCAGAGATTGAAGAATTATGGTTTGCCGCGTGAATACCTTCAGAGATCAGCCTGCGTGTTTGCGCGGGATCAATAATCGCATCCACCCATAACCGCGCCGCCGCGTAATAGGTGCTGGTTTGTTTTTCGTACCGGCCCTTAATATCGGCGAGCAGCTTTTGCTCTTCATCTGCAGGAACCTCTTTGCCTTTGGCTTTCATGCCTGCCACCTGTATCTGCAAAAGGGTTTTTGCCGCCTGTTCGCCTCCCATAACTGCGATCTTCGCGGTAGGCCATGCATAAATGAACCGTGGGTCATAAGCTTTGCCGCACATGGCGTAATTACCTGCGCCGTAAGAATTGCCGATAATTATGGTGATCTTGGGCACCACTGAATTGGCAACGGCATTAACCATTTTCGCACCGTCTTTGATAATTCCGGAATGTTCGCTGCGGCTTCCCACCATGAACCCCGTTACATCCTGTAAAAAAACCAGTGGGATATTTTTCTGATTACAATTCATAATGAATCGTGCGGCTTTATCCGCACTGTCATTGTAAATCACGCCACCCATCTGCATTTCACCTGTCTTACTCCTGACTGTTTTTCGCTGGTTTGCGACGATGCCTACCGCCCACCCGTCGATACGGGCATACCCGCACAAAATTGTTTTTCCGTAATTCTCTTTAAACTGCCCGAAAGAGGAAGTGGTGCCCGATAAAGACGAAGCATCAGTTATGCGTTCTATGATATCGTTCATATCATAGGGCCTGGTATTATCTACAGGCACGATCCCATATAATTCTGCGGCATCTTTGGCTGGTAAAAAAGGCGCCGTTCTGTTAAAGCCTGCGATTGCTTTGGCGCCAAGTTTTGAAACTATCCTTTTTACCTGGTCGAGGCAATCCTGTTCGGTATCGAACCTGTAATCTGCTATGCCGGAGATTTCAGTGTGCGTAACGGCTCCTCCGAGCGTTTCGCTGTCAACCTTTTCCCCGATGGCAGCCTTAACAAGATAGGGTCCCGCCAGATAAATGGAACCATTGCCTTCCACCATCAGGGTTTCATCGCTCATAACAGGCAGGTAAGCCCCCCCGGCGACACACGACCCCATAACGGCAGAAATCTGCGTAATACCCATCGCACTCATTCGTGCGTTGTTTCTGAAAATTCTTCCGAAGTGTTCTTTGTCGGGGAATATCTCGTCCTGCATCGGCAAAAAAACGCCGGCGCTGTCAACGAGGTAGATCACAGGCAACATGTTCTCCATAGCTATTTCCTGCATACGAAGGTTCTTCTTGCCCGTTATCGGAAACCATGCCCCGGCCTTAACGGTCTGGTCGTTGGCCAGTATTACACATTGCCTTCCACCGATATATCCAATTCCGGCAACAGTGCCGCCGGCCGGGCAGCCACCGTATTCTTCGTACATCTCATAACCCGCAAAAGCTCCAATTTCAATAAATATTGAATCTTTATCAATTAGGTAGTCGATTCTTTCGCGTGCGGTAAGCTTGTTTTTATCATGTTGTTTTTCTATTGCTTTCCTACCCCCACCTGCCGACAATTGCCCAAACCTGGAACTGAGCTGGCTTAGCGCTGATTTCATCGAGTCTTCATTCTTATTATATTCAGGATTCATAGCATGTGGTTAGTTATGCAAAATAGAGGATTTGCGTGAAGTGTCTGGAAAGAAAGTATAAGAAGAAATCGGGAGGTTGTAATAGTGAAAGGAGATATCCGGCGGCTATTTGAAAAATAAACAATAATAAGAGTGGAACGCTACATGCCTTCCTTGGTGATCATGTTGGCAGGCATCGATCTGTTTAGTAAAAGCCGTCACTTGTGCCCGATTGCTTATTCATTGCCATTCAAAACGCATGCTTAACCTGATGCTGCCGGCCTCCCGCCTCAATAACCGATGAGCCATAGATTTTAATGTCTGATTTAATAAAATCTTCCTGGCCGGCTTTATAAATATTCTCCACATACTTCTGCGGATTCCTGTCAATGTAGGGAAACCACGTACTATGGATTTGTATCATGATCTTATGCCCTTTTTTAAAGGTGTGCAACACATCCTGCAACGGAACGTTAACCTCAGTTACGGCATTGGGCGTAAATGGCTTAGGTTTCGCAAAACTTTCCCGGAACCTCCCGCGGAATGCTTCACTTCTAACCAGTTGCTGATATCCGCCCATCACGATATTAGCCGGGTTATGCTCATAATCGGGATGGTTGGGCGGATATACATCAATCAGCTTAACAATAAAATCAGCATCAGTACCCGTGATGGCAACTTTTATTTTTGCCAGAATTTCACCGGCGATAGTTACCTCTTCATTTAACGTATCTGTTTCGAAGGTCAACACGTCGGGCCGCCTTGCAGCATGCCGCTGATCATCGCTCATAAAACGCCGGGGCGTAAACGTTATGCCTTCAATTTGTGAGGTATAGGGAACGGGCCGGGCCGGATCACTGGTGTATTCGAACACCGCTTTTTCATCAAGTGGTTTATTTACCGATAATCGGCCCCTGTCCCCAAAATATAATTGAATGGGAGGTATTTCCCGGGGAGGCCACTGAGCGAATTGCCGCCATTGTTTTTTTCCGGTATCAAACATATAAGCTTCGGGTAAGTTTAGTTTTCCTTCATCTTTCAGATAATATGCAAAAAACCTGCTTTCGATCTCTTTCTGATAAAATGTGGAAATGCTGTCGCCAAAATAAATATGATTGTGCGTGCTCCTGCCATTCTCATGCGACCAATCGCCGTGGGCCCATGGTCCCATCACAATAGTGTTCTTCGCACCCGGCGTCGTCTTTTCTATGGTTTTATAAATATTTAGCGGCCCGTAAAGGTCTTCTGCATCGAACCAGCCACCTACGGTTAACACAGCCGGTTTGATGTTATTGAGGTGAGGCAGGAGATTTCTTTTTTTCCAGAATGTATCGTAGTTGGGATGATCTATTGTCTGTTGCCAGAAAAAATTATCAGCATGATATTTTTGGGTAATGTTTTTCAGCGGCCCCATCTTCAGATGAAAATCATAAGCGTCCTTCGCGGGGTTGCTGTAGAAACGTCCTATTTGTTCATTAAACCAATCGACTTTTGTTTGCTCTTTTTTCTGATAGCCAAAAACAGCATACGCAGCGGTATAGCTTTGAAGATAAGCGCCCATGTGGTGAAAATCATCAAAGAAGAAATCTGATATGGGCGCCTGGGGCGAGCAGGCTTTTAATGCAGGATGAGCATCCGGCAAAGCTGCAGCAGTGTAGAAGCCGGGATAGGAAATACCAAACATGCCTACCCGGCCATTGTTTCCTTTCAGGTTTTTGATCATCCAGTCAATACTGTCCCAGGTATCAGAACTTTCATCGATGGCCTTTTTATTTTTTGGATCATTACCCGGGATATTTGGCGTCATATTATTAAAGATACCTTCACTCATGTATCGTCCCCGAACATCCTGAAAAGCCAGTATATAACCATCCTTAACCAGAAATTGGGAGGGGTGTCCATAAGTTTTATATTCCGCATACCTCGAGGCATTGTAACAGGTTCTGTTCAATAAAACCGGATAGGTTTTTGACTTGTCTTTTGGCATGTAAATAACCGTGAACAATTTGATCCCGTCCCTCATAGGCAACAGGTACTCAGATTTTTCATAATGCTCACGCATATATAGCGAATCTTTAAGTCCATCCTGGGCATTAACCATAGCTGAACTTAGCAGCAGTATTGTTATGAATGCTTTCATCAAATAAAATTACGGATGAGGAGATACCAGCAAAACTACAAAATTTACCCCCGGATGCCGCAGACTGACGAAATTCACCTTTCCACGAAAGGGTACAGGCTGTAAATTGTTGAGGTGACGTCATTGCATATGTAAGATCCAGCTGCGGTAAACGCGAACGCCTTTACATCTCTTCTTACAGTATGAACCAAAGTTCTTATTTTTAAAAAATCTATGCAGCGCCGGAGAAATACTATGTGGATCATCTTAATTGGTTCAGCCTTATTCATCAAGATCTTTTCATTCTTCCCCGGTAGCGTTGAAAAGTTTTACTCCAAAGGCATATATCCGTATATATCATCAACCCAGCGTATACTATTCGGGTGGGTTCCTTTTAGCGTCGGAGACATTCTATACCTCGCTTTCGGTATTTTACTGTTATACAAGTCCGCCATTTTTGTAAGGACAGCCCTCCGCAAACAGCTGACTAAAAGAATGCTGAAACAATCCGTTAAAAATGTCGTTTATTCATCATTGATCATTTATGTGGTGTTTAATGTGTTATGGGGACTTAATTATAACCGCGTGCCGATGTCACAGCAGATGGGTCTCCCCAGGGACCGTTATTCAACCGAAAACCTCAAGAGGATTGTCAGTGTTTTGATCGGTAAGCTGAACGGGTTTGATCATCAGAGGGAAAGAAAAATCAGAAGCCAACTGCATGAAAAAAGAATATTATTTTATGCGGCCGTGAGCACATACGGTGAGGTTGTTTCCGAATACCCGTCCCTTTCTTACGAGTATGTTTCGGTTAAACCGTCTTTATTCAGTTATCTTGGCAATTACCTTGGCTTTACAGGGTATTATAATCCTTTCAGCGGCGAAGCACAGTCTAATACAACCGTGCCCATATTTGTGCAG
The DNA here is from genome assembly GCA_041751095.1 of Flavihumibacter sp. Lineage (GTDB taxonomy): Bacteria > Bacteroidota > Bacteroidia > Chitinophagales > Chitinophagaceae > JADCRZ01. The sequence continues at coordinate 13,899 of JBGSYC010000228.1, forward strand.
CCCTTTACCACATGCCATGAAATAGGCCACCAGGTTGGTTATGCCAAAGAAAACGAGGCTAATTTTGCTGCCTTCCTTGCTGGCCGCACGTCCACCAACCTTGCGTTCAGGTATTCTGTATACTTTGATATGTATCTGTATGCTATCCGTGAATTGTATAATCGTGACAGCGCGCAGGTAAGGGCCTTCAAAGCCCTGCTAAAGCCCGCTGTAATAGCGGATATAGAAGCGATGCGGGCATTTTACCGCAAGTATGAAAATCCTTTTGAACCGGTTATCCGTAAACTGTATGCCCAGTATCTAAAGGCGAATGAACAACCTTCAGGGCTAAGAAGCTACAATGAAGTGGTAGCGATGCTGGTGGCGTATTATAGAAAGCATGGAGAGATATAGGTAGTAGGTAGTTGGTAGTTGGTAGTTGGTAGTAGGTAGTGGGTAGTGGGTAGTGGGTGCCTCTTACTTCCAAAAACAGGCAAATCTAACCTTCGTACCATCGTAAATACATATTCCTTATTTTTTATTTATCCTTAACTTTAAAATTTATTTTTCCACATCATGCTCTCCACGGGCCGGTTGGGTTGTCCGCTGTATTTCGCATCTTTTTTATTGTTGTATTTTATTTCCACTTCACCGTCTACAGGAAAATAAATAAGCTGCCCTACCGGCATGCCTTCATAAACCCTGACCGGTAGTTTGCACGAGATTTCAAGCGTCCAGTTTCCGCAAAAGCCCACATCTCCTTTACCAGCGGTGGCATGGATGTCTATACCCAGCCTTCCTGTGGAAGACTTTCCTTCAAGAAAAGGAACATGTGCATGCGTTTCCGTGTATTCCTGAGTAACGCCAAGGTAAAGTACACCAGGTTGCAATACGTAACCTTCCACGGGTATTTCAAAGTGCTCTATCGCATTATGTTTTCTGGCATCGAGTTCCCTTGCTGTATAAATAGCCAGGTATCTGCCCAGGTGCACATCGTAAGAATTGGTACCCAGGCATTCCCGGCTGAATGGTTCTATTTTAATGGTGAGATTACCTATTTCCTCAAGGATACGTTTGTCCGACAAGATCATTGGTGCTGTTTATTTTTGCGATTGATGAATTAGTGTTATATCTGCAATCTAAACGCTTATATCGTACGGGTGCCTCTATTTTATCAACATAATATCAACCAGGGCACAAGGCTGGGTATCTGGAAGATCGAAGAAGACGCAGACTTTTTTCTGCGTAAAGTGCCCATCCACCGCGCCATTTCGCATCCCCACAAACGATTGCAGCATCTTGCAGGGCGTTACCTGATGCAACACCTTTTTCCGGATTTTCCCTATTCCCTCATCAGGCTTGCCGATACACGCAAGCCCTTTTTAATCAATGAGGCTTACCATTTTTCTATTTCACATTGCGGCGATTTTGCTGCTGCTATCGTAAGTAAACACAACAGGGTAGGGATGGATATAGAACTGGTTAAGCCAATGATCAGAAAGATTGCCGGTAAGTTTATCACGGAAATCGAAATGCAGGCGGTTCATCAAACCCACCCCTTACTTTTCTCCGCTGCTGATGACACATCCGATCGTAACGACGAAATTTTAACGCTGTGCTGGAGCGCCAAAGAAGCAATGTTTAAGTGGTTTGGTGAAGGTGGCGTGGATTTTAAAAATCATATGAAGATTACTGCGGTTTCCGATACATGTCAGGAGGGCTGGTTCCAATGCTCTTTCAGCAAAACGGACGTAATTCATGTGCTGGTTCACTTCCGCCGCTTCGAAGGCCTGATGCTAACCTGGTTAGTCACCTGACAAGCTGCCGATGCAACGAGGCTACCGTTAAATCGCACCGCACGGCAACCAAAAGACCGGCAGGAGATTGACCGACGGCAATGAAACCAAGAAAATAATATCCATCTGAAATCACTGTTTAGCGAAGCAATGGTGATCTGAAGGCAGAGACAACCGTTTTAGCCTTTTCATGTTTTAGAAAGACAACGCACTTCCTGTAAACATTCATTTCTATTTACCGGGGCAATGATGATTTACTCCTGGTTTCTAATTCCGTTTACAGCCAATGCATCATCGCATTCAATATCAACCTAAACCTTTTAAAACTACAATTCATTCCACCCTTTTGCCGGTTTATCTGCATATCCATTGTTGAAGCACGCTGTGTCAATTAATTTTACCGGAAATTAAAAACAAACAAAAAAACTATTTATGAAATCATTGATTTTAACCCTTATTGCAGGCACGTTATCGCTTTTAGCCTCAGCCCAGAACGACAAGCTTTATAAGCATGACGGTCAAACGCAGGACGTAAAAGTTGTTAAGGTTAACGAGTTCACCATAAGCTTTACTTACCCCGGCGAGTCAGCTGAGCAATTGATTGGAAAGTATGCGGTTTCAAAGATCGGCTATGCCAGCGGAAGAAGTGAGCAGGTATCGGAGAAAGTGGCTGTCAGCGGCAAAGAAGACTGGGAGAAAGTGATATTGATAGAAGATAAGGCTGCAACACTCGGCCTGAAGAAAGTAGGCGATGTGAGAGGAAAAACTTCCGGTTTGATCGGTTTTCACACAGCCGGTTCTGCAGACAAAAAGTCGATGAAAAAACTTAAGGAAGAAGCTGCCGAAATGGGCGCTGCATTTGTGCTGATCACATCGGAAAAAGACAATCAGTTTACAACCCAGTCAATCAAAAGGGGTATTGGGTTTTCCTACAAATAAATCAAACCTGGCACTTCCTTTAAAAGGAACGCTGCTTTTTGCCGATATTGGAAAACCAGGAAGCCGATTCAACATGGGCTTCCTGGTTTCATGCTTTAATGGGCCATATCGTCCTCAATCGTGTCTGTGCCCTCAAGCCGGGGAACGTTTGCTACAGATGCTCCGAGGATTCCTTTCATTGAGCCATAAATGTGTACGGTGTTGATAAACGCTTTTTGTAAATGCTTTTCCCTTTCTTTCCCGATACTTTCCATTTGCTGCGTTCTTGATTGATCGATAATTATAACGACTGGAATGATTCTGCTATAGACTCCATTTGCTGACGAAATGCAATTCCACGATATAACTATACAGCATCTGCATTTTTTCTCCTTTGTTTTCTTCCGACTTTTTTGCATCTGATACGCACATCACTGCGTTACGCAGGACTGTAGCCACACTCACAACTTCGGCGTAAGAGCAAATCCAGATCCCCATGCCCAGGTGCCGAATCTTTCCATATCTTTTGGGAAAGTTTGTATTACAAGAATTGCCATGTCCGCACCTGTATTCCTCATTTCAGCTTTAATTTATCTACCCAGCTGTTGCTCCAGTTGCCGGCCCTCTTGCTTTCATAGATGATTTTGCCGCATTCTTTCCCACCTGTATTGCGAACCACCTGCATGCAATCAGCCCCTTCCACACCTTTGCCAACTTTCTGCACAGGTCGAAAGGGATGTTTTCCCTGAGTATGGATTCAAGAAGCAACTCCTGCACCTCTCCCTGTAATTGCATGGACCCCTGTTCGGCCTTCCGCCGCATTTCTTCTGCAAGCTTCTTTTGATCTTCCAGCTGTTTTTCCAGTTTCCTTAATTCCAAATGAAATTCGTTTTCTTTCACAGCCGTTCTTTCAATTTCCTGTTTGCGGATTTGTTCGGTCAACAAAATCCGCTCTTGCTGCAGACTTTTCTGCAGCCATATATCAAGGTCAGCTTCCTTGTTTTTTTACACCCTGTTCCATTTTCAGAAATTGCAGTTCTTTTTCCCTTGCAGTCTTCAGCTTTTCTTCATTGTCTTTATGGGAAAGTTCAAGCACGCGGAGCTTGTTTTCAAAATCGTCCGTAATATTTTTCCGGATACTTTCTTCGACGCTTTGCTGAATTTTTTTTTTCTTCAAGTAATTTATGATCAAAGGCTGCTTGCTGCAAATGAGATTGCCGGGAAAGTTCCTCCATTTTTCGCTGGTATTCTTCCTCCTTCTTTTTGATGAAAGAAATCATTTTTTCGCGCAGTTCTTTGGCATACTCCTCCGAAACAGCCTGCTCTATCGGAAATTTATTTCCACACGCCGGGCACTTGATATCTGATGCCATACTTTTTTTGCAAGTTTACCAGATTTTTTGGCAAGGCATTTAATAGTTTTGTTGAAGAAACCAGGAGATTTAATATCACAACAAAACGATAGCGAAATTTATTATTCAGGAAAAATTTGCGTGTTTATTAAGTTCTAATGTTTTTATTCATTACATTCGTTGCCTAGCAGTTTCTGAACGTCACGTTCAGCATTTAAATTCTTTATCGAGCCGGAACCCGAATATTCCGTTTATACCCTACATCTTTTCTTCTTTTAAATACCTATGTAAGTATTGTACAGACTTATAAACATTTTTGAAAAGATGCAAACCAAAATCATAATATAAACGTAATTGTTAATCTGAAGCTAAAATATTATTCCGAATAAAGTTATGGCTGGAGTTCTACGACGTATCTTATTTGCCCTGGCTTTTGTGGTTGCCTTTTCATCATGTAAGAAAAACTTTTCAAACGATGGGGACCGTTTGCCTTTAGTAGAAAATGATATTGTTGAAACCCAGCCACCGGTTCAGCAGGCTGTTACGAAAAGAGTTAATAGTTCAATCGGTGGTTATTATAGTGCCTTGCCGGCTATGTATAACAAGACGACCAAGAGTTATCCTTTACTGGTTTTCCTTCCAGGGGGTGGTCAATTTGGAAACGGAGTGTTGGATCTTCCTTTTCTTTTGAATGACGGGGTTGCCCAGATCATTGATGAGAAAAGGTTTCCTGCTAACTTTGCGGTCAAAGGCAAAAATTATTCTTTTATTGTTTTAACTCCGCAGTTTAGCGGTTACCCGCCGAATAACGACGTCGCTTCATTTGTTGAATATGCGAAGAAGACTTACCGTGTAGATGCATCGCGAATTTATATGGCAGGGTTAAGCATTGGTGGATTTGTCACAACGGATTTTGGTGCTGCCAATGCATCGATGTTAGCGGCGATCGTACCAATTGCGGGAGCGAACACTATAGACGGTGAAGGCAAATGTGAGAAGATTGCCCGTCAGAACCTGGCTGTATGGTCTTTTCACAATGCGAATGACCCCCAGATCAGTTCATCTACGTCCGAAAATTTTGTTGCATTCATTAAAAAATATAATCCCGGGGTAATTCCAAAATTGACTTTATTCCCGGCCTCAGTACACGACGCCTGGACAAAAGCCATTGATCCTGCATTTAAAGAAGACAACATGAATATTTATGAATGGATGTTACAATATTCGAGGTAGTAATCAAAAGTTCAGCATTTGTTTTCAGTAGAAAATTTCTGAGGTCGTGATTTTTATGTAAATTTATTGTCCCACTTATCATGTCGGGAAGTAAATATACCACCTGGCGTTGCCTACATCTTTTATTTCTTCGTCCAATACCTATTTAGAAATATCTTATTTACAGGCTGTAAATAATTACTGACGTACACCGGTCTTGAACGTTTAGTAAATACTCAGTTTTGTAGTACACCTCCACAACACCGAAGGCAAATCTGATATCCTCATTAAAAAGCAGCCATTAGCTTAATGCTATTCCTGGGGTTTTGAACAAATTAACCTGGTTCGATTTGTCCAAAATTATTATGGTTTGGTATTCAGAACACATCGGCCAATTATTCACAATAAACAAAATACAATGAAAGCAAAATTTACTAAAAAAGGGCGGCTAAAATACATAAGCGCCCTGGTTTGCATTTTAACTCTTTCAGCGATAATGATTTCTTCCAGCCATAGGGAAGCACCATTGATCGCTGATGATCCACAGGCTGACAATACAGATCTATACGTCTTCAGAAGCCCTGATAAACCAGACAAGGTAATCATTATTGCGAGTTGGATTCCTTTTGAATTACCTCAATCAGGGCCTAATTACTATACGTTCGGTCAAAACACGCGTTATGAAATCCACGTCGATAACAATACAGCTACCCCGGGTGATGACGTAACTTATCGCTTTACTTTTAAGCAAATAAATGAGGATCCTGCCACTCATTTTAATATAAGGCTTGGTAAACAAAATCTTAAAACTACCTATACGTGCGAGCGGAGCATGAACGGCGGAGCTTCATTTACAACGATTGTTTCCAACGGTATTGTTCCCCCGAATAACATTGGCCCCCGCAGCATCGAGAGTATGGTTGGTTTAAACGCCCCCAATTATAATGCATTAATGTCAGCCGCTATCGCCACTGCAAATACTGGTGAAAGAGTGTTTTGCGGACCGACAGACGATGCTTTCTTTGTAGATCTTGGAGGCGCTTTTGACCTGGGCGATCTTCCACGCCAGAGCAGCAAAATACGTGACGGCCTGGCCCGTTACAATGTCCATTCGATCTGCCTTGAAGTTGACATTGCAACGCTCCAGAAAGAACATAAGCCTGTTTCGATGGCTGCAAATATTCTCGATGCCAATTATGTAATTGGTGTGTGGGCTTCAACAAGCAGGCAGGCGGTAAAAACACTAAACTCCGCAGTTGGCGGCTCTCCTTTTGACCCAATGGGAGGTGGAACATCCACCGAATCCGGTAATTGGATACAGGTATCACGTTTGGCAATGCCCCTGACCAACGAAGTGATCGTTGCACTCGGAAAGAAAGATATGTGGAACGCTTTAACCCCCTACCAGGACCTGGCGAACATTTCCAAATATGGCGACTTCTTCTACAATCCCGAACTGGCCCTTTACATGGATGACAGCAAATTTGGTGGCGCTGTTCCCGCCTTTAAAGCGTTACGCGTTCAGTCAAATTCTTTAAAGCAGTTTGATTTCAGGAATGGTATGATGGGATTATATGGATTGAAAGGTTCATCCGCTGTTACCGGAACTGCACTTGATGACGCAATCGCAGGAACCCTTTTATTGCCTGGACCAGGAAAGCCCCGTTCAGTGGACCTCTGGCCTATTTTTCATACAGGTGTACCGAACCTGAGGCCTTATCAGTTGGCTACAGGAAAAGGAGGAAATCCTTTGGCTGCCGGAAAACCTTTCATTAATAATTTTCTGCCGAACGGCGGAGACATGATCCGGTTGAATATGGCTGTACCGCCTACCCAGAGAAACGATCCTAAGTTCAGTTCTTTAGGGTTGGTCCAGGCTGCAGTCCTTGGATTAACGGATCCATTGTATATGAATTCAAACCTTGAATTCATTCCAAACATGGATGGTTTTCCAAATGGAAGAAGGCTTGAAGATGATGTAACGCGGATTGAATTGCAGGCTGTGGGCGGCGTGGTATTGGCTGCCATAGGGCTATGGTATGATGATTTCAGTGGGGCCCCTGGCGCGTCTCCTGTTACCAACCGGCTAATCAATACGCTTCAGTATTCCACCGGTGTAGAAAAAAATGATACAACCTTTAAAACGTCTTTTCCTTATGTGCAAACACCTTGGAGAGGAACAGACATTCAGGGACAACACTAATCTTAGCCAAACAGAAAGGTAAGCTCATTCCAAAATATTAATAGAAAATAATTAAATTATGAAACGAAAAATATACGCTGCGGCCTTCATGCTCCTGATGATCGTTAATACTTTCCCGGTATACGCATCGAGCCACAGGGAAGCTCCGCTAATCGCATTTGATCCTAACGCGGATAACACAGATTTGTATGCTTTCAGAAGCCCGGACAACCCAAATAAAATAACGATTTACGCTAATTACATTCCAAAACAACTGCCACAGGGAGGACCCAACTTTTACCATTTCGGTGAAGACGTCCGTTATGAAATACACATTGATAACGATGTAGAAAATAATACCCTGATAAGCGGTGATGATATCGTTTACCGGTTTACGTTTAAAAGAACAAACGAGGACCCAACTACATTTTTCAATATCCGTTTGGGTAAAGAAAATTTGAAGACAACCTACATCCTGGAGAGAAGCATGGATGGCGGCGTTAATTTCACAACAATTGTTTCCAATGGTGTTGTCCCTCCGCCGAATATTGGCCCTCGTTCGATCAGTTCACCGGTTGGTTTGAACGCTCCCAATTATAATACTTTAATGGCAAACGCTGTGGCTACTGCAAATACAGGAGAGAAAGTGTTTTGTGGACCGGCTGATGATCCGTTTTTCGTTGACCTTGGTGGTATTTTTGACCTGGGTGATGTGCCCCGGACGACCGGGACGATGCCTTTTGACGGATTGAAGTGTAAAAACGTAAACGTTATCGGTTTACAAATTGACATCTCCCAACTGCAGAAGGACCATAAAGATGTATCTCAGGCAAAAAGTATCCTTGATGCAGATTATGTAATCGGAGTCTGGGCTTCTGCAAGCAGGCGTAAAATAAGAACGCTTAACACTGACGGTACACAAACAAATACCGGTGCCTGGGTTCAGGTTTCAAGGTTAGGCATGCCTTTAACCAATGAAGCTGTTATCCCGATTGGTAATAAGGACCTATTTAATTCAATAACACCGTACCAGGAATCTATCCTATTTCAATATGATGTATTTGCTGAATCTTTTTACAATCCTGAACTGGCGTTGTATATGGACGACAGCAAATTTGGTTCCGCTGTGCCGGCCCTTAAGCCCCTGCGTATCCAAAGCAACTCGTTAGGTAAGTTTGATTTCAGAAATGGCAAGGACGGTCTGTTCGGTTTGAAAGGCAACCCGGCTCTGGCGGGTACTGCCCTGGATGATAAGATAGCAGGTGACCTGTTGCTCCCTGGCCCCGCAAAACCAAGGTCTGTTGATCTATGGCCTTTGTTTCATACGGGTGTTCCGAATCTGATTCCTTACCAACTGGCTACCGGTAAAAACGGTAATCCATTGGCAACAGGTAAGCCGTTTATCAATAACTTCCTGCCAAATGGTGGTGATATGCTTCGGCTGAATATGGCTGTTCCTCCTACACAACGGAATGATCCGAAATTCAGTTCACTTGGCCTTATTCAGGCTGCCGTTTTGGGTCTGACAGACCCGATGTATAACGGCAATACCAACCTTGAATTTATTCCGAATATGGATGGCTTTCCAAACGGAAGAAGGTTGGAAGATGATGTGATCCGCATAAGTCTCCAGGCGGTTAGTGGAATTGTTCTTGCAGCAATTGGGTTGCCTTATGACGATTATCTGAGTGGCCCTAGCGTGGTGACACCAAACCTCCTCAACGTATTGACTTACAGAACGGGGATTGAGAAAAATGATACCACCTTGCGCGCGTCATTCCCTTATGTTCAGACGCCGTGGGCGGGCACATGTGACTGCGCCGGAAAGGAAGTTAATTATACACAACCTGCAGTACTGGAGCCGACAATGTCTACAAGCACCCTTGGCCTCGCAGCTCCCGAAGTATTTGCGACAAGTGCACCAAATCCATATGTAGGTTCCACAACAATCAGGTATCATGTTGAAACCCGTTCACGCATAAGCATGGGCTTGTATGATATCAACGGAAACTTCATACAGACGCTGGTTGACAAACAAATGGATCCGGGTACCTACTCAGTGATCCTGAATAATCCAGGTATGTCAAAGGGAATCTACCTCATCAAGTCCATGAAAAATGGTGTTCTGAAGCAAACACTTCGTTTGGTAAAGAACTAATTTCTTAAATTTATCGTTAATAAACAAGTCCGTAGTAAATACTGCGGACTTATTTTTTGATGATCCCATAAGCAGGGATGACCGTGTAAAAAACGCCTTTATGAAAAAAAGTACCATTTATGCCATTACTCTTTTGCTATTCGTCGCAGCAACAGGGTTTATCATTTTCAAATATAAAAGTGACGAAAGAAAGAAACAGACCACCCTTTATGAACTGCAGCCAAGGAAGGGTCCTTCAGCCAATACCGAAGAATGGATTTCTACGAAACGAACAGCCGCTGTTTTGTTGCAGTCACTGAAAGTAAACCCCGCTGACACAAAATCTTCTCTGGCGCTCGCTGCATTGTTTGTGCAGGAAGCACGGGTAACCGGTAATCATGTTTACTATGACCAGGCTGCACTGAAACATGTAAACGATGTTTTAAAAGCAGATTCAGCAAATTTTAACGCCCTCATTTTTAAATCGCTTATCTATCTTTCACAACATCACTTTGCGGAAGGCCTTGCCATCGCACAAAAGGCTCAAACGATTAATCCCTACAATGCTTTTGTGTACGGGATAATCGTCGATGGCCTTGTGGAAATGGGCGATTACCAGGCAGCCGTTGAAAATTCCGACAAAATGGTTTCTATTCGTCCGGATCTTAATTCTTATTCACGTATCTCATACCTCCGTGAAATTCACGGTGATTACCCGGGTGCCATAAGTGCCATGAAAATGGCTGTTGATGCAGGCCCTCCTGGTGACGAACAGACGGAGTGGGCAAGAGTTCAGTTGGGGCACCTTTATGAATTTACGGGTGAGATGAAGTATGCTGAAATGCATTACACCATTGCTTTAAACCAACGGCCCGGTTATGCATATGCAATCGCAGGCCTGGCCCGTGTTGCGCTTGCCGGGAAAGACTACGACAAATCAATCTCGCTGTACAAACAGGCAGACTCTTTAGTATACGATTATTCACTCCAGGAAGATCTTATTGAAGTTTACAGGTTAAAAGGAGATAATAACAAGGCTGATGCACTTGCAAAAGCAGTGATCCGGGGGATGAGCAAAGACTCCGAACTTGCCGGTAATGATGAGAGCATTGGCCACTATGGTGATCGTGAACTTGCATATGCCTACCTGAAAGTCAATAACTACGACAAGGCCCTGGAACATGCGCTGGTGGAATACAATCGCCGTCCAGAAAATATAGACGTTAATGAAACAGTCGCATGGGTGTATTACAAACAAGGCGAATACACAAAAGCGTTGCCATATATTAAAACCGCGTTGCGCACAAAATGTAAAAATCCAACTTTACTCTCCCACGCAGGACTCATTTATGCAAAAGCAGGAGATAAATCTACCGGGAAAGCAATGCTTGAAGAAGGATTGAAAAACAATCCAAACATGTCCGGGCTTCTCAACGCAGAAGCGCGCGAAGTTTTGAAAACCCTTTAATGTTTTTAAAAGGGCATCATAGACCAACGGAGTTAGCCTGTTATATTTACCATCTGTTTCTTGCGTACATCTTTTTCAAAGAATTCAAAACACACAGAGATGAACTCCTTCAGCTTTGCGCGTTAGATTGCATGCATTGATTAATTTTATAAGTATTGATTTTCTTTTTTTCTTTAGATAAAATGCTTCGATTGTTCCTGATGCAACATTTCTCATACACCCGGCTACCTAAAATATTTCTTTTATCAGGAATGTTTGTGCTTTTTGTTGGGATGGTTTACGCGCACACCATCAACTATGTCCTGGAAAAAGCGCCCACACAGTATGTAATCTGGTATTACTTAAAGTTGGGCGTGGGGCATATTATCCCTGAAGGCCTTGATCATATTCTTTTCATTGTTGGACTTTGCCTGCTGAGCACCCGCTTAAAGACCATGTTATGGCAAGCCACAGCTTTTACGGTGGCCCATTCCATAACGCTGGCATTAAGCATGAAAAATATTATCGTTGCACCAAGCGCGGTGGTGGAGCCGATCATAGCCCTGTCAATATTATTTGTGGCGATTGAAAACATTCTGCTAAACGAGCTAAAGCCCTGGCGTGTCCTGGTTGTATTTGTTTTTGGCCTTATTCATGGGATGGGTTTTGCGAGTGCCCTGAACGAAACGGGGCTTCCACGGAATAAATTCTATACCTCTATCCTTGCATTTAATGCAGGAGTGGAATTTGGCCAGATAGCCGTCATTGCAGGTGTCTTTTTGCTAATCATCATTCCTTTCAGAAAGCAAACGTGGTACAGGCAGTTTGTGGCTTACCCTATTTCAATCTGTATTGCAATGATAGCGGCTTACTGGACATTCCAAAGGGTATTTGAATGATAGGGCCAACCGGAGTTGTTGCATACGACGCCCGGATGTTAGTACAAACGAAAGTGCGACTATAAGGGCCTGGCTCGATTTTCAAAAGTCTTTTACCGCTTTCACGCCGTTGGTAATTCGTCTGATGTCTTCGGCCTCCTTGTGCCTTCGTAAAGGTCATACTCAAGAAGGCGGCAATCTATTTTGCCGGTATAGAATTCGATTCTGCGCGGCGTTTTCAATCCGATCTTTGTAGTAAGGTCAGGATTGCCTGTAAATATATACCCGGTATACCACGGCACTTGTTTTTGAGAAAGGCACCCCTACGCCCGTAAGTGTTTTCAAGTTCAATGATCACGTCTAAGCGCTCTCCATACTCCGGATAAAATGGACTACTCCTTTGCCTTCCGCGGGCATGGTGGTTGCATTAAAATCACCTGTTGATAGAAGATCTGCGCAATCTTAATTTAGCTGAGGACACGATAAAAGAACATCCGTCAATACGGTGGGTACACCTGGAGCGTTCATTCAACCGCAACGGTTATGTCGTACGGGTGCTTCTATTTTATCAATATAATATTAACCAGGGCACAAGGCTGGGTATCTGGAAGATCGAAGAAGACGCAGACTTTTTTCTGCATAAAGTGCCCATTCACCGCGCCATTTCGCATCCCCGCAAACGATTGCAGCATCTTGCCGGGCGTTACCTGATGCAACACCTTTTTCCGTATTCCCTCATCAGGCTTGCCGATACACGCAAGCCCTTTTTAATCAATGAGGCTTATCATTTTTCTATTTCACATTGCGGCGATTTTGCTGCTGCTATCGTAAGTAAACACAACAGGGTAGGGATGGATATAGAACTGGTTAAACCAATGATCAGGAAGATTGCCGGTAAGTTTATCACGTAAACCGAAATGCAGGTTGTTCATCATACCCACCCCTTACTTTTCTCCGCCGCTGATGACACATCCGATCGTAACGACGAAATTTTAACGCTGTGCTGGAGCGCCAAGGAAGCAATGTTTAAATGGTGTGGTGAAGGAGGCGTGGATTATAAACATCAGGCAAAGGTTATCTTAATCGAAGAGAAGTCCGCAACACTCGGCCTGAAGAAAGTAGGCGATGTAAGAGGAAAAACTTCCGGTTTGATCGGTTTTCACACAGCCGGTTCTGCAGACAAAAAGTCTATGAAAAAACTTAAGGAAGAAGCTGCCGAAATGGGCGCTGCATTTGTGCTGATCACATTAGAAAAAGACAATCAGTTTACAACCCAGTCAATCAAAAGAGGTATTGGATTCTCTTATAAATAAAATAATAAGACTGAAACGTACAAAAGCCCTATTTCGATAGGGTTTTTGCGTTTCAGCCTTATTGGGCGGATCATCAACAGCACTGAAGGAATAGTTTTTTCCCGCTATTAAAATGTCCTTGCAAAAATTTGGCAACAATGGCCGTTTCAAAAAAATGAAACCCTTACCTGTTACCTGAATATGAACTTCTCATTAAGGCTTGATGAACGGGCCTACAATTGCCAGCACCTGCGCCTTGGTCAATCCTTCATCAAAGGCTTCTGTAGCGGCATCCATCGTAATAGGAAAACCATTGATATTCACTATATCAATACCGGCCTGGTTCGTATTATCTTCACCGTTATAACTAGGCTGCACAGCCGCGCTGTTGATATTACTCATTTTACCTGTTATCCAGGGTTTCACATTTCCAATACCTGAGCCGTACGCCCTTCTCATGATACGTATTTTAGCCGCGTGCCTTGCTTCGACCGAATGAATTCTTAGCGCTGCCGTTAGTAAATCACCTCCTCCTACAATTTCAGCAGCCCTGCCTTTATAAGCCCTGACACCTGTATCTTCAAAAGTCTGAGCTACATTCAAAAAGAGCTCAAAGCTGGTAAAAACGTCTTTGAAAGGACCATTTCCACTGCCGCTACCTGCGGAGAAATCAAAGGTGGGTTTTGCCACAGGCATTCCACCAGACGCTTTTATGGCGTTAGACAGAAATACAACGTGGGCATTCTCATGTTTGGCAATAAGTTGGATAGCAGCGATCGAATCTCCGTCAGGAAATAGATTTGATTTCATGAGGGAGGTATTATAAAACTCTGCTTCCAGGAATTCTAACGTTAAAGCATAGTTCAAAATTTCAACAACGGTATCGTTAGTACTGGTTGTTCCTGCATAAGCTTTCTGAAAAAGCGATCCGAGGGCAAAAGGCACAGCAGATAAAGCAAGTTTTCCACCGAGGTTAGCAAATTCCTTCATTGCCTTCCTTCTCGTATCAAGCCTGTCATAAACTTCAGGGTCAGTTTTTTCAATTTCTCCAAGTATATTATTCAGATTCATAATTTAAAATTTAGTAGGTTGGTAAATTACTGGCGTTAATTTTTGTTTTGATGTAAGTGCCGGCGATAGCAAGAACTTCCATAGGCTTGCGCGTTACATCCAGACCCATAGCATCAACAACTGAGTCGTCTGCAAAGCTGTTCATCATGATCAGCTCACGAAAATAAGCCGCATGACGTGCTTCTACCGAAACAATTTTACCAGCTAATACCAGGTAATCAGGGCTCTTCAGTAATCTTCCGGCGCCGTTATAGGCAGAAACTCCCAGATCTTCAAATGCCTTTGAAGTTGCAAGTACGCTCGTCCTGGAGCTGAAATTTATGGAGCTGAAATCAAAATCGAGGGCGGGGATAGCCATACCACCGAGGGCGTTTTTAAAAAATTCGCGGTGGGCTATTTCATGGTCGCGAACATCTTTTATCAAGGCAGCTTCCATTGGTGATCCACCCGGATACATTGACATGACCACTTTTATGTAGAAAGCGGCTTCCAGTTGCTCAAGGGCGTAGGCATAGTTTAAGATTCCGAAGTCACCAGTACCGAGGTCTACTTCCCCGTTTATGGAGGTTACGGTGTTATCTACCATGACGGGTTCTTTGTTACACGCAGAAGCAGCTACCATCAGTCCGGTAGCCGCGCTGGCATATCCCAGAAATTTACGTCGGGATAGACGCGCCATGTTTTTGTCATCGGCTTCTGCCTGATTTGTTTCAACCAAACGTTTAGACATTTTTTTACTTTTTAGAATTACGAAATAGAAAATATAAAGAGTTGCATGAAGTGCATGGTAACAACCAGTACTTTAGTGGAAGCCATATTCAATGACGTTACACTATGTATAACATGGAATGTGGTAAATACGAGATTTTCAAAAAAATGGATTGGAAAAAATTTTTCCTGGAAAAGGATTTGTAAAATAACTTGTTTCTATAAGTTATTACATGAAGGCGTATACAGATAAAGGTTAAAGCTACTTTATATTTTTAGCAAAAGAAAAAATAAATCAGATAAAGTGAAATGAGATAAATCGTTCTACCCACGGGGGATGGAACACAAAAACGTTGCTCGCTTTGTTCCGTAGGAACAACACGTGGGTAGAAACACAACCGACCCCGAACCGCGTTCCAGAGGAACGCTTTGTGCTATGTCCGGGAATTGCGGTATGTTGGCTTTCAAAAGCACAAACAGTTCCGGATGGGAATGATGCAAAGTTTAAGGAGAGTATTATGATACAACGGGAATGTTATTCAATCAGATGCTTTGACCTGGGCTCCTCAATATCTTCGGTATCTTCGAGGAGAGGAATGTTACTCACCGAAGCTCCCAGTATGCCTTTCATTGATCCATACATATGTACAGTGTTGATAAACGCCTTCTGCAATTGCTTTTCTCTTTCTTTCCAGTTTTTTTCCATCTGGATTCTTTCCTTATTAATAGAGTTCTGCAAAAATTGAAATGACTCAGCAATAGACTCAACCTGCTGACGGAACTCCATGCCGCTGATATAGCTGTAGAGCATTTGCATTTTTTCACCTTTATTTTCTTCAGATCTTTTGGCATCCGATACGCACATCACTGCATTGCGCAATACCGTAGCCACGCTGGTCACTTCAGGATAGGAGCAAATCCAGATGCCTTCCCGCGTTCCAAATCTTTCCATGTCTTTTGGGAACGCCTGCGTGACAAGTATAGCCATGTCGGCGCCGGTAGTTCGCATATCTGCCTTTAATTTATCTATCCAGGTATTGCTCCAGTGCTTTGTTCGCTTGCTTTCATAGATTATTTTTCCACACTCTTTACCGGTGGCGTTACGCACGATCTGCATGCAGTCAGCGCCTTCTGTACCCTTGCGGATTTCCTGCACCATATCGAAAGGGAAACTTTCTTTAAGAATCGTCTCAAGAAGAAGCTCCTGAACTTCCCCCTGCAGTTGCATCGAACCCTGGTCAGCTTTTCTTTTCATTTCTTCTGCCAGCCTTTTTTGATCTTCCAGTTGCTTCTGTAATTCCTTTAGCCTCATGTTCAGCTCATTTTCCTTTACAAAACTTTTTTCTATTTCCTGCTTGCGTATTTGTTCCGTGATCAGCGTTCTTTCCAGTTGAAGGGTGCGCTGAACCTGGATTTCAAGCTCTGCTTCCCTGTTAAGCAGTTGCTGTTCCTTCTTCAGAAAGCCCAGCTCGCGCTCCCGGGCCACTTTCAGCTTTTCTTCATTGCCCAGGTTAGATTGCTCCAGCATCCTGAGTTTATTTTCATAGTCGGTAGCAATGCTTTTGCGGATATTTTCTTCGAGGCTTTGCTGTAACCGGTTTTTTTCTTCACGCAGCCTTTGTTCAAAAATATCCTGCTGTTGTTGAGACTGCCTGCTCAGCTCTTCAAGCTTCAGCTTAAATTCATCTTCTTTCTTTTTAGTAAAAGAAATCATTTGCTCCCTTAATTCTTTTTTATATTCCTCAGTAACCGCCTGTTCCATCGCGAATTTATAACCGCAGCCGGGGCATTTAATATCTATTGCCATGGATTTGTTTTTGCAAGTTTACTAATTTTCTTGGCAATAACGCTTAGCTTTTGTTGGCAATTGCTTTCGGACGGTGAATTTTAAACGATTTAATTTCCTGGTATAAAAGAAACACATGAAACAGCGTAATTATAAGTAATTTGATTTATATTGCATGCTCACGCTGCATATTTCTGAACTTCATGTTTAGTTTTTAAATCCCTATTTTAGATATAACCTTCACAAGGACACTGATATTACGGCTTTGTAATTTTCGGTAATTGATTTACTACTAAATCAAATATTTCTCACACCAATTTTCTATCGGAACAATAAACCAAAATCATCTTTTACACGTAAGTGCAATTATATATTAACACTACCAGGGAAGAATTATGGCTACAATACTTAAAACCATCACCTGTTCAATTCTACTCGTTCTTGCAATAAGCGCATGTAAAAAAGATGCCACACTCAGGAAAAAAGCTGCTCTGCTGAATGAAGCCATTGAAACAAACCCCCCGGTATTAAAAGCAGTTATCAAACAAATTAGCGATGTATCAGGAGGTTATTATAGTGGCCTGCCTTATCATTACAACGAAACAACAAAAAATTATCCACTTCTTATATTTATCCATGGGGGCGGCCAATTTGGAGATGGGGAACTTGATCTTCCTCTTTTAAAAAATGATGGCGTTGCTCAATTGCTGGATGCACAAACTTTTCCGGCAAATTTTAATGTGAATGGAAAAAACTTTTCATTTATCGTCCTCGCGCCACAGTTTAAACGATACCCGTCAACTGAAGAAGTTGCCTTCTTTTTGAATTACGCTAAACAGACTTTCAGAGTTGATACTACCCGTATTTATATGTCGGGACTGAGTATGGGTGGAATTATTACAGCAGATATGGGCTCGAAGTATACTTCAAGCCTTGCAGCGATTGTGCCCATATCAGGCGTCTTTGCGGGGGAAGACACAAAAGCCAAATGCCGGAATATTGCTTCAGGTAATTTGCCGGTGTGGGTATTTCACAATAAGAGAGACCCTACCATAAATCCATTAAATCCTCAGATGTTTGTTGAAGAAATCAGGAGTTTTAACCCCTCTGTGCCTCCTATTTTAACGCTCTTCGATCATTATGGGCATGACGCATGGACACAAGCCCTCAACCCTTCTTACAAGGAAAATAATCTGAACATTTTTGAGTGGATGCTGCAGTATAGAAAATGATCATAATGTTTCGTTCTTACATTGAGGTGTTTGAAGGATTAACAGCGTGGGTCTTGTTGTCAGTTATCTTACCGTTTGTAAATGTTCGATGCTTTTGCTGTGCGATGGAGGATTGTGTAATGCCTCAGACGACCGGTTTGGATCCGTCTGAAGCCTTTGGACTCCTGGTGCCTTCGTAAAGTTCATACTCAAGAAGGCGGCAATCGATTTTACCGGTATAGAATTCGATTCTGCGCGTCGTTTTCAACCCGATTTTTTTAGCAAGGTCAGGATTGCCTGTAAATATATATCCGGTATAACCACGGCACTTGTTTTTGAGAAAGTCACCAATACGCCCGTAAGTGTTTTCAAGTTCAACGATCACGCCTAAGCGCTCTCCATACTCCGGATTAAAATAGACTACTCCTTTGCCCTCTGCCGGTACGGTGGTTGCATTAAAATCACCTGTTTCAAAGCGAATATATTTTTCTACGCCGGCTATACCGGCGTTTATTCCTGATATGTTGACAGCGTCTTCACTGATGTCGCTGGCAATTACAGTAAGGCCCTGTATTTCCTGCACCTGTTTAGCGAGTTTCTGCCGTTCTTTTTTATATACCTGTTTGTCATAGCCGGTTACATGCATAAAAGCATAGTTTCTACGGAACAACCCGGGGCGCCGGTTGGTGGCAAGCAGCACGGCTTCAATGGCTAACGTTCCTGACCCGCACATAGGATTGATGAAAGGTGTTTTGTAGTCCCACTTAGTGGCCATTATCGTAGCGCACGCCAATGCCTCAAGCATGGGAGCCTTGCCTGGTATCTTGCGATACCCGTGTTTGCTGAGGGTTTCCCCCGAGGTATCTATAAACACTTCGGCAAGTTCACCTTTCCAGTATAGATGAATGACCGTACCATTTAGTTCCGGACCCGAATTGGGCCTGCGGCCTGCTGCATTTCGCATACGGTCGACTATAGCATCCTTTACCCTTACATTTGCAAACATGCTGGTACGGATACTTGGATGGTCTACATTACTGGTAACAGAAAAGTAACCATCCGGCGAAAACAATAATTCCCATGGCAATTGAGCCAGGGCTTTGTAAACGTCGTCAGGCCCGTCCGCCCTGAATTCTTTCAAGGAATAAAGTACCTGGCTTGCACATCTCAGGTTTAAATTAAGCGGAATGCATTCCGTTAGTGTTCCCTTCAGCTCAACACCGGTGGGAAAAGTACGTATGATCCGGTAACCAAGATCAGTAATTTCCTGCACCAGGTAAGGAGATAAGCGCTTGTTGCAGGTAACGATGATGCGTCCGGGAGAATTGAAAATTTGCATGGTGAGAGAGGTATAGGGAATGATTCGTGAGCGTGAAAGCTATACAAACATTTGTCTGGCTACGTACGGTTCATGATGCAGGCAGGATTGACCAAGTGACGTGCCGGCTACTTTTTGCTCCTGCTCCATACGATGAAGTCTGTAGCCGGGATGCTTTCAACCTGCAATTGCCTAAGCATTGTAACAAGCTGCCCACGGTGGTAAGTGCCATGATTAAACAGGTGTAAGAGCATTTGATACACCGGTTGCCTGAACTGTTCGCGTTTGGTATTCTGGTAGTGAAAAACATGCTCCAGTGCTGCGGGGGTGGCATTGGATATCCATGACTCCCATAATTTTGCCTGTTGGATCAAAGCAACGGCAACATCCCCTGTTGTACCTTTAAAATTTGTGCCCGGTGCAATAACCGGCTCCTGCATTTTCAGGCGTTGCCACCAGATGCTCTCTGCATCCCACATATGCATGAGGGTGGCATGTAAAGATGGAAAACTGCCGGCTAATGGCAGTACCAGCGATTCGCCGGGTAATGGGAGAATTACATCCAAAAGCCGCTGGTTTGCCCAGGTATGATAAGAGGCATATTGTTGCAGAACGTCTTTCAAAACCGGAATTTTTAAAATGTGCAACAAATCTAATATTCATTTTTGAATGTTGAAGGATGAACACCTGCCTGTCTGCATAACTGTTTCTGCTGCATAAAGCGATTCCATTTAATTCATTGTGAATTGGCTATTTTTGGCCTCATTAAAAAAAGGTATCATGGATGATAACCAATTCCAGATGTCAGGATTCAGTTCGCTTGCCATTCATGCAGGGCATAAGGAAGACGGGATGAATGCTCACCTTACTCCTATATACGCAAGCTCGACATTTACTTTCGATACCGCCGAACAGGGAATGTTGCGTTTTGATGGTAAAGAGCCGGGGTATATTTATAGCCGTTGGGGGAATCCGAACTTTACGGAAGCGGAAGAAAAGATATGTGCTTTTGAGTCCCTTGGTATCACGGATGCTGATGGCCCGCTTGCGTTGAAGGCTTTGCTTCATTCAAGCGGGCAGGCGGCAATGAGTACTATGTTGCTGGGAAATCTAAAAGCAGGAGACAGGATACTGTCTCATTATTCTTTATACGGCGGTAGCCATGAATTGCTTCATAAAGTATTGCCGCCATTGGGCATAGAACCGGTGATAGAAGATCTGCGCGATCTTAATTTAGCTGAGGACACGATAAAAAAACATCCGTCGATACGGTGGATACACCTGGAGACACCTGCCAACCCTACGGTTCAATGTGTAGATATTGAAGAGATCACCATGCTGGCCAAACGGTATAATATCAATGTGTCGGTAGATAACACGTTTGCGACGCCTTACCTGCAGCAACCATTTAAATATGGCGTAGACTACGTTTGTCACTCTACAACAAAGTTCTTAAACGGGCATGGCACCGCCATTGGTGGAATACTGATCGGAAGGGATGTCGAAAAGATGAATACAACGATCCTGAAATGGTACCGCCTGCTGGGCGGCAGTGCAAACCCGTTTGACGCCTACCTCCTGTTGAATGGCATCAAAACCCTCGAATTGCGGATGGAGCGTCATTGTCATAACGCCATGGAGGTAGCCAGTTTCCTGGAAGGGCACCCTGCTGTTGCAATGGTGAATTATACCGGCCTGGCCTCTCATCCTGATTTTTACACTTCCGCAAAACAAATGCGCCACCCGGGGCCTATGATGAGCATTGAAGTGAAAGGCGGGATTGAAGCGGGCAGGAAATTTATTAACAACCTGAAAATGTGCACCCGTGCCGTTTCCCTGGGAACTACGGATACACTGGTTTCACACCCGGCAAGCATGACCCATTACGGTGTGCCAAAAGAGGAAAGGGAACGCTTTGGAATTACGGATGGGTTGATTCGCATGAGTATCGGCATCGAGAATGTAGAGGATATCCTGAATGATTTGAACCAGGCGTTGCGATTGTAAGAACGCGGATATAAAACAATTGTTCATGAACATACAACTCCGCAGGGCGGTTAAAGAAGATTGCCCGCGATTGCTGGAACTGATCAGGGAACTGGCAGACTTTGAAAAAGCTCCTGATGAAGTAAGCGTTACGTTAGATCATTTTGAGCAAAGTGGTTTTGGTGCCCGGCAGGTATGGTGGGCTTTTGTGGCTGAAGTTGATTCAAAAGTTGAAGGCTTTGCCATGTATTATATCCGCTACTCCACCTGGAAAGGGCAGCGTATGTACCTCGAAGACCTTCTCGTAACTGAAAAAATGCGGGGGAATGGATTGGGAAAATTACTATTTGACCGGTTGATAGAAGAGGCAAAAGAGAAGCAATTTAGCGGGCTTGTCTGGCAGGTGCTCGACTGGAACGAACAAGCGATCCGGTTTTACAAGAAGTATGGCGCCAGCATTGACTCCGGATGGCTCAACTGCAGCTTAAGCTTCTGACAGGCGTTGCTCAGGATTTAGCATTAACTCACTCCATTCAATACCATTTTTTTATCAATTTTGGCTACCAGGCCCTGGAGCACTTTACCCGGGCCTACTTCCGTAAATCGTGTAGCGCCATCTGCTATCATCGCTTCAATGCTTTGGGTCCATCGTACCGCTTCGGTCAACTGGTTCACGAGGTTTTGTTTAATCTCTTCCCGGTCAAATACTGCATTGGCCACTACGTTCTGATAAACGTGGCTGTTGGGCTGGTGAAAAACAGTCGTCATAATTGCCTTTGACAGCTCTTCTCTGGCTGGTTCCATAAGCGGTGAATGGAAGGCACCCCCTACCGGCAATACCAGGGCTCTTTTAGCTCCGGCCGCCTTCATACGTTCACAGGCTATTTCCACTCCTTTAATCGTACCCGAGATCACTAACTGGCCCGGGCAATTGTAGTTCGCCGGTACAACAACTTCACCGGTTTCTTTTTGCACCTCATCACAGATCGATTCAACTTTTTCATCGGAAAGGGCAATCACGGCTGCCATGGTAGACGGAGTTATTTCACAGGCTTTCTGCATGGCGTTTGCGCGGATGGAAACCAACTGCAGCGCATCTTCAAAGCTAAGGGTTCCATTTGCCGTTAAGGCAGAAAATTCGCCCAGTGAATGACCGGCAACCATATCAGGCCTTGCTGTTTCTATTCTTTTGTAGGAAATTATTGAATGAAGAAAAACCGCCGGCTGGGTGACCTTAGTTTCCCGAAGGTCTTCCTCAGAACCGGAGACCATAATATCCGAAATACGGAAGCCTAATATTTCATTTGCCTGTTCCAGTAACTTTTTGCCAAAAGCGCTCTTTTCATAATGATCCTTTCCCATTCCGGCAAACTGAGAACCCTGCCCCGGAAAGATAAATGCATGCTTCATGAATCTGTGTTTAGGGTAAAAATAGGAAAGGTTTGTCTGAAAGCTACATCAAGTTAGGAATTGGCTGTCAGCGGTCAGAGTAGGAGCTATGAGCAGAGGCGATGAGTTGTGAAGGAAGAACTCAGGGGGATTTGCCGGAGCCTTACCCCTCATATCATACCCCTATTACTTCCGAACCTTATCAGATCGCTGACAGCTCACAGCTCTAATGCAAGTGCGAACCGATAAGTCTTATAAATTCACTCCGCGTTTCGTTTTTTTCAAACTCTCCCCAGAATGCAGAGGTAGTGGTCACCGAATTTTGTTTCTGAACCCCCCGCATCATCATACACAGATGGGAGGCTTCAATCACTACAGCTACACCAAGGGGGTTTAAAGTCTCTTTTATAGCCATCATAACCTGATGGGTAAGACGCTCCTGCACCTGTAAACGGCGGCTATAAATATCAACGACCCTGGCGATTTTGCTTAGCCCGGTAATATAACCGTTTGGGATATAAGCAACGTGTGCTTTTCCAAAGAAAGGAAGCATGTGATGCTCGCACATACTATATAATTCTATGTCTTTTACAATAACCATTTCACTTACTTCTTCGTGAAACTTAGCCGAAGCAAGCACCGCTAACGGATCCATCTGGTAACCCTGGGTAAGAAACTGCATGGCTTTTGCAACACGCTCCGGAGTCTTGAGCAAACCTTCCCTTTGAGCGTCTTCTCCCAATAATTCCAACGTCTCCCGATAATTATCGATCAGACCCGAAGTAATTTTGTCTTCATATTGTTCAACCCGGTTATATGCCATGAAGTTGTGATTTTTTTTGTGAAAGAAATTTTCGAACCATATCCACCCGGATTTATCAATCCGCCGGGTATTCGACAAAATTTCGTTCCGTTTCATACAATCTTATCTGAAGGTCTAATTTCTCGTCGATGTGTTCTCTAAGCAAATGATAAATAACTACTGCGATATTTTCTGCCGTTGGATTCAGGTTCTTAAACTCAATCGTATCAAGGTTAAGATTTTTATGATCAAATCTTTCGAGCACTGTTTCTTTAATGATATCCGAAAGCTTTTTGAGATCAATTACAAAGCCCGATTCCTGGTCTGGCTCACCGGTTACTCTTACCACCAGTTCGTAATTATGCCCATGAAAGTTGGCATAATTGCACTTTCCGAATATGTCTGCATTCTTTTGGGGATCCCAGGATGTATTATTTAAACGGTGTGCGGCATTGAAATGCTCCTTGCGGTAAACAGCAACTTTCTTACTCATTCGTACAATTAATTATTATTGCCTTCAACTTTTTCAGGTTCTTCTCATTAAATATCCGGAGTCTGTTGGTATTGTCATGAACCACGAAGCAGAGTAATAACGTGATATCTTCGCATTAGTTCACCTGTTGTACAGAGAACAGTGCAACCCGGATGATTGTTGCACCGATGTGAATAAAACGATCCTAAATCTTCAACATCCCCAACCCAGCAGTAATGAACTTCACCTCATACCCCATACCTCAATTCCCATAATACTCCACGTAAATCCTCGGTGTTTCATACAATTTGAGACAATGTAGAGAAACGCCGCCAGGCAAAGCTATGATAAGCTGGTTCCAGATGCCTTTTACAAGGTTCTCCGTTGAACAGATTTTATCCCGCAGAAAGTCAACATCAAGATTGAGATTCTTATGGTCAAGCAACTCGAGCACATGTTCTTTGATAATATCGCTTAATCTTTTGGCATCGAATAAAAATCCGGTGTTTTCATCCACTTCTCCTTTAATGGTGACATACAATTCATAGTTATGCCCGTGCCAGTTTTCATTGGCACATTTTCCAAATACCGCTTCATTCTGTTCATAATCCCATTTTGGATTATAAAGCCTGTGCGCTGCATTAAAATGTTCAACGCGCGTCAGATACACCATTGTTATATAGAAATTTTTTGCGAAGTTAGGAAAATTACTACTGAGTGATGCCTGCCGCGGTTTCCGTAGTGACGGGCAGCAGGTATTTATTATAACTTTATCTTTCAATAATAAGGAATGAAGATAGGAATTGCAGCTTCGACTTTGCCTGAGTTACAACCCACGATAGATTTTTTACAGCAGCCTTCCCTGAATCATCCGGACCATACATTTGAAGTTTGCATCACAGGCATCGGATGCATGGCTGCAACTTACAGGCTTGGGGATTTTATAAGAAAACATAAACCCGATTGCATCATTCAGTCTGGAATAGGTGGAAAATTCACCGGCAGATTTTCGTTGGGTGAGGTGGTTAAAATCAAAGAGGAAGTGATGGGTGACCTTGGTGTTGAAGAGAACGGCCGGTTTTTGGATATGTTTGACCTGGGATTGATGGCTGCATCGGTTCATCCTTTTGCCAACAAAAGGTTAATCAATCCACATATCGGTTACTGGACGAATATTGATATTCCTCTGGCCTCCGCCGTTTCTGTTAATGAGATAACTACGCGTGAATCACGGGCCACGTTACTGAAGGAGAAATATGGTTGTGAAATAGAATCCATGGAAGGCGCTGCCTTACATTACGTGTGCCTGCAGGAAAATATTCCTTTTATCCAGTTTCGTTCTGTTTCAAATGAGGTGGGGCAGAGAGATAAAAGCAAATGGCAGTTGAAGGAAGCCATTCATAATTTAAACGAAAATCTGGTAAGTATGATCAGGAAAACTTATATGATATGACATTCACGCTTGGTTTTTCGCCGTGCCCCAATGATACATTCATTTTTGATGCGCTGGTGAATAAAAAGATAGATACCGAAGGCTTCGATTTTGAACCGGCACTGAATGACGTTCAAACGCTCAATGAGCTTGCCCTGCAATCAGGCCTTGATATTACCAAGATAAGCTATGGCGTTTTACCCCTCGTAGATGAAAATTATCATTTGCTTAATGCAGGCGGCGCCCTTGGAAAAGGGGTAGGTCCTCTGCTGATAGCAAAAAAAGAGATCCCATTAAACGGGATAACGTCTGCTACAATCGCAATTCCAGGCAAAAACACCACCGCTAACCTGTTGTTTTCGCTGGCATTTCCCCAATCCACAAAAAAGCAATACATGTTGTTTTCAATGATTGAAGAGGCAGTTCTCAATGGGTCCGTTGATGCCGGTGTGATTATCCATGAAAACCGCTTTACGTACCGGCAAAAGGGGCTGGTGAAGCTGATAGATCTCGGTGAATACTGGGAAAGCGAAACCCGGTCCCCGATTCCTTTAGGAGGAATAGTGATCCGTAAATCTTTCGAACCGGTAATCGGGCAAAAGGTAGATCGCCTGATCCGGCGGGGCATAGAATATGCATTTGGTAATTATCCAATGATTCCAGAGTACGTAAAGAAACATTCGCAGGAAATGGACGAGCACGTGATGCGTCAGCATATTGATCTGTATGTGAACAACTATTCCCTCGACCTGGGGGAAGACGGGAAGTTAGCCGTGAGCCATTTGCTGGAGATTTACCATAAGCTGGAACAAGAGAAAACGCCACTGGAAGATGGCAGGCCTGTTTTATGAAGAATCCTTACGTGCTGAAGTGCATGCTGTTTTTATTTTATGTGCTTTTGTCTGAAACGGTTGCTGCACAGGACCGTGATACGACCAAAACGGTTGATACTGCCAAAGCGCAGGTAACTGTTTTTATTGACTGTAATACGGGGTGTGACCTCCAATATGTGAAAACCGACCTCAACTTTGTGGATTTCGCACCCGATAGGTTTACGTCTAATGTTTATATCATGCTGACCGGGCAGACCACCGGTTCGGGCGGAAAAGAGTTGGTGTTGTATTTTTCCGGCTCACAAAAATTTGCCGGCATGGAAGATACCCTCAGGTTTTTCCGAAACAGTGTAGATACGGACGATGAATACAGGAAGACGCTTCTACAATATCTTAAACTGGGCTTAACCAGGTATATCAGTAAAACCGCATTAGCTCCGCGGCTGACGATTTCCGCCACGCCCAAAGGTGGTGAAAAAGAGGAAGCCATCAATGCACTTAGCAAGAAATCGGATAAATGGAATTTTTGGGTGTTTACTGTCGGGCTGAATGGCAGTCTTAACTCTGACGATTTTAGCAGAAATCTAAAAGCAGGCGGAGATTTAAATGCAGGCAGGGTCACCGAAAAACTAAAAATGAATTTCAACGTATCTACGTCAAAGAATGAAAGAAAGATCACCTACAACGGTGATGAATCCACCTTTATCATTAACAGCTCCAATTTTAACGGCACCATTGTAAAAAGCATACGTTCACACATTGGAATTGGAGGGTTTATAAACGCACGCAGAAGCACCTTCAGCAATTATGATGTTGAAGTCAATGTTTATCCTGCTATTGAATACAGTATTTTTCCCTATAAAGACGCTGTGAAGAAACTAATCACAATTCTGTATCAGGCCGGAAAGGGTTATAAAAACTATATAGACACTTCCTACTATGGTGCAGTTTCGCAATGGACAACAAAACAGGATTTGTCGGTAAATGTGGGTTTCATTCAAAAGTGGGGGAACATTAACGCCTATGTGTCGTACGAAAATTTTCTTAATTCCTTTGCGCTCAACAACAAAACCGTTAAGGGCAGTGATATCAACAATCTTTCTTTCGGAGGTAATATGGAGTTCAGGATATTAAAAGGATTATCGGTCGAACTCTCATCGCGGGCAAATTTCACAAAAGGTATTTACCCGAATATAGCCAGAAAATCCTTTAGCCGCGACGCTCTCCTCACGAACTCCCAGCAATACCCCACTCAGAGGGGCCTTAACGTGAATATGGGCATCAACTACCGGTTTGGTTCAATATATAATAATGTAGTTAACCCGAGATTTACCGGCAGAAGGTAATGTTACACACGTACAGATCTGACTGCCTGGCCGTATACTTCAAGGCACCTCTTTCTTGCAAACTCGTGTTCTACAATCGGTTTGGGATAAGTGAATTCCTGGAACTCAGGCACCCATTTCCGGATATAGTGTAAATCCGGATCAAACTTTTTTGTTTGAAGCGCAGGGTTGAATATCCGGAAGTACGGTGCTGCATCACATCCGCTGCCACAAGCCCACTGCCACCCTCCATTATTTGAAGCAAGGTCAAAATCAAGAAGCTTTTGCGCAAAATAAGCCTCACCCCATCGCCAGTCGATAAGTAAATGTTTGGTGAGAAATGAAGCAACAACCATCCGCACCCGGTTGTGTATAAAACCTGTTTCGTTCATTTCCCGCATGCCTGCATCTACGATAGGATAACCCGTTAAACCAACGCACCATCTTTGAAACTCTTCTTTATTATTTCTCCATTGGATATTGTCATACTCCGGTTTGAATGCAGCGCCTTTCCCTATTGCCGGAAAGTTCCACAGCACCATCTGGTAAAAATCCCTCCATATCAATTCATTCAAAAACGAAGCGCTAATTCTGCGACTTCTTCCGGCAATGTCCCGGATGCTGACTGTGCCAAAACGAAGGTGAACGCCCAACTTCGATGTACTATTCTTTCCGGGGAAGTTTCTTTCATCGCCATATTTACTAACTATTTCTTCGTGAAGTTCTTTAGAAGGAAAAGGTTTATCCACGTGGTTAAAACCCATTGAACCTAAAGACGGAATTTGCTGTGGTTCATGCTTAAAAAACTGGCCGGTATATTTATCAATCTCATACGGTTTCAGGTAGAAGTCATTCAGCTTTGCCAGCCACTTCCTCGAATAGGGTGAATATACGCTGTAGGGAGTGCCGTCTTCTTTCATCACCTCTTCCTTTTCAAATATCACCTGGTCTTTATATGTGTGCAATTGAGCACCGGCTTTTTTTAATATGTCAGCAATTGCTCCATCCCTGGCTTTTGCATATGGTTCGTAATCGCTGTTGGTAAATACATGAAGGATTTTATACTTTGACAGCAACCGCTGAAATACTTCCTGCGGGTATCCATAATGCACTTCCATATCAGACCCCTTTTCCCGAAGTTGTTGTTGTAATTCAACGATTGCGGCATGAATGAATTCTACCCTCCGATCCGCTTTTTCCTCCAGGTCGTCAAGTATGTATTTGTCAAAAATGAATATGGGAAGAACCGGCAGGCCTGCCTTCAGTGCATGGTGCAGCCCGGCATTGTCATATAAACGGAGGTCTCGGCGGAACCAGAAAATGTTGATGGCTTGCTGCATAAATGCTGAGAATTACAGATGGTCATTGAAGAACAAATTATTGAACCAAAAGTTGAGCTTATGGTCCGGGATTCTCAGCCAGTGGAATTATCATCCGGGCGGTAAGCGTATGGCTGTATTTTGAGCTTCTGAAAGAACCAACCGGCCGCACTCCGTAAATGGAATTGGTAAGGAATATCTCATCTGCGCCTAAAAGGTCTTCGACAGTCAGTGATTTCTCTTCAGGTTCATTACCCCTGACAAATAGTTTTTCAAGCAGGTGTCTTCTCATTACCCCGGCTACACAACCGTCAGACAGCTGGGGAGTGTATATCCTTTCGTCTTTTATCATGAAAACATTCGCGATAGTGGTATCACAAATATTTCCCGTGGAGTTGAGAATAAAGCAATCGTCTAATTTCTTTTCGGTGGCGTACAAGGCTCCCATCAGGTATGGCAGATAATTGTTCGACTTCAGGTTGGCAAATGAATCAACCGGTTTCCGGGCATGCGGATAAACATCCACCCGGGCGGGTTCTGTATTGATTTCAGCGTCCAGTGCGAACGTTTGAATGATATAATTCGGATCATGGTTTTCGGCGTCATAAAGGCCCCCCTTTCCGCGGAAGATCATCAGCCGTACGCGCGCAAGCTGGCGATGACCGTTTTTAATACTAAGGGCAAATATCTGTTCTGACAGAAATGCAGGAGTAAAATAGCCGGACTCATTAAATTTTAGCAGGCGGAGCCCTGTAAAAAGCCGGTCATAGTGGTAAGAGGCTAAACTGATGGTTCCATCGACAAGCTTCATCGTCTCAAATAAGCCATCACCATATCGCAATCCCCGGTTATCAGCTGTAATTATCGCCTCCTGTGAACTGAATACTGTACCATTGTAATTAAGATATTGGGGCATGGTACGAAAATAAGTTATTGAATAAGGCTTATTAAATATTCTGATATTCTGGCGAATGAAGGCGGCTGAAGACCGATAACGCTATTCTCCCTCTTTCAGAATGCCGTGCTTTACAGCATACATTACAAGTCCGGCCATACTTTTTGCACCCGTTTTTAACTTCAGCTTGTCGCGAATGGCTTCAACGGTTCTCGGACTGATTTCCACGAGCTCGGCAATTTCCCTTGTAGTTTTTTCCTGGCACATTAATTTTAATATCCGGAGTTCTTTGTCCGTAAGGAGCGAATCTTCATGGCTTTCCAATTCCAGTCTCCTGCTCCGGAGGCCTGAAAGAAGTGCTTTGTTCGTAAGGTCATTGAAAAAAAATTCCTGCTCATAACAGGTTTTTATGGCCAGGTAAATTGTTTCCGGATCTGAATTTTTTGTCAGGTAAGAATTGGCACCGATCTCCATTAATTTGGAGATCATTGAGTGATCATTATGCATGGAAAGAATAATAACTTTCACAGCGGGGTATAACTTACGTATCTCCGGCAAAGTGGTAATGCCGTCCATAACAGGCATCTGTATATCAAGTAGAATTACATCAGGTGCAATGTGTTTTAACATGTTCAGCAGTTGCAGGCCATTTTCAGCTTCGGCAATTAACTGAATATCGTTTTTTTGGGATAGAGCCGTTTTAACACCTGCCCGGAATAAAGCATGATCATCAGCAATAGCTACCTTGATCGTAGAAGGTTCAGTAATTTCCATGTAGGGATTGTTTCAGGACTAAATTGCAAGCACTTTTCAACTTCATGATGCAAATTGCTAATTGTTTTGAACATTTGCTATAGTATTAGTACGTGTTATGAAATTCTTTAATGATAAATCTTTTACATAGGTGAAACAATACTATACAACCGTATAAATACCAAAGATCAGGTAAATCCCGAATCTTTAAAATTGGGCATTTTTGCTATTGTTTAAGGTTAAGCATTATCTAATTTTGTATAAGTAAAAATGGTGGATTACAAATCTAACGATCTTCGCAGTATCCCTTGAAGCTATCCGCGGTCATTACACTTACGTGTTGTATTAATGCGTTTTTGTTATTCGATATGACTCTTCCTCATTTTTGATGACATGGTAAAAGCAAATGTATGCAGAGCAGTTTGCAAGTTCTGCAAATACTCCATGCTGTTTAGCATGTGCTGACAGAGGCGGGAAGATAGCTGTTAAATACGTGAGTTTACTATAGTATTTGCCTGTGATTTATATTTCAATAATAACGTAGTAGCGAAAGCATGAATCGATTTGATTATGTTTAGAGGGTATAACCGAATTTGCGGGCTTTTTTGCTTTCTTGGTTTACTTAACTTTTATTGTTTATAGATTCAGGCATTTTTTGTGATACACCACAATGTGAAATGGAAGTAATGCTGATGTTTCAAATAGCAGATCTGAAGTGCAGGAAGATCTTTTGCCTTACGTACTACGAATTTTCGCTATCGATAATAAGCCTTTACGGGAATGTTAGTGTTCAGGGTAACACAAAGGACACGATGAGGCACGAAGAACACTAACATTTAATATATTCATTCATTCATTCAGGCAAAGTAATACGTCGTGAACTTTGTGCCATCGTAGTGAACTTTGTGTTCCTTCAGACTTGGAAATTATCAGTTTGTTGTCATCTTTTTATGCCTTAGCGCCTAATTTATTACAATTTCACTTACAAATATCCACGCCGGCTTACCTTTCGACTTGTGCCAGCCTGGTAGCGCAGCCAGGGGATACGCTTTTATCCTAATATATTTTAGCATAGCAGGCGTAAAGGTAATTTCAGTTTTCAGTTGCTTTGAAGGCTCTTCTTTTTCCGGCATGGAGGGGATTATCTTACCCAGCAACGATAATTTATTCTTATCAGTTCCTCCCCAAAATTCTATCTTAACGGCAGGAAATAAACTGTTGCGTGTATTTTGCAACATATTCAGCATAATGCGGCTAATCAAACTGGCCCTGGAAAATACAACGTTAAAAGTTGCTTCGTTTTTCTGGTAACCAAGCCATTTTCCATTGCCGAAATTCAATTCGCCCAAATCTCCGTCGGACAGCAGATTTGCGTCAGTCAGGCTATATTTCGGATCGGGCGGAGTGACAAGTTCGATCGAATCAGGCTTAACACTTCTTTTGATGTAGGTACTTTGTGCGGGGCTACTGCCGTACCACCCTTTTTTAAATGCCCTTGCAGTTAGCTTTACATCACTATTGATGGCAACAGGCGCACGATATAATATACCTGAAACACTATCCGGGGGGCTTCCATCAAGCGTATAACGGATGTCAACATCTTTAAAAGGATGTTTTATGGTTACTATCGTATCATGATCAATAACACCGGAAGGTCTGCTGATCACGGGCGGAGACAGGGCAATAAGCATTTGGTCGCTCGCGGCAAATCCGGTTTCGAAATCTAATTTTGCATACTTGCGGCGCAACAATTTAGTCTCTGTGCTATCGATAGGTGTATCCCAGATGAAAATTTTCGACAGCCGGGGCAAAGAGGCTAAAGCGTTTAATGCAGTTGATGTGATCTGCGTACCGGAAAGCGCAATGTGCTGAAGTTTTTTCATGGAGGCAAGGTGCGCCAATCCGTTATCCGTGATGTCAGTGTAATTAAGGTTAAGCGTTTCCAGGTTTTGAAAGCGGCTGACCGTTTTCAGATCATCATCTTTCACCGGCATTCTTGCCAGGCTTAATTCGGTGACCTGCTGATCGACAGGTAACAATTCTTCAAGTGCCTTTGAAGTAAAGTTACTCCTTCCGTAAAAGTGAACCGCCAGTGCCGGGGAGCCCATGCCCAGCGGCTCA
Source organism: Flavihumibacter sp. (assembly GCA_041751095.1). Lineage (GTDB taxonomy): Bacteria > Bacteroidota > Bacteroidia > Chitinophagales > Chitinophagaceae > JADCRZ01. The sequence goes on from JBGSYC010000228.1 coordinate 46,513, forward strand.
ATAGACCGGTAGTTATTGTTGAGCGATGAAATCGTTTTGTTTTCTGCCGGAGAAAAATCGAACTGGTGATCCGGAGAAGCTTCTCCGGGCGATCCAAGAAACCGTGAAGCAAGCAGGCGAAAAGAATCCTGTGCCGGTAATAAGGCTACTTTTTTATCAAGCAATGCCCCGGACCTGATCCATGAATATAGTAAAGCCGCTTCATCTTCAGACAAGGCGGGTTTGGATTTAGGCGGCATATGTTTTTTGGCATCAGCAGGCAGGTGAATGCGTTGGATCAGTAAACTCATTTCCGGCGCGCCGGGAACAAACAAAGGCCCTGTTTTACCTCCTTTTATCAAACCTTCTATGTTATCCATTAAGAGCCCTCCCTTTGCATTTTCCTCGCTGTGGCAACTCACGCACTTTTGCTGCAAAACGGGCCTTACCACATCCCGGTAAACGAGGGCCTGATCAAAAGGAACTGATTTCTCTTTAGCTATTGGCGCCAGCAGGTAATTGTCTCCGTGAGTAAGGGCAGCCCCCCAGTGACCGGTAGCGATGATGGCAATTGTGCCAAACACAGTAAAGGCCCTTGACGCGATCTTCCGATTGCTCACGATTGCCGGCAAATAATAAAATACAAATGCAGAAAGGGCTACCGTAACGCCGCCCCATTTGTGCCATTGCATCAGATTTCCGGTTCTGTCATCTTCCAGTGATAAGATCAATCCCATGATCGCGGTTATTACAGCCGATAACGCTGCAACAAGCCTCAATCCTTCAAGCCACCTCCATATTTTTTCTTCCTGAAACGGCATCCATAACGAGAGAAAAGACAATAGCAACAGAACAATTGGAAAGTGAAGGAACATCGGGTGCATCCTTCCGGCCACTTTTAGCCAGCCTGGTATATCCAGAACATTTTCAAACAGCAGGATAAACAAAAGAAATGTAAGTCCGGCGACTAAAAAACCCTCACTTACTTTTTTAATGGTAGTCATTGCCTTTTAAAGATACGATCATGGGCGGTTTCAGAATGGGAAATCAATGCTGTGTGACCGCACTTATACCTTACTGATTACACCCGTTTGAATTTATAGGGGTATACTTTTCCTGAATTCCATTGTGCTACATAAATATTTTCATCGTTATCAACACACACATCATGAGGATGAACAAATATTTTTTCGGCCTGCGTGAGTAGTTGAAGCTGTCCCCCCTGATACTGAGGCTCGGTACCGCCTATGTTCGATACCACTTTGTTATTCTTGTCGAGTATGGTTACAAAGCCGGTGCCCGCGGCATCCATCTTTGGTGAACGCAATACAGCCGCATACAAATAATTTCCCTTTATCACCGGCCTGCATACACACGCGCCGGGCAATGCTATCTTTTCAATAAACTGCCCATCCAGTGAAAAGCGCTTGAAACAGTTCCGCGTTCTGTCGGTGATCAGCAGGGTAGGTTTCTCCTGCCGGGTGTCCACACAGATTCCGTGTGCATTGTCAAGGTTTTCATCTTTATCGCCTTTCCCGCCAAAAAAGTGTTTTAGCTTTCCCTTTGAATCATACTGCATAACATATTGCATGCCGTACCCGTCCGCAATATAGATATCGCCGTTATCCAGCACCGTTGTTTCAGTCGGAACAAAAGCTTCCTTTTTGGTATACGCTTTGGTATCAACGGGATAATCAATGGTCAGCAGTACATCTCCCGACATTGTTGTTTTAAAAACCTGGTGCCGCGAAGTATCTGTGATATACAAAAAGTCTTCCCCGTTTTCGTGATGTATCGTCAGTCCATGTGCGCCGGGAAATTCATGTCCCCACGAGTTCACCAGTTTTCCTGATTTATTATATACGAGAAGATTGTTTTTCGTTTCATTTGTAAGCAACAAAATACGGCCTTTGCTATCCTGCACCATTTCATGGCAGTCCTTTACGGGGTATTTATCGGGATTTAATTTCCCCCATTGTGCATCCATCTTATACTTCATATTGTTGTGGCCATAAACAACACCTTTTGGCCTGGCAAAAAGATCTTTTGTAAGTACCAGGCTGCTGCCTGCCAATGTAGCTTTTTGTATAAAATTTTTCCTGTTCATAATGTTTTATAATTTATATAGATGTCGCCTGATGTGCAGGTGTAAATAACATGACAATAAAGTGATCCTGCAGTGCGCCGTAACCACAAACATTGACATTATGCAATGAGGTCTTTTACAAGTTTGCCGGATACATCGGTTAACCTGAAACGGCGGCCCTGGTAGCGGAAAGTAAGGCGTTCATGATCCAGCCCGAGTAAATGTAAAGCAGTCGCCTGGAAATCATGAACATGAACAGGATTTTTTACAATGTTGTATCCGAACTCGTCGGTTTCGCCATAAACCATCCCGGGCTTTATCCCGCCACCTGCCATCCAGATGGAGAAACAGCGCGGATGATGGTCTCTTCCGTAATTGTCAGCAGTCATTTTTCCCTGGCAGTAATTGGTTCTGCCGAATTCACCACCCCAGATCACAAGCGTTTCATCCAATAATCCTCTTTGCTTTAAGTCAGTGATGAGTGCAGCGGAAGGCTGATCAACATCCTTAGCCTGCCCCTTCATTTCATTTGGAAGGTTTCCATGCTGATCCCATCCCTGATGATAGAGCTGTATGAAGCGGACGCCGTTTTCGGAAAGCTTTCTGGCCAGTAAGCAATTGGCGGCATAAGTTCCCGGCACGAGGCATTCGGATCCGTATAATTTTACGATGTCATCGGATTCTTTCGATACGTCCATAATCTCAGGAACGGCAGTCTGCATCCGGTAAGCCATTTCATATTGCTGGATCTTGGCAGTGATCTCCGGATCGCCAAAGTCCTGGTAAGCCAGTTGATTCAGTTCGGCTACCTTATCAATCATTTTTCTCCGCACCGTTCTATCCATCCCATCAGGGTCCTGAAGGTAGAGAATGGGGTTTTCTCCGCTGCTGAACTGCACACCCTGGTGAACAGACTCAAGAAATCCATTACTCCATAATTTTGAATACACGCCCTGGCCGTTCCCTTTACCACGCGATAACAATACACAAAAGGCGGGGAGATTTTTATTTTCGGTTCCCAGTCCATAACTCACCCAAGACCCCATGCTCGCGCGGTTTCCCTGCTGGGCCCCTGTTTGAAAAAAGGTAAGCGCCGGGTCGTGATTGATTGCTTCCGTGTGCATGGAGCGTACAATACAGATGTCATCTACTATATTAGCGATGTGTGGGAACATTTCGCTTATCCAGGCGCCGGATTGGCCATGCTGGTTGAAGGTATAATATGAGCCCACCAGGGGAAAAGTAGTTTGCTTCGACGTCATACCGGTAAGCCTTTGTCCCATACGGATAGACTCCGGCAGGTCTTCTCCCATCATTTTTTGAAGCATGGGTTTATAGTCAAAAGATTCCAGCTGTGAAGGCGCACCATTTTGAAAGAGATAAATGACCCGCTTTGCCTTGGGTGCAAAATGCGGTATCCCGGGCAGGAACTCTTCTTCGCTTTCCATTCCCTTATCAAACAAACCAGGGATCAGCAATGAGCCTAAGGCGGCGCTGCCGAGACCTATGCTTAGGTTTGAGAGAAATCGTCGCCTGTTTATATTCAGGTTATGTTCAAGCAATTCATTTTTCATAATTATGTCCGGGTAATGGTTTCTTCCATATTATAAATAACCTGTATTACCTGCATCATGGCAGCTATTTGGGTAACGGGAGCGTTTGATTGCAAATGATATTCCCCGGCTGTCATCAGCTTTTTGGCATCAGCTGCATGAGCTTTAAAATAAGCTATTTGCTCATTCCAGTATTTTTCAAGTAGTGTCCTTTCTTTGTCATCCGGTTGCCTGCAGAGGATCTGTCGAAAAGCGGCTGCAATATTATTGGCGGGAGTGGAGCCATGTTTCAGTAAGCGGTCTGCCAAAGCTTTTGACGCTTCGAGTACAACAGGGTCGTTCATCATCACAAGGGCCTGTAATGGTGTATTTGTGCGGGTGCGTTTTACTTCACATTCATCCCGGTTGCTTGCATCAAATATCATCATGGAGGGAGGTGGAACCGTTCTTTTTATGAACGTATACATACCCCTGCGGTAAAGTTTGTTTCCATGATCCTGCCTGTATGTACTCAGTTGCCCGCGGCCGGAAGTTGCCATCTCCCAAAGTCCCGGCGGTTGGTAAGGCTTTACACTCGGGCCCCCGATGGATTGGTTTAACAGGCCACTGCTTGCCAGTACAATGTCCCGGACGATCTCTGCCGGAAGCCGGAGCCTGGGAGCACGGGAGAGATAAATGTTTTCGGGATCGGCTTTCAGCTTTTCGGGTGAAATAACAGCAGATTGACGATAAGTGGCAGACATTACGAGCTGTTTTACCAGCCGTTTGATATCCCATCCATGATCCCTGAAATCAACTGAAAGCCAGTCGAGAAGAGCGGGGTGCGATGGGAGGGAACCCTGCATACCGAAATCTGCGGCAGACTTTACGATGCCCCTGCCGAACAGCTCCTGCCACATCCTGTTAACGAATACCCGTGATGTAAGCGGGTTTGCCGGGTTAAATAGCCATTGGGTCAATCCCAGGCGGTTTTGCGGATACGAAGCAGGGAAAGATAATATCGCAGCAGGTGTTCCTGGCAATACTTCCTCCGCCGGGGCGTCGTAGTTTCCACGGGTTAGCACACACGTTCTGTTAAGCGTATCCCTGTCTTTCATCACCGACACCTCAAGCCTGGTGGTATCAGGTTTATTTACGAAGTGAAGAACGCCTTTGAGATCTTCACCCGTGATCTCCATCCTTGGATTTTTAGCATACGTTTCCGCACCGCCTACGGTAGACTCTATTCCAACTTCCCTGATATTATTGAAAAAAGCATATACTTTGAAATACTCCTTCTGCATTACAGGGTCGAACTTATGATCATGGCATTTGGCGCACTCGATGGTTACTCCCATAAAGGCCCTTCCGAAAGTATTGGTTCTATCGGTTACATATTCCACCCGGTACTCCTCGTCGATCACACCTCCTTCCTCAGTTATCTTGTGATTGCGGTTAAAACCGGTTGCCAGCAGCTGTTCTTTTGTTGCGCCGGGTATAAGGTCACCCGCAAGCTGCCAGGTTACAAACCGGTCGTAAGGGAGGTTTTTGTTAAAAGCATGTATTACCCAATCCCGCCATGGCCACTGGCTGCGGTAGTTATCATCCTGGTACCCGTGTGAGTCTGCATAACGGGCAACGTCGAGCCACGGAAGGGCCATGCGTTCGCCGTAGGATGGCTGTTTTAAAAGGGCATCAATCATTTTTTCATAGGCTCCCGGAGATTTGTCGTTCAAAAATGCATGGCGTATGGAAGAGTCGGGTGGAAGTCCGGTAAGATCTAAGGCCACACGTTTAAGAAGCCTTTCTTTATCTGCTTCTTCATTGGGAGCCAGTCCCTGTTGTTCAAGTTGCTTAAGAATGAAAAGATCGATTTCATTCTCTGGCCATCCCGTTTTTTTTACCTGGGGCAACGGCTGTTTAACAGGAGGCACAAAAGCCCAGTGAGGTTCGTACCGGGCACCCTGCATAATCCACTTTTTTATGACTGCTATTTCTTCTTCCGATAACGCGCGCAGGTTGCTGGCCGGCGGAGGCATTTGGATAGAAGTGTCCGGAGTACTGATGCGCACGAATAATTCTGAAAGGTCAGGATTGCCGGGCACTATGGCATGTGCCCTGGGATGTTCCTGTAGCGATTTGTATGCTTCTTCTTCGATATCAAGCCGCAGGCCTGCCTCCCTTTTATTGGCATCAGGGCCATGGCAATTGAAACATTTATCAGAAAGGATAGGGCGAATGCTGAAATTGTAACTTATTTTCTCTGAGTCATCCAGTTTTACGCGGTTACTGTTCCCACAAGAAGAAATGTATAGGGACAGAATTCCGCAACCGCATAAAAACAATATAACCAGCAACTTTTTCATCAGGTATTTTTAGTTCAATCGAAACACAATTTACGTTAAATCCTGCTTAGTTCCGGTAAAATCGGAGCATTTCATTTTGGGCATTTATTTTCGGCAAAGGCAAAGCTATTTGTGGAAAGTGCACTATACACGTATAAATGCGGATCCTATGGAGCCGAAATTGCAGGAACGTTTTTCTGTAGACATGCTGCCCGGTGGGCAAAAAGGCTTTGAGTTATACTTGGCGGGGGAGCTTATGGCTAAGTACTTAATTTCGTATCGGTTTCCCTCCCCGGCTCTCACACCAGATCCATTTCAACCATCGCTTTAATCACACCCGCTTCGGGCCTTAGCCAGCTTTCAAATTGGTTTTTTACTTCGCTGAATAAAACTTTATGAGTGATATATGTTGCGGGGTTTACCAGGCCGTTTTTTATGGAAGAAATCACATGGTCAAAATCCTGCCGTGTTGCGTTGCGGCTGCTCATTACCGTTGCTTCACGTTTATGAAATTCGGGATGGCTGAAAGAGATGTCTCCCTTTTGTAAACCGATCAGCACAAACCTGGCTCCATGCGACATATATTGAAAAGCATCGTTGATCGCTTTAAGGCTGCCTGTTGCGTCGATGACGACGGAAGGCATGTCACCGTTGGTGATGTGTTTTAATTGTTCTCCGACGTCGGGGGAAAGCGCATCGATGGTATGTTCCACTTTTAGGGTTTCCCTGCAAAACTGCAAACGGTTCTGGTTTATATCGAGCGCGATCACCTTACCACCTGCGATCCTGGCAAATTCCATCGTGCCCAGTCCGATTGGTCCCGCTCCCACAACAAGGACGTATTCTCCTTTTTCAATTTGACCCCTGCTGATCCCATGGGCCCCAATGGCAAGAGACTCCACGAGGGCAAGTTCGTCAAGGCTCAGGCCCCGGCCCTTAACAAGTGTGTGCGCAGGCACTGACATATATTCTGCCATTCCGCCGTCAACATGCACTCCGCATACCTTTAATTGAGCACAGCAATTACATTTGCCGGTTCGGCATGCTATGCATTCGCCGCAGTGGAAATAAGGAATAAAGGTAACTGCTTCGCCGGGTAAAAAACCTTCTGCACCATCGGCATCAACAAGTTCCCCCGACAATTCATGACCGAGTATCCTGGGGTAGCTGAAATATGGCTGAGTACCTTCATATGCATGGATGTCGGTTCCGCAAATGCCTATGCGTTTAATCTTTATGACGGCACTACCTTTTGTTACCACCGGGTGTTTTCCGGTTGAGTATTCAAGAAGCCGTGGGATTGTACATACTAAAGTTCTCATTGATTCAATGGTTAAGCGAAGATGGTATCAGGTTTTGAACTTACCGGTACTGATTAGGCTAAAGCCATTCACGATTTTACGTTTAAATACTTACGCAGATAAGGGTTAACATTTATTTCTTTGAATATTCGCCAATTTCACTGTTTAAGAACAACGAACCGCATAATTGTATCAAAGCAGAAAAAAGCGGATGTCCGCCAAACCGTTATAGTATCAATTATTTTCTACTATGAGCCATTAATTCCTTTTGTTACGCAATTGCGTTCCTTTTTACATAATATTCGTTTGTTTGAACCGACGGGCAAGTGTAAATTTAAATTATGGAAAAATCCCGGAAAGTGAAGTGACCCTGGGAAACTAACATGTAATATCTGCATTTTACACAAATCATACACAATGGTTCTGAAGAATAAACGCAAACAAGTCAATGGAAAAGAGGAAAAGGTTCTTACAGGCATCTATGGTTTTGATGAAATTACTGAAGGCGGATTGCCGAAGAACAGGCCCGTGATCGTATGCGGAAATACGGGGAGTGGAAAGACGATAATGTCTATGGAATTCCTGGTAAAAGGAGCGGTTGATTTTGATGAACCGGGAGTTTTTATGTCTTTCGAGGAAACAAAGGATGAACTTGCCATGCATATGAGCTCAATTCCTTTTGACCTAGATGGCCTCATTAAAGAAAAGAAGTTGTACATCGAATATCTTGACGTTGGTAATTCTCAAAATACAGAGGTCGGAAAATACGACCTGGAAGGTCTCTTTGTGCGGCTGGAAAATGCCATCGACGCTATTGGAGCCAAACGCGTTGTTCTTGATTCACTTGATGCCCTGTTTTTCGGGCTTGACAATAATGTATTAAGATATGAAATCAAGCGGCTTTTCAAATGGTTGAAGCGAAAAAAAACAACAGCGGTAATCACTTCTCAATCGGATAACGCATTTTTTATCAACGGGGGGCTGGAGCAATACGTAGCGGACTGCGTGATTGCACTGGACAACAGGGTAGTTAGCCAGATTGCGACCAGGCGTTTAAGGATATTGAAGATGCGGGGTTCGGCACATGGAAATAATGAGTATCCGTTTATCATCGACGGGAACGGAATGTCGGTGCTGCCCCTGATTTCCCCCCTGAAAGATCATAGGATATCTACAAAACGGATAACGTCCGGCGTGAAAGATCTTGATGGCATGCTTGATGGGCAGGGATTTTTTGAAGGCAGTAGCATCCTTGTTTCAGGCTCCGCCGGTACTGGTAAAACGAGTTTAGCCGTTTCTTTGATCAATGCGACCAGCGAAAAAAAAGTGCGTGGCCTTTATTGTGCATTTGAAGAATCAACCGCCCAGATAACAAGAAACATGCGTTCGATCGGCCTTGATATCGAGCCGCATATCAAATCCGGTGTCTTAAAATTCTATTCGTCCAGGCCTACTCTTCAAAATTTTGAACTGCACCTGATTGCGATCCGGAAAATCATAGAGGAATTCAAGCCGGAAATTATAGTTCTGGACCCCGTAACGAATTTAATGTCTGAAAGTATCAATAGCGAGATCAGGCAGATGCTGGCACGTTTTGTAGATTATTTAAAAGGCGAAAACATAACCACCCTTTGTACAGCTGCGATTACGCTTGAGAGTATTAAGAGCAATCCAAGCGATGAAGGAATTTCAGCAATGATGGATACATGGATACTGGTGCGTGATATAGAGCAAAACAGTGAGCGTAACCGCGGGATATATGTTTTGAAATCACGCGGAATGAATCATTCCACGCAGGTCAGGGAATTTGTTATTACAGAAAAGGGAATCTCCCTTCTTCCAATTTATATCAGTTCTCAGGGAATACTAACGGGTTCGGCTAAGCTGGAAGATCGGTTAAAAGAAGAAGAGCAGGATAGTTTACACCAGTTATCATTAGAAAAACAGCAGAAGGAAATAGAAGAAAGACGCTTAATCCTTGAAGAGAAGATTGCCTTGCTAAGAAAGAATTATGATGCTGAAATAGAAGCGTTGCGAAAAAATGAAACAGAAAAGAGCTTAAGGGAAGGTTTGCGGAAAAAAAGTAGAGCTGAAATTACAGGTTTAAGGAATAAGATAAACAGTTCAGCCGAAAAATCAAAAAGCAGGAATAAGTGAATACCGGCCAATAACATGAAAGATAGCATTGACAAAATCAATCAGGTAGTAAAGTGAAGACAGACCCAAAAGAAATTGCCAGCCCAAAGTATGTTCTCCGGCTATTTGTTTCCGGGATATTACCGAATTCACTTCATGCGATAAAAAATATCAAAAGAATCTGTGAAAAGTATATAAAAGATAATTATGAACTGGAAATTATTGATATCTACCAACAGCCTGAGCTGGCGGTAAGCGAACAGATTATTGTTATCCCTGTAATGATTATAAAGAACCCTTTACCGGAGAGACGGCTGATCGGTGACATGTCGAGCGCCGAAAAGGTTCTGGAAATTCTTAATATTAAATAACTCTCCATGGTGAAGGACTTTGATGCTCTTATCAATGACAATGAGAAATTAATCCTTGAAAATAATGCCCTTGCTTTACAATTAAACGAGGCCACAGAAGTCATTGAAGCCATAAAAAACGGTAAGGTTGATGCTGTATTCCATGGTAACAACGAACCTTCAACTGTTTTAGCCGCAACGTCTGACGATCAGACTTACAGGAAGTTTATAGAAAATATGTCGGAGGGTGTTGTTACCCTTCACACGGATGGAATTATTATGTACAGCAATTCAGGCTTCGCCAGGATGGTGAATCTGCCGCTTGAAAAAGTGATTGGTACCAACTTCCGTAGTTTTATTCCGGAGAATTATATGGAGAATTTTGAACAGTTCTTCAATGCATTCCCCGAAAATAATTCGAAAGTTGAATTAACATTTCCCGATGAAAATGGGGTGCGCGCGCATTTTATTGTATCATTAAATAAATTACAACTGCAGGATTTTGTGGCCCTTAATCTTGTTTGCACAGACGTAACAAGTCAGAAGAAGGCGGAAGAAGATTTAAGGATACTGAACCAAAACCTTAAAAAAGCAATAGATGAACGCAGCCGTTCTGAAAAGAGCGTGGTGCTTCTCAATAAAGAATTAAAAGAAAATATTAAGATACTTGAAGATGCCAATGCAGAGCTTGCCGCATTTGCCCACATTGCCTCCCATGATCTGCAGGAACCGCTGAGGAAGATTATCACCTACAGCAGCCTGGTGAGGCGCGACTATTACGATAGTATTGACGCCCGGGGTCAAAGCTGTTTGCAGAATATGGAGAATGCTTCTGAGAGGATGCGGGAGTTGATCAACGATATTCTTAAATACTCCGGATTATCAAAAGACCTTGAGTTTAGGCCAACGAACCTGCAATCGGTTGTAAATGACACCCTTTCTAATCTTGAAATTCTTATCTCAGAATCAAAAGCAAAGATTACCAGAAAAAGAGAATTGCCGGTCATTGATGGCCATCCCGGTCAACTGAGGCAGTTGTTCCAGAACCTTATCAGTAATTCCCTGAAATTTGTGGCAACTGACAGACCGCCTGAAATCATCATTACCTATGAAACGATGAAGGGCAAAGACTTGTGGCAAAGTGATAAAAACAGGCTAATGGAAGATTTTTGTGTTTTGAGTATAATGGATAACGGAATAGGATTTGATCCGGAATATAAAATCAAAATATTTGAAATTTTCCAGAGGTTACATGGCAATTCTACGTACAATGGTACTGGCGTCGGCCTCGCCATCTGCAAAAAAATTGTTTTACACCACAATGGTTTTATTACCGCCGATAGTAAGATCAACGATGGCTCGAAGTTTACCATTGCACTTCCGGTGAGCCAGGCAACTGGTCAAAAGCATAGTTTGGAGTTTGATTACCCAACAACAGATGAGGTTGTTACAGGTGTTGATAACTTGCTGTAGGTGGTCACGTGAGGATCTGTCTGGTATTGACGCCGGTTAAACTTTCATAATCACACCTTACAGGCTTTCACGATATTCAAGGATTAATTACCAGAAAACGGAAACACTTTTTGTTCGTACAGATGAATGTCGTCGGTCCCCGTTAATGCCATTATTTTCGGATGTTCATGAGTATTTACATTGTAACAGAATCGCACAAAGAATTCGTAAAGCTTGTACACGTCGCACATTAGATCGCCATCCCTGTAATTGACCAGGTAAAGGCCAAAATTCTGCACCTTTTCATCCTGCTCGGTCTTATCTAAATTTTTAAAATCAGTAATTGTCATGTGCGTAAGCTACAGGTAATAAAGGTGGAGTACGAATATGATTAAAGGACATAGATAACGCCATGAGCACGCTGCAATCACATATAGTTTTTTGTGTCAACCAAGGGGTACAACATGATTGTTATGGCGAATGGCCACATATCTGATGTGATGCTCCGGTGAACATGAGAGGATGCTTCCTATCTTATTTCCTCGCTTATAGAGAGATAATAGTGAAGGTAGTTTCTGCTCCCAATTCACTCTGTACAGAAATATGACCACCATATTATCAACTATTTTTTGCATTAGCTTTTTTTTTGACAATCATTATTGAGCGGGGTAAACTGCAGAATACGGTGCATGCAAAACAAAGCAAAAGAAACAGATGAACCAAAACAACATAGCTTAATTTGTAAGGGTAAACACTTTGATTGTGCCCGGAATATCTGTTTTTAAGTGTAAACCTTTAACACACTCAACATCAGGTGAGGTCACTGAGGTTTGTGACGTTTGAATAGTTCATATCGTTTAGGCCTTTGGTTTAACAGGTGCTAACCTTGCAGGTTTCTCAAACATTTCATTAATTTTTCATCCACTGTTATCGGTAAACGCAAAAAAGCTGCCCTTTTATGGGCAGCTTTTTTGCGTTAAGATAATACCTCCGGCCATCTAAAAATTTGTTGGCTGGGCGATCACGGGGCAGTTTATGATCGCGCCCGTAGGTTTTAGTCCTGCTATAAGAGGATTTGGGTCTCCGGTATTGGCGGGAGCGTTGGTTACTGAACCTTCGGTAAATAGTTTTTGTAAGTCTGCAATACTCTTTACCCGCCTGCGCTTGCCCGCCTGGATTGCTGCATTGGTCCATACGTATATGTGTGCATCCCACATTGGGCTATAGTTATTATTATCTTCCTTATTGTTATCCGGATCCAGGGGAAACACGTTAATGGGGTCAAATGCAATCCCGTCAAGAATAGTTGAATTCAATCCCTGGCGTTCAGGATTATTGGCGCCGGTTTCGCCGTTTGCAGTTGGGGCAAAGCCCAATAATGCAGATTTGTCATTAGGCATGCTTTTGCCAAACATTGGGAGTTTAGCTAACCTGGGTGTATATGTTCCGCGCTCAATAGTGGCAGCGCCCATATCAGAAGATTCTGTCACGAGGTGGAAATAATATTGCGCGCCACCTTCAAACCCGTCAAGCAGTTCAAAGACCACAGTACCTTTGGCCTCGTCCATGCTCACCAGATGATCATGCGTTCCGGTGCTGTTTGCGACGATTGAAGCGCTCATCACTAAGCCACTCGGGAAAACGATTACAGGAGAATATTCTGCATCACCAACCGAGCCTGGTTGCGCCTTTGCGGGTGGAAACGTGTTGGGGAACATGCCAGGTTCGATGGACCGTACCGGCTTGAAATCTACATCTCCCCTGAATTTAATCATTCCGTTCTCGATAGTCACCTGCTGGCTTCCGGCAGTGCCACGCCCGTTCACAAGCTTGGGCGCATAGTTAAGTCCCATCATCTTAGCTACCTTAAAGTCGGCCGATTCTGTGATAATGAAATAGGTAGGATTGCCACTGGGCCCAATTCCTTTATAAACCGGCAGCGTTACCCATTTCTTCTTATAGTCGATTGCTAACGAACTGGGCAAAAACACGTTCTGTTCACGGGTGAACCTTTTACTATCAACGAGCATTTTCATAAAGTCTTCCTTGCTGATATTTCTTTGCCTGGCCGCGCCCGATAAAAGTTCATCGGCTTCTTTCAGACTGTCAGGCATCGTGGCGTCTGGATTTTTTTTGCACGCTGAAAAGATCAGGATTGTGAGAGCAAACCACGTAAAAAACCGGATTGATGATTTCATGTTAATAATTTGAATTTAAGAAATTAATTGTCCAATTAGCTATCGGCAACCAGACTACATTGTCTTCCCGGGTGCAGTGCAGAAGTAGTTGCTTTTTATCAATAGCAAAGCAAGGCCAAAAAGATTAAAGAAGTCATCACGGAAACATTACATTAGTGTGAATTAATCTGATCGGAATAGTAAAGATCTGCATGAACGAAATGAGGCTGGAGAAGCACTATAACGAATAATTCTAAAGTGAATCAAGCTGGTCTTAAGTGTTTTGCAAGTTTATTAGAGGGAATTGGCAATTAATTAGAACTAAATATTATATAGAACTCATTTGTGATATTGCTGTGATAACTTATAGGTAATTTTATAATTGTTTTACTTAGATACACTAAGCAGAGCAGAAATATTAAGCAACAATGCTGTTGCCTCTTGCCATGCAGGCTTTGTTCGATCATAAATAACAGGCGACAAGTGAAAACATAAGGGGGTTCCGCCCGCGTTAGTGGGGGCATGGCAAAAGGCAGTGCAAGTTATCTCATGAAAATTATGTTAATGTGAAAGAAGTATTAATAATAGAGGATGACGGGGATATTGCCGACCTACTTGCCATTCACCTTCGTGATATGGATTGCAATGTCAGCAAATCAGCTAATGGTCGTGAGGGATACGAAAAAGCCCGGGATAAAACCTACGACATGATTGTGCTGGATATCATGCTTCCGGAAATGGACGGACTTGAAATCTGCAGCAGGCTGAGGAAAGAAAAGAACACAGCTCCTATCGTCATGCTTACTTCCAAGGCAGAAGAGATGGATAAGATATTAGGTCTTGAATATGGAGCTGATATGTATGCGACAAAACCCTTTAACATTGTGGGTTTTAAAGCGATGCTGAAAGCTTTGTTCAGAAGGATTGATATCTCACGAAGTGAAACGAGTGCCGAGAAGTGCGAAATGATAAGCGTGGATAGCATGACGATAAACATCACCAAAAGATGTGTGCATATCAATGATCAGCGTATAGATCTTACTCCAAAAGAGTTTGAGCTGCTTGCGTTGTTAGCTGCGCATCCAGGGCATATTTACTCCAGGGAGCAGTTGCTGAGCCTGATATGGGGGTATGAATATCATGCGTATGAACATACGGTGAACAGCCATATCAACAGGTTACGGGCTAAAATAGAACCTGATATTACCAATCCAAAATATATCTTAACCAGCTGGGGCGCGGGCTACCGGTTTGCTGATAAAATATGAGCAGATTTTTAAGTAAACTATACTGGAAAATATTCGCCATCTTTCTTGTAATCATTATTTCCCTGGGCGGTATCTATATTTTCATAACTGCCAAAACTGTTATTTCCTATTTCCAGGAAACAAGTCAACGCCTGCATGCAGATGTAGCAAGAAAAATAGCTGAAGACACCCAACCCTTTATAAATGGCGCCATCAACAAGCCTGCTGTCGAAGACCTTTTTCATGATGTGATGATACTTAACCCGGGAGCAGAAATTTATCTGCTCAATAAAGAAGGGCACATACTAACGTATTCTGCCCCCGACTCGGTAGTAACTCAAAGCGCAGTTTCATTAGCTCCGATTGAAAAGTTTCTCGCTTCAAACGGGTCGATATTTATTGAAGGTGACAACCCCCGGCATAAAGGCGCTAAAAAGGTTTTTTCGGCTGCACGCATCGAAACAAGGGGTATACACAAAGGGTATATCTATGTGATTCTTGGAGGGGATAAGTATGAGTCTGTAACATCGGTTTTAATGAATAGCTACAAACTCAAGATTGCAGTGGCAAGTATTATATTTACCGTTTTGGCTGCATTGCTGGTAGGCCTTGCAGCTTTTGTTTTTATCACACGCGACCTGAACAAGATCATCGGGCATGTGAAAGAGTTTCAGAAAGGAAACTGGGGGGAAAGAATACATTTAAATTCCGGAGGAGACCTGGGGCTGCTGGCAAGAACATTTAATAATATGGCCGATACCATTGCTGCTAACATTGAGAACGTAAAGGCGATGGAGCAATCGCGCCTTGAACTTATTGCCAACGTATCCCATGATCTGAGAACGCCTTTAGCGGTGATACAGGGGTATGCTGAAACACTGCTTTTGAAGAAATCCTCCCTATCCGAAAATGAAAAGGAGCATTTCACCGGGATTGTAGTAAAAAATGCTTCTAAGTTAAAGAAACTCGTAGATGAACTTTTTGAGCTGTCGAAGCTTGAGGCCAGAGCAATCGTGCCGAATTTTGAACAATTCTCAATAGCGGAGCTTTTGCTCGACAATGTAATGAGGTACCGGATACTTGCTGATGAAAAAGGAATAACCATTCATACAGATATTCCTAAAGATACCCGCCTGGTGTATGCTGACGTTGGCCTGATAGACCGGGTGCTGCAGAACCTGATTGATAACGCACTGAATTTTACTCCCCCGAAGGGCACCGTCATTGCGGGTCTTAAGCCAATGAATGGCGATATTGAAGTAAGCATTGCTGATAATGGTGTAGGCATTCCGCCAGAAAAGCTTCCGCATATTTTTGAACGGTATACCCATGCTGAATACAAAGGTGCGGGAAATGCGGGCATAGGTCTTGGCCTTGCAATAATTAAAAAAATATTAGAACTGCACAACACTGTAGTTCATGTGAAAAGCAATGTAGCAGAAGGCAGCATCTTTTATTTTAACCTGCCTGTGGTTAAGGAGAAAAAGTAACCGGATACACATGGCGACGATTGCTATTATAATTTTACCAACAGCCGCCGTTAGGCAACTGTTGGTAAAGTTTATCCCGTTTATTTTGATGCTGCTGTGAATTTATTTATTCCCCTTGGTATTATGCTTCATTGGGGGGCGGGGAGCCTGGTCTTCAGTGGGAGGAGTGGTAGCAAAGCCCATAACCGGGCAATTAACCACAAAGTTTGCTGAGCTAAGCATCGCGCCTCCTGGATTGGTAACAAAATTCCGCACCGCGAGTTGCCTGATCGTGTTAGCGTCCGTCTGTGCGAAATTCTCATCACGCGCAACAACTTCATCGTTCCATACGGCTATGTGCAGATCCCACAGAGGCGTATACAATTCCCTCTTGCGTTTGTCCCTTAACGTTGGAAAGCTGCCGAGAACATTGTGAGCGTCTCCAAGCATCCGCAGCGACTCGAGGAGGGCTGGGTTTTCAAGGCTTAAATTTCCGGGCGGATTATCGAGAATTACGTGCATGAGCCCCTGAGCGTCAGGATCATTCATGCCACGCTTTCCATTGGTAAAAGTGAAAATAGCACTCCGGGCACCCATTGGATTCTCGTCGTCATTGGGAAATGGCAGCGAAGCCATCGCAGGTACGAAAGTGCCTCTCTCAAGTGTGGCAGAAAGAGCGCCGGTTGATCCAAAAGTAAAGTAAAAGATATCCTTGCCGTGTGAAAAGGCGCGGATAAATTGAAGGTCAACGGTCATATTTTCTATGTCCATTGCCATAACCCTGTCTAATGTATTGGTATGCCTTTCGCTTACATCGAAGGGGCCACCACCCGTAGCAATAATGGGAGCATTAAATACGACGTTGCTGCCTTGCACACGAATAAGATCGCTATAGCCGGGTCCCGCTACTGAACCTGGTAACGCCGTAAGCGGAGGAAAACCGGTAGGGCCGGGAACAAGCTGACGCATGGGGCTGAAATCCACTGTACCCGCAAAGGCAACAGGCGCTTTACCTAAAACCGGGTCACTGGAAGTAACCGTTTGTATGCAGGCCGGGCAGCCGTTGTCGGCATTTATCAGCCGGGGAGCAAAATTAAGCCCAAGCTGTTTGGCCAGTTGAGCATCGGACACGTCCATACGAACATACCAAACCGTGCTTCCCTTATATGAGCCTTTGAACAGTGGTACCCTTGCAATGTTGCGGTCGAGATCTACACTGATCACGCTGGTCATGGTAAGCTTGCTGCGATCAAGCTGGCCCGATAATGCCGGAACTCCTGTCGGGTGTGGTTCAGGCCGGTAGAAATGCTTTGGATCAGGATCTTTTTTACAGGCCGTAAAGGCGAAGGCTACAAACAGGATCAGTGGTTGCAGCGTTTTAAGGGAAGTGCTGAGCTGTGACATAAAGAAGTTTTTAAAATAAAAAAATATTTTCATCCGGAGGTGTATAACGTTTCAGTTATAATGCTGAAATGTAATTCCATGGGATTGGATTTATTTTTTTGCTCTCAAAAATACCTCTATGAATCCGCCCGGATATCACGGAAGTATAACAAATCCGTTCTAAAATAATGAGGTTCAGAGAGGGTTACTTTCGGCGCGTATGGGCCAGATGCAATGAGCTTGTTCTATCCTGCCTGCTGTGTTCGGACAAGTTTTTAGCCATGCCGGTTTGTTTGCCGGAATCAGCTTCGAGCCCGCGCAAAAACTCTATCATGTCTGCTCGTTGTGCCTTATCATTTATATAGAAGGGGTGGGGTGAATTTTTGCCACGTTTAGGGTCTAACAGTTCATCCAGACTTCTTACAGAAGCATCGTGCAGAAAAAGTGTTGTCCGTGCAAGGTCAAGAAGCAACGGCAGCGCATTGCCTCTTGGCCCGCCGTGTGCGCTGGCATCTACAATAACCATTTTATCATCAAAGTCGCCCGGGGAATTTAGAATTTTTGTAAGCTTTTTGTTTCCCCGCAGGCCAACAACCAGGGGTGTATATCCGGGCCAAAGTGTTTTAAGATCAACCAATGTGGTTGGTACCGGTTTACTCTGGTCTGCGTTATGGCAGCTTGTACAGTTATCAAGAAACATTTTCTTTCCGCGCATGGCCATTTCTTCATTAACTTTTGGCGCAGGCGGGGCCTTCAGTGCGAATACGTAGGCAGTCATATCCTCTAACTTCTGGTCGTCTACCCGCCGCCCGACGATGGTATTTAGCTCGCCCGGCTTGCCCGTCATCTTTGCCTGTACAAAGGGGTATCCGGTTACGCCCGTTTCTTCCAGTATTTGCTTATACTCCTTATGAATCTGTTCTCCGGCGGGGCCTCCCAAGCCTTTAAGGAATTCAAGTCCTTCAGTGGTGGCAAGCGTCGTAAGATCCAGATTGGTCGTATAGGAAGAATTGCTGATATTGGTAAAAAGGTCAAATTCGCCTGAGGTGCCGTAAGGCGCAGCAAGGTCCTGGCGAAACAGGGGCACGTTTTTAACAGAGTTGCCATTGCCGTCCGATGTTTCGTCGAATGTGCCTACCGGATAGAACTTAGCATTGCTTAAGTATTCGTCAACCTCTTTCTCCGTTGAGGTGGGCCGCATGCCTCTGGCCGCCCGGCCAATGGAAACGCCTAAAAAAATTTGCTGCATGTTCGGGTAATAGGCACGTGAGTTATTGGCAAGTGCAAGGAACCTTCCCATATTGAAAGTAAGCGGTGCAGGACCATCGATGCGCTTACCGGCAGACCCGGCGTCAGCCATATTAAAAATCGATTTGTCCGTTATTGTATGGCAGATCGCGCAGCTTACGCCCACCTGATCACCTTCAAGAATACTGAGCCTTTTATCTTTGTTGCTGTCTTTTGCAACCACTCCTATAAATGCATTCGCATTAAGTAAGGCTATTGTAGTTTTTGGATCGTTTAAAAGCGGGGCCCGTTCCGGCGAAAGATCAGTTTTGAATTCATCTGCTAACTTTTGTCTTAAGCCTTCATCAAGTTGTTCCGATTCTATATCGATATGCAGTCCAATGCCAAGCATTTGTTTGGGGGTGAACTTAGCGTCTATTACGCCTTGCTGCCACCGCATCGCATTGAACCAGAAGCCTTCGTTCCCAAATGTCTCAAACCTGAACACTTCCTTCCCTCTCCCCGCATCTCCCAACATGTGGGCTTTAGGTTTTGTTGTATCAGCCGGGCCTTCACTTGTGGAACCCGGTTTGGTCTCTTGTATATTTTTAGGATTTCGTTCATTGCACGAGTTATACAGAACCAGTACACAACATAACACCAGAAAAGACATCGTTACGGAAAGAGGGGATCTTAGAAAGCGTTTAATGGTGACGGTAAGCTTCATGATTGTAGATTTGGAAATGGAATTCAATTAGAAATGAGACTGATACAGATTACTAAAGATCGGCATCAGGGGGCCTGGCTGAGAGTTGTTTCCCGGTAAGGAATTTTGTCCTTACTCCGGCAAATACGTGTACGTGAGTGGAAAGATTTTATGGCTCTAAAATAGCGATTATCACCTTCGAAGATGTCACGGAAGTATAACGTTTTTGTTGTTTTAAAGTCAATTTCAGCGCCACCTAATTTTCATGCTGCTCCTGTGGAGGCGAATTAATCAGGAATGTTTTTCGATAAACACAATGCCCGATGGGGCAATGTCATCAGGCCAAGAATATCACTTCGCGAATAGATGTTGCAGCGTACGCAGGAATTTCTTTTTACCATAGACGGGATATGACAGACGCAGTTGCTCGTGGGGCGTCAAAGGCACGGAGGGTTGGCTCCGGAGGAGCCCCGTGTTTATAGCAACTTTTATAAAAGTTTATTCGGCTCCATAGGAGCCGCGTAAACTCAGGGGCAGTTCATCATGTAAGCTGCCGCTGGCTGATGCTGATTTTCTCTCCGCTAATTGGCACATCCATAACGTAACGATACATTTGTGTTTTCAACAGGCAGCGCCTTGCAGGGTAAGACCGTTAAGAAGGCTGTGCGAACATAACGGTGAAACTCCTTCAGGTAGCCCGGCTGCCGGCAATTCAGGTACGCTTAAGCAGAAAAAAATGAAAGCGAAAACGGAACGAATTTACAGAGATGTGGAATTCCTGACCTCGATAACTCCTTCAAGGAATTACCGGAACCTGGCTTCTTTAGAAAAAGCATTTGTATATATTAAGGATGAATTTGAGAAAACCGGCGCAACACCGGAAACACAAACATGGCTTGCTGGAGGAAAGGAATATAGAAATGTTCTCATATCTTATAACGCTGCAAAAACACAGCGGTTAGTGCTGGGAGCGCATTACGATGTTTGTGGTGAGCAACCGGGCGCAGATGACAATGCGAGCGCTGTCGCCGGTTTATTGGAGATTGCACGATTGATCTTTGAAGATCAGCCTGAATTGAATTACCGGATCGACTTTGTAGGATACTGCCTGGAGGAACCGCCATTTTTCGGTACAGATTCCATGGGAAGCTATATACATGCAAAATCTTTATACGACAATAACGTCGATGTGATCGGCATGATCTGCCTGGAGATGATTGGCTATTTTTCCGATGAACCGGATTCACAACCTTTCCCGTCCCCTGAATTAGCGGCATTATATCCACATACCGCCAATTTCATCATTGTGGTTGGCATTGATAAATATGCAGCATTCAACAGGAGAGTTCACCAACTGATGTCGGCCGGTTCTGCAATAGATGTTCAGGTAATCAATTTTCCGGCCGGGGATGGATTAGCCGGATTGTCCGATCAGCGCAATTACTGGAAATTCGGATACAAGGCTCTAATGATAAACGATACTTCTTTTGTTCGTAATCCACACTATCATCTTGCGTCTGATTCCATTGAAACGCTCGACTTCAAAAAAATGACGGAAGTGATCAACAGTGCCTGTAATGCGGTGACCAAAATTGTTTAAGTGTCTGCCGCTCATGATGTTTCTGAGATTCCGTAGACAATTTCCTGATCTTTGGAAGGTTTTAAAATGGGTTTCAATTATTTTTTTTACTTTGATCCGGAAAGAGGTTGAAGTTGTGCCTTTTAAAATGATTTCGGATTTTTACCGGCACTCTTCAGCCACGCCAACGCCAAGATCGCAACAAAAAAATTCTGGTGATATGATAAAAGTTCCGTCTGTTGTACAGATGCTGTGTTTCCTGTTATGCCTTGTCTCGTGCAAGTCTGATCGTAACAAAAATGAGTTTGAAGCAGATATCATCATTTATGGAGGTACCCCTGCCGCTGTAATTGCGGCGCTGCAGGCTCATAAATTAGGAAAAAGCGTCCTGGTGGTTTCTCCGGATAAACATTTGGGTGGCTTGTCTTCGGGAGGTTTGGGATTTACGGATACCGGCAATAAATCAGTTATCGGTGGCCTGGCAAGGGAGTTTTACCACCGGATATTTCTGCACTATCAGAAAGACTCATCCTGGGCCTGGCAGAAAAAGGAAGAATATGGCAATAAGGGACAGGGTACTCCGGCAATGGATGGCAACGAGAGAACCATGTGGATATTTGAACCGCACGCGGCAGAAAAGGTCTTTGAAGATTTTGTGAAGGAAAATAATCTCACCGTGATGCGCGACGAATGGCTGGATCGTGAAAAGGGTGTGGAATTGAAAGATGGTAAAATCGTTTCCATGCGTACCCTCAGCGGGAAGACCTTTACCGGTAAAATATTTATTGATGCCACTTATGAAGGCGACCTGATGGCATCAGCAAAGGTCAGCTATCATGTGGGCAGGGAAGCCAATCGTGTGTACCAGGAGCAGTGGAATGGCGTTCAAACAGATGTATTCCAGCATGGGCATTATTTTAAAAATAATGTGGATCCTTACAGGGTTCCGGGTGATTCTTCCAGTGGCCTGCTTCCCCGTATCTCACCTGAAAAGCCCGGCATAAAAGGAGAAGGAGATACAAAGATCCAGGCGTATTGCTTCCGCATGTGCCTGACAAACAGCCCGCAGAACAGAGTGCCTTTTCCAGAGCCCGAGGGTTACGATCCTTTCCAATACGAGCTGCTTGTAAGGGTGTTCAATTCCGGCTGGACGGAATTGTTCAATAAATTTGACTGGATTCCAAACTGGAAAACGGATACCAATAATCATGGCCCTTTCAGCACGGATAATATTGGAATGAATTACGACTACCCCGAAGCTACGTACGCAAGACGCCGGGAGATCATTAAAGAACATGAAAATTACCAGAAAGGATTAATGTACTTTATGGCCACGGATTCAAGGATACCAGCCGGCCTGCAAAAAGAACTGAATACCTGGGGACTGGCAAAGGATGAATTTATTGACAACGGAAACTGGCCACACCAGATATACGTTCGTGAGGCCAGGAGGATGATAAGTGATTATGTGATGACCGAGAATGAGATTCTTTCGAGGAAGGCCGTGCCTCAGCCCATCGGCATGGGTTCGTATACGTTAGATTCTCACAACGCCCAGAGATACGTAAAGGAAGACGGGTATGTACAAAACGAAGGAGACATTGGGGTGCATGCTCCTAAACCTTATAGCATCTCTTATGGTGCTATCGTTCCTAAAGCGTCTCAATGCAAAAATCTCTTTGTACCGGTATGTGTATCGAGCTCACACATTGCCTTTGGGTCTATCAGAATGGAACCGGTCTTTATGATCCTTGGCGAGTCTGCTGCTACCGCCGCATCCATGGCAATTGATGACGGGGTAGATGTGCAGCAGGTAAACTATGAGAAGCTCAAAAAGCAGCTACAGAGCCAAAAACAACTGCTTACCGGTCTTGAATAACAAATCGGGAATTACATTTTTGCAAAGTCTTTCTCTGTCGCCTATGATAACTGCTCTTTCAAGATGATGATGAAGTAAGACTCCGGTGAAAACTTCAAGGTCAGCAAATGGTGATAAAATGACGACTTGCTTTTCCCTACAGTACGTGCGATAACCTCAACCTTGAGTCCTTTAGGTCCTTCTTTCGAGAATAAGTCGTAACCCGTTAAAATCCAGGGTTGCTTACTTTCATTTGTCATTGTCTGCTATCTGTAATTTTGGTCATACTCAATTACGGCTGACGGAAAAAGGACCTTAAGCAAAAGGGCTGTTTCAGAAACAGTTGTCCAAATTCCACATGTAGAGTGGAAAACGTGTAGTCCGAAACCGAAGTCGTTTTGAAAAACGAATGTAGAGAATATATGCTACTGTTCATCTGCTTATCCGTCGCCTCCCGATGTAGCAAAACCGCTGTCATAGACCGGGCTTCTTTGTCATTCGTTTATCTGTTTCATCAGGTTTGCTAATCGTCTAAACCCTTTCCGTTTAGCATTTTTTCCAAATATTTTTCAATTCTTGCCTCGCGGGTCTTGGATTGTTTAGGTTGGGAGAAATAAAGCAGGTAACCTCTTTGCCGTCCTGGTGTCAGTGCGTAAAAAGCTTTTTTTAATTCAGGCATATCCTCTAAAACATTCTGGAACTCTTCAGGTATTTTGAATGCTGTTGCTTTTTTCATTTCTACTTTCAAACCTGCTTTTTCCACTTCAATTGCTTCTTTGATATAAGCTTTCACCATTTTGGCCATCTTTTTAATTTCTTTAGCAGTGGTGAACCGGATTTGTCGGGCAGCCTGAACATTTTCCGTCTGTTGAATTAAAATGCCATTTTCATCTTTCAGTAAAGCGCCCTTGTGAAATAGAAGTGCACAGTATTCTTTAAATCCATGTATTAAAACGATGTTAGTTTTCTGAAATGTGTAACAGGGAACTCCCCATTTCAATTCTTCGGTGAGCCCACAATCAAGGATGATCGTTCTTAATTCGGCATATTCCTCCTGCCACTTTGTGGCTTTCGTAAAAAACCAATCAACTTTAGGGTTCATACGGTTCATTTGTTTAACTGAAATGATCATATTGTAATATTTAATTTGTTTACAACGTGTTGTAATCGGTCGTGTGCCATGTTGATGCCATAGGCAAATGGCAGCTTCAACATATTGTCTCTGTCTTCAACTGTTTTATAGACGATGTGCATAATGAGTTTGCTTGTGTCGTCAGTTATTTTTTCGAACGCTAAAAACTCAAGTTGGACTGGAAAAGGCGTATTCTCCATTTCAAATGTTCGGGTGATTTTTTCATGAGGAACAAACTCATGGATTGTTCCATTAAAACCGTGTTGGTTGCCTTTAGGGTCGGTTGTGACAAATTGGTAGCTACCGTGTTTTTTGCTGTCAAGTTTCAACACTTTTGTTCCCATCCATTGCTCAACGATTTGTGGTTCGACATAGGCCTTAAAAAGCAATTCTAAGGGTAACTCAAATTCTCGTGTGATTACTATTTCCTGTTTACCGTCTTCGGCATTGATTCTTGTTTTATGCTCCATGATATGCTATTTTTTTGATTTGCAAGCCTTCATTACGTTTTCCAGTTTATTAAACCTGTCGTCCCACATTGCGCGGAAAGGCTCAATAAAGGCTGCTACTTCTTTCATTTTTTTTGCATTGATGTGATAGTAAATTTCTCTGCCGTTTTGCTCTTGTTCAAGCAATTCGCACTTGGTTAGTATTTGAAGGTGTTTTGAAACTGTGGGTCTTGCGGTCTCAAAGTTTGAAGCTATCGCGCCTGCTGTCATTGGTTGAGAAGCAAGCAACAGAAGTATAGTCCTTCTTGTTGGGTCGGCTATGGCCTGGAATACGTCTCGTCTCAAGTTCATTATGAAGTTATTTGACTACAAATATAATTGTAGTTATCCGGCTACGCAAATTTTTCTAAAAATTTCTGAAAATTTGGTTACGGGATGTCCGAAAATATGTCGTTGGACAGCCATGAGATAGCGTCTGCTAAGCCTTGACCACGATTACGGATTGGCGGCGAACCGGTATTTGGAAATTGTCAGGCTGTAAATCGAAGTTAGTTTCTAAAGAGCCGTCTCAACAAACTGCAACTCTTACGATTACTTTTCGCATAGCAGGGTCTTTTTAAGATTCTGGCTAACGTAAGATTTAATTGTTGACGTTCAACTTAACAGAATTACCGTCACCCTGGTTGAAGATATAAAGCTTAATGAAAGCTTACACTTTAGCTTCGTTCCGTCCGCCGTATTGCAACACATTTGTTTAGCGGGTGTTTTTGTGTCGTCCATAAAATAACTGCCTAATTGACGCCAGATGTGATAGTAAGACCAAAGGCACTATACAGCAAGGTAACCAAACAAATGGAAAGTATAAAACAGCAATATTCGGTTGGTCAAAAGCAAATTTTTGGAATGGAAATGGTGCTGATAGAACAGCATTAGCAACAATATTTATTAGAAGTCCTAAACAGATGAAGTTCCAGAGCAGAATAATTTTTCTGTGTAATTGCTTTGTGATAAACCCGAAATAAAAAATTGCAATAGCTGTCAGTCCCGAAAAAATATCGAAGTTTCGACCTTCAAAAGTCATGAGTTGTGGAACGGTCTTATGGATGAATAACCAGAATAAAACAAGTTCAACAGGAATTCGGATGATGTGTAAAACAGTCAGGAGCTTTATGTCTAAGTTGTCAATGTATTGTCTGCCTTTTGGGGTTGCAAAAAGCCAGATGATAAAAAGTAGTGGCGGCAAAACTAAGAGTAAAAATCTCGGTGGAAAGGTGTCTGTTACAGTGTAAAAACCCGAAAGTGCAATCAGAGTCTGCACAACAAGCCAAAGCAATAAAATGATTAAAGTTGATATAGAGTCTTTTGTTGCCTTGTAAAAAATATAAACTGTCAGGATGGTTGTTAGTCCAAAAATTAAACTAATGTACGTCGGTAACTTGTCCATTGTGTAATGCCGTCTGTAGTGCTCCCCTTTCGGCAGTTGGAGTTTATTGATATTTCAAGATGTCCGCCCAATTTCTTGGAAAATATACGTTGCAATGTTTAAAAATGAACGTGCTTCAAATGTTTTTCAAGTTAGTGGAAGAAAAAGCATCTTCTTAGTCATATCTTCTAATTTCCGCTAACTTTCAAAGGCTTTATGGATTGGCGGTAGTAGCATAGGGTCGATTTAGCCTCTGCACTAAAGATAATACAAATTTCAAATGCTGATAGTATATTCGTCAGCCGCCATGGCACAAACCCCTTGTTTGTGCATTCGTTTTTCTCTCCGTAAATGAGGCGGTTGAAATTTTCTCACACCTGCAAGCCACTATTCTGTACAATGTTGTAAATTAAAGAAACCAAACCTGTCGAATATGTTTTTGTTTCGACAAGAATAAGGTTAGTTCTGCCTTGAATGTTATTGAATAAAGGTTTGCCGGCACCAAGTACAATAGGATGAACTGCTAAAGATAGCTCGTCAACTAATCCCAGATTCATTAGTGAAGTTGTCAAACTTGCACCGCCGAAAAGCCAGATATCTTTTCCCTTTTCGTTTTTAATTTTTTGTACTTCATTTTTTATGTCTTCTTTAATTAAAGTTGCTCCTTCTTTTACTTTTTTCAGCGTGGTTGAAAAGATATACTCTTTACATTTTGGAAATCCGGCATCAGCACCTTCCATTCCTAATGACATTTCATATGATTTCCGGCCAACAAAAATTGTATCAACCCGTTTAAGGAAATCAGACAATCCATAATCCTGGTCAGTCAGGCACCAGTCATATTCTCCATTTGGGCCTTCGATAAAGCCGTCTAAGCTAACTGCAACTCCCAATATTACTTTTCGCATAGTTGGGTCTTTAAAATTATGACGAACGTAAGATTTAGCTATTGATTTTTGAACTTTTTATAAATTTAAATTTCGTCCTTCGTTTGCGAGGAACTGATCTTCCTAAAAAAGCCGAACACTTTAACGTTTGGTGCATCAATTGGTGATTCTTTGATCGGGTATTACCCTGATAATAGGGATTAAACATAATTAAAAGCCTGTAGAATAAACTTTTTATTTAGCAATTTACAAAAGGAGGCAATGACAGCCTTCTTTTGTAGTTAGTATAAATAACTCGAAACCAAGTAACAGATCATTTGATCTTTCCCTTACGAGTTGCAAATTTACCACCGTTGAGCCTCCCCAGTCACTGCTACTGTTCAATTAACCCATGCATGGCCGATCGCTCCTGGTTTGTTTTTTCCATATTTGTTCCAGAGGTTTTAGCTGGTAGTATAAATTGGACATTTGGAATACCTCAGCTTGGTAAAAGTACAAATGCTCAATAGAATTGCAAAGCTGAATTTACTCCTGTCAGCTCTACTATTGCCAAACCGCCGGCGGTGCTTATTCCTTCTTACTATTCAGATATTCGTCTGTAAAATGTGTTCTTTCTTTAATTTTAGAAAACTTATCCGAGTTGTATGTTTGAGAGTTGCCTTTCGGTATAGACAATGAAGTCCATCCCTCTTCTGCAAGCATTTTTCCTAAGAAAACAATTTGTCCAACATGATACGGATAATGTGCAAGTTGCCGGTTAATTGCTTCGGTTACTGTATGCCCCTGATTTCTTATGTAAATTATTTTTTCAAGGTCTTCTGGATTCAGGGATTTTATTGCATTTAACAGATACATCCATCCTTCATTCCACTTGTCTGTAAGTTCTTGTCTTGTTTTTATATCATTTTCAAATTCCGCATCCCGGTCCCGCCATTCTTTTTCGCCATCAGTGGTGAGAAAGTCTGTCCAACGTGAAAGCATATTACCCCAAAGATGTTTAACAATAGTCGCAATACTATTACTGTCCTGATTGTATTGCCAAAACAGTTTGTCGTCTGGAAGTTGGGCGAACGTCTTGTCTCCAAGCATTTTATAGTACTCAAGTTGTTTTGTAACACTTTCCAAATAGTCGTTTGTCATGTTTTAACCACTTATTATGCTGATGATTAAATCTAATTGCAGCCAACGTTAAGGTGTTTGAGATGGGACGGCAATAGAATTACCTTCACACCCCAGTTAAAGATATAAAGCTTAGTTGAAAAATACTTTTAAAATGCGTTCCGTCCGCTCCTATATCGCAATCACAGCTGTTAGTTGCAGTTGGTACGCGGTTAGAATTGAACGGAATTATTATATCTAATAGCATCAATGATTTCTTCGTCCTGGTTCGCTGTTCGCGCCGTCCATATTGTCACTTTATAATTCCAATATGTCCAAGTATACTGTTTAATAGTTGAGTCCTTTATTTTGTTTTTAAAGACTAAAATGCCCCCTTGGAGTTCATTTAGATTACTATCTATGCGAAATGATGTAGTCTCGTCGGGAGCTTTCTTGAAATGCTGTTTTAAAGCAAATTTCATGCTGCGTCCCCATAACTTTTGAACTGTCTCAACAGGTTGGTGAGATATGTGAAGGAACCAAAAGGCTACTATCAGTATCCAAAATAAGGCTAATGATGTCAGAACTTTCATATTTTGTGATTCCAGAATTGGTCAGCGACATTTGTACCCAATTATTAGCCTGCGTCGCTGTGTACCAGTACCCTACGAATTTAGTTTTGAGCTGAGCCCATGGAAAATTGCGACTAACGTTAAAGTGTGTATGAAGTTGTGGCAATTGATACCGAAATAGCAAAATAGCAATTTGTAGTTGAATGTTTAATGTCCAGCCAAAATTTAAAAAATATACTGTTCTGTGCCGCTATTCAAACTTAACGTATTTTACCAAGAGCACGTGGCATTACCTCTGCCCGGCTAACAAATGCTCATCATCGATTTGTCGATCAAATATATTTCCAAATCATCAACATAGTTTCTTCCGCCGGAGCAAAAGCTTAAATGATGATCAACAGCTCAATGCACGGCTACCGTCATCCACAATTTTTTAAATGCACCGTTATGCGCTAGGCTTGATAGTGTTTTGATTTTTAATCCGTCGAAAATAATCAAGAATTTCTTCCTTTGTCATCTTA
The DNA here is from genome assembly GCA_041751095.1 of Flavihumibacter sp. Taxonomy (GTDB): domain Bacteria; phylum Bacteroidota; class Bacteroidia; order Chitinophagales; family Chitinophagaceae; genus JADCRZ01. The sequence goes on from JBGSYC010000228.1 coordinate 75,422, forward strand.
GAAAGTTTTTCACTGATTCTTTCTCTTTCCTGCCTCATATATTTCACTGCGTCGAACGTCTTATCAGTTGTCGTCTTCATATTTCATAAAATCTCTTGGTGAACGAATCTCTAGTTGTTTATAACCGTTCTTTATATTGATAGAATTGTAGCCGGTTATCCTCTTAATATTCACGATATGTTTGAAGTTCCAACTGATTAGAAAATCAGCTCTATAAATAGTTGCTAAAGCAATATGCAAGCAGTCTGCATAATTTGTCTGTCCTGCAACCTTTTCAGCAATGTATTGATTTGCTAAATCAATTACGTCTGCAGTAAGGTCAATGAACTCTGCAACTTCCACATTTATTCGCCTGACCAGTCCTTGGACCTGTGTTGGTGCATTTTCTAGTTCATCCTGAGTAACGGTTGAAAATAAAAGTATGAACTCCTTTTTTACCATCCGGTCAAAAAGCGGTTTAGTGAACTCTTCGAATTCTTCGTCGTAATATCCACCAAACACGGATGTGTCAATATAAATTCTTTGTCTCACAACGCTAAGATACGCAATATCGCCAGGGTTTGACATATTCGGAGGGCGAATAGCCTTGCGCATGACGTTAAAGTACTCAAGTTTCGCAGTTAATTTAGGTTAAAATTACTTTGTGTCCGGGAGATATTAATTCAAGTATTCCCTTCAACTTATCGGAATTGATAAGCCTGGTGATGCTCGCGTCAATATCTTCAACAATTATATCTAATGTTTCT
>JBGSYC010000229.1:0-18616 GCA_041751095.1 Flavihumibacter sp.
CACAAAGGAGGCACGAGGAGAACACAAAGCGTGACGCAGTGTCCTTCGTGGTTCTTCGTGTTTCTTAGTGATCCTTCTTTTCTAAGGGCTAAAAAATTATCTAAAAAAAAGTTTAGATGTTTGCGCCTAAGCGCCTAAACACACAGAATGTATCTGAATAAGAAACAGGAAAGATAATTAATTTGTATCTGAGTGACCAAGATGTTTACCGGGTGCTACCGCGTCACGGAGGAGTTGATAGCAGTTGTTGCCCTTGATCTGCTTTAGGTCTCCCATTCATAAACATGTTTGTTTGCATCACCCGTAACTTTTTGGCAATTGCAATTGCCGCCCCATTCCTTTGTCCCATCGGTAAAATACTCGCATTTCCATATCGGCACTTCGTGCTTGATCCTGTCAATGATGTAGCGGTTCGCTTCGTAAGCTTCAGACCGGTGCGGGGAAGCCGTAATCACAATAACCGCACTTTCGCATACAGCCACTTTACCTGTTCTGTGCCGGGCTATAGCGATCTTGAGGCGCCATTTCTTAACAGCTTCATCCAATATATCGCCGATCATTTTCGAAGCCATCGATTCTTTTGCTTCGTATTCAAGATAATCAACATCCCGGCCGTGACTGTTATTTCTTGTTTCACCGCTAAACAAAACAACTGCGCCGGCGCCAGGATGATGTGCAGATGCAAGCATAGAAACAATTTCCAGCGGAAGACTTGAGATATGGAGGAAACTATCCTCCGCTGCTGGGGGGTATAATCGAGATGACGTCATCGGGGTTTAATTGAAAATTATTGTCTACAAATTCATCATTAACCGCAAAGCGGCACAGGTGAAGTAACTTTTCCGCAACGGGATTCTGATCCAACAAAACGGCATTTAATTCCCTGATCGTATTAACGGATTGATCAATCTCAAATTCGTTGTGGAAGTATTCTTTCAGCACTGCATAGACCTGCACTTTCATATTACCTGGTTAAGATCACAAATTTACGACTTGCAGCATTAACCGCATCTTAATTTTAGAAATGAAGGCTTGATCTATCCCCCGGCGCATGCTGGCTAAAAGAATATCAATTTAATGCTTGCAAAACAAAGCACACCCGCTAAAAGATACCGGATTGTTTCGTGCCTGAACTTCTGACTTCCTAAATAGGAGCCAATCAACCCTCCTATGCCAGCGGCTATTATCCAGGTATAAACGGCGGATGTAGCCTGAAATCGCGAAAGATCCACAGCGATTAAGCCTGCAAGTGAATTAAAAACAATAAAAAGACTTGAAACGGCAGCCGCCTCCTTAGTTGTACTCCATGCCAGCAGTATCAGAACCGGGCTCAGAAAAATGCCACCACCTATGTTCAAAAATCCTGAAAAAAAGCCGATAACAGCGCCAATGCAAATGGCTGCAGGCAATGGTATTGATGTAAGGGTTAATTTTTCCTTCGGAGCCCATCCTGCTAATCGAATGACGGGCAAAATCAAGGCGAGGCCAAGCAACAATTTATAAAATCCATTGTCGCTTGCAAAACGAGAGCCCCAGAAAGCAAAAGGAATTGACGTTAAGAGGAATGGCCAAAGCAGGGCCCACTTAAAATGGCCAGCCCGGTAGAACTGGATAAATGCAATGCCGGCAATGATTATATTCAACAGAAGCACAACGGGCTTGTACACTTCGAGGGGAATGTTGAACAAGGTTAGCACAGCAATATACCCGCTTGCTCCGCCGTGACCCACAGATGCATAAAAAAATGCAATCAAAAATAATAAAAACGGTATGATAATCTCAATCCCCATAACAAAAAGTCTTTATTCATCAACAGAGCATCGCCGAATCGTATTATAGTCATTTCAATGGTTGAATATATTTCAATTTTTAAGAACGATTGAAATTCTGTCCCGTTAATTTCCATTAGGGAAAATATGCTAAAATAAAAAGAGGTGATAAAGAATGCCTTTATCACCTCTTTTGGTCATCTGATATATAATCACCAGTTTACCTTCTTAAAAGCGAGGTCTTCGTCATCATCGTTCTGGCAAAACAGATAGATCGTTTTGTTGCTATCCTGTTCAAGGTAGATGCTGTAATACTGAGGTGCATACCCGGGATAAAGATATTCCGCTGTATAATCAGCCTGTTTCTTTTTACCATTTTCAAATAACCGGTAATTGCCCTGCGTTGAAAAAAACCTCAGGATGTTTTTATTCTCATCGTAGGTAACTGTCCCTTTCCGGTATGCAAGTACCTGCCTACCGGAACCATCATCGAATTTGTAATAGATAAATTGTTCAGCTTTGCCGTCTTTGGTAAAGCTGTACGCTATGGCAACATCACTCATCCGTGCATCAGGAGTTCCGTTGTAGCTTGAAAAGTTTTTCATGTTAAACTCGCCAACCATCCATTTGCCCACTAAGACGTCGGGAATAACCGACTGGGGAGTGTCTGGTTTGTCTTCTTTTTTTACCGAATCTTTTTTGCAGGAAGTAAATGCAGCAATGGTGACCAGTCCGAGGATAAAGAATACCAACTTTTTCATGATTAAGGGGTTTGTTTTGAGCTTTTTAATCGATGTCTTAAAACCGGTTTATTTTCTGACACCGCAAAAGTGTAGTAAATCCGGACGTGAAGCAATCTGCCGTGTTATGAACTGCAATATTTCGGTGGTAAATTCAGACCTTGCCCGCATGAAATGTATAGTAAGGAAGGATATCCGAAAACAAATACGGATTGTCGAGACGCCTTTAAGAAGAGATGAGGCTATGTTGAGATAATTTGAGATTGCCTTCTTGGTGTTATGTGCTATATAGTCCAATTGGTTTTACCATCCCAGCCCGTTTTCTTTGAGTTAGAATCGATGAGTTCGACTCTTGTTTCCGCTTCGTTCATATTGCTATTTTGTCTGAATCACGGATTTATAGATTAACGGATTACACAGAATATAAAACCAACCATTCTTATCTAAAATCCGTGTTATCTTTTAATCTGTTCAATCTGTGATTCAGACACCCTTTCACAACCCGTGTTTAAAAGGCTCATTGATATGCTATCCGGTAAATCACCCCGTTGGTGTCATCAGAAACGAGCAAAGACCCGTCAGTGTGAACCGCTACTCCTACAGGGCGGGCGAAATGTGCCTTATTATTATTCACGAGGAATCCGGTTAAAAAGTCATCGAACCGGGCGGGCTTGCCATTTTCAAAATGGAGCCTGACAACTTTATATCCCACCGGCTTACTCCTGTTCCAGGATCCACGCATGGCCACAAAAGCATCATTGCGGTATTCAGCCGGAAATTTATTACCCATGTAAAAAGCCATTTGCATCGGAGCAGCATGTGCCTGGTATGTAAGAGAAGGCAAAGTTGACAATTGCAGGTATTGCCGGTAGGTTGTATCTCCTGGCGGGCGATCGGCAGGATTGTATTTACCTTCCCCGTAAATGTAGGGCCATCCATAATGCGCGTTCTGCTTAATCTGGTTAACCTCTTCTTTCTGGTCATCATCACCTAACCAGTCAATTCCATGATCCATCCCCCACATCTCTTGTGTAGTCGGATGCCAGCCGAAGCCAATGGTGTTCCGAAGGCCTTTTGAATAGACGATCATATCCGAACCGTCGGGATTGGCGCGAACAATAGTTGCGTTTAATTTATTTGGCTCATCACACGCATTACATGTGCTCCCTACCGTTATATACATCTTCCCATCTGGCCCGAACGCGATAGTCCGGTTGGGGTGCTGACCAGCGTCGGGAAGATTGTTTAAAATCATTGATGGGATACCCAGGGTTCCGTCGGCCTTCATATCGGCGACATACAATTCTCTGATGGCGACGATATACATTCTTGAGTTATAAATAGCCAGTCCATGTGCCTGCCTGATATTGGCAACCGTCTGCTTCATCTCGGCTACGCCATCCCCGTTTGCATCGCGCAACATCATCACGACACCAGCGTCGCGGTCGGTGACATAAACATTACCAGTGCTGCTTACGACCAGAATACGGGGCTTGCCAACTTGCTCAGCAAACTTCTTAACTGCAAAACCCTGGGGCACCTTTAATTGCTGTACATTTTCTGGCGTAGCAGAAACAAGTGCGGGCCGGAAGACGTACCCCTTAATCTGGGTTGAAGTTGGCTCTTCGTCGGTTTCAGGGATTATTGAATCCCAAAAGTCACTGTCTTTGGTACAGCTATATATTAGCCCTATAGCGACAGCGCCAACCACAAAAATTTTGAGAATGTTTTTCATATATAAAATTTAAGGTTAAAAATTACCGGGTGCCAATAAACTATTTGTCGATTTTAAAAGCAAGCATACACTCACTTTATGATCATTTGAAAGAACTATAGGGGCATGCTATAACAAATAAATTTTTATGCCAGCAGTATTGGTTTTTGTACGCATTAAGAGCATCTGCATTGGCTTCCGCAGCTTTCCAGTGGCATCATTTTATTGACTTTTTTGTGGATCACGGGGGTATAGTCCATTTTGGGACGGCGTTTCAAAAACCGGGATAGCACCGGGAACGGTTTGAAAATTTGGAATATAAGTACCAGAAAATTTGAGGCAGACTGCTGCTCATAAGAGAAGCCAGCGAAACATAAACAACCGGTATGCTGCGGCGAATCCATCAAAGGAACAGCCAGCTTTGTTTAGAAGATTGTGGTTAGAGCGGTAGCTAAACATAAACATCTGATGAGAAAGTCCCTAACGGATGGAGGATGTATTTCCACAGTGCTGCATAATAAAATACCCGCCTTAAAGCACGCGATTTAATAAGGGAAGAATTTAGTAATATTTAGAATTGAAAGTTTCGAATCAAACAACAGGCCGTTATGCTCTTGTTACCGGGGCCACCAGTGGAATTGGTTATGAGCTGGCTAAACTTTTTTGCAGAATCCCGCCGATGTAGCAAAAGATGGCTATAACGCCCTGATGAAAGGAGATGACAAGACCGGCAATAAATAGCCCCGCTGGCCACACTTTGTACCATAAGAAGCCTTCTTTTGAACATTCAAATAAGCCTTCTTCTATAAATATTTATTGTACATCAGCAACAGTATGATCCTGTGTTAAGATGCGGTCGATGCGGTTGATTTCATCTTCAGAAAACTTGTAATTCTTAAGGCACTGGATCGAATCTGTTATCTGCTCAGGTTTGCTGACCCCTATTAATACCGAGGTGATCCTGGGGTCTTTCAACACCCACGCCAGCGCCATCTGTGCAAGGCTCTGGCTGCGTTCGTGAGCGATCTTGTTTAAGTGCCTTACCTTTTGAATATTTTCATCGGTGATATGGTTCTCTTCCATGGCGCCATTTCCAAGATGTCGTGCAGCCCTTGAGTTGGGTGGTATTCCTTCGAGGTATTTATTTGTCAGCAGGCCCTGAGCCAAAGGGGAAAACGGAATGCATCCGATGCCTTCGGCTGCTGTTACGTCAAGCAATCCTTTTTCTATCCACCGCTCAAACATAGAATACTTTGGCTGATGGATCAGGCAAGGTGTACCCAGCCTTTTTAATATGGTAGCAGCTCTTCTGGTTTCTTCCGGCTGGTAGCTTGAAATTCCGGCATATAAGGCTTTGCCCTGCTTAACAATTAAATCAAGCGCAGACATTGTCTCCTCTGATGGTGTGTCCGGGTCAGGTCTGTGATGATAAAAGATGTCTACGTAATCAAGCCCCATTCTCTTCAGGCTTTGATCAAGGCTTGCCACGAGGTATTTTTTTGAACCCCAGTCGCCATAAGGCCCTTCCCACATCTTGTACCCTGCTTTCGTGGAGATGATGAGTTCATCCCTGTGATGAGAAAAATCTTTCTTTAGTATCCTTCCGAAATTCTCTTCAGCCGAACCGGAAGGCTGCCCGTAATTGTTTGCCAGGTCAAAATGAGTAATCCCGGAATCGAATGCTTTTTGAAGTATGGCACGGCAATTCTGCAACGGATCAATATCACCGAAGTTGTGCCATAAGCCCACAGACACGGCAGGCAGCATGATGCCGCTGTTACCGCATCGCCTGTATTCCATTGAAGTGTAACGATCAGCATTAGGTGTATAAAACATCGGGTAATTTATTATTGAAACAATGATGAAGAAAAGGCTTCAAAAAAGCGGCGACGTATCGAAGTTAACGGGCGGTAAGCATATTATGTTTACCGTTATTTTTCAGCGCATTCCGCTCAGATATCTTTGTATACATGCGGCTTATTGATCACCACAAGAATATCTTACAGCAGGTTTTTCTTAATGTAGCTGATACTTTTTGCAATGCTGTCAAAAGGCGATCCGGGGGTTACGTCCTGTTCTACAAAAAAGTACTTCATACCCGCCAGGCGGGCCTGCGCCAATATTTTTTTAAAATTGATCACGCCATTGCCTACCTCTGTAAATGCACGCTGTGGCGTTTTATCCATATCCTTGAGGTGCCACAAAGGAAACCTTCCAGGGTGTTGTTTAAATAAAGCAACAGGGTCCTCGCCTGCTTTAGCAACCCAATACAGATCAAGTTCCATCTGGAGAAGTTTTTTATCGGTATTGGTGAGAAGTATATCGTAAGGGAGCTTGCCATCCTGTGCTTCAAACTCAAAGTCGTGGTTGTGGTAGCAAAGCTGGATACCGGCTTTTTTGCAGCGCTCTCCTGCCTTGTTTAGCTGTTCGGCGATATATTTATAATGGTCGAGTCCGCCGCGTTCATCAGCAGACAAATATGCACAAACCATGTATTTGATGTTTGCAGCCGCGGCATCATCAACAGCCTTATCCCAATTATGTAGGATTGTACCCTTTACGGCCTGGCCGTTTTCCTTTTCTTCACCAAGCCGGTAATGACTGCTGGGCATAGTAAGATTGTTCCGCTTCAATAATTTTGAAAACGCAGCAGCATTCATACCATAGAATTGCTGTGTTCCTGTGTAGGTGGCTCCTTCCACGGTGTTAAACCCGATCCTGGCAATCTTTGCAAGGGTGCCCGCCGGGTCTGCCTGCATGGCATCACGCACCGTATACAATTGCAACCCGATATTCCGGGTGGCTGCCGTAAAAACAGAAGGAGAGATCATTGCACCTGCGGCAAAAACGGAAGTGGATTTTATAAAGGAACGTCTGGAATTCATGTAACGGATTTTAAATGTTTCTTATTTAGCGATGCGATACTTCTACAAACGCGATAGAAGCGTCCTGCATGGGGTCTCTGCGTATGCGGCCAGGCGGAAATCAATAATTCAGCTTTTTCAGATAACTGTAGTTATGGATACAGCTTTCCATAGGAGTGCCCGTGTACTCTTCCTGCTCAACAAAAAAATACTTCATCCCTGAAGCTTTTGCATTGCGGAACATGGCGGCCACGTCGATCTGCCCTTTTCCAAACTCGGTGCTTTCTTTCTTTGTTTTTTTCATGTCTTTCAGGTGCCATAAAGGAAAACGACCGGGATATCTTTCAAAATAGGTAAGCGGATCAAAACCCGAGACAATCACCCAGCCTAAATCCAACTCCATTTTTACAAGGGCAGGATCAGTTTTGTCCAGCAGTATATCGTACAATACCTTACCGTTGACCTTTTCAAATTCGTAATCATGGTTATGGTATCCAAAGATGATCTTCGCTTTTTTACAATCTTCAGCGGCTTTTGAAAAAGTGTCTGCGCAACGCTGGTAATTGGCAATATTCTGGCCCTGGGAAGGCATGGACGAGCAGATCAGGTATTGCTGTCCTGCCTCGGCAGCAGCATCTACCGAACGCTGCCATGAATCGTCAATATGTACATGGCCGCTGCGTAAATTCATTCCAAGGTCGGAAGTGATCTTTTTTATTTCCTTCGCTGTTAAACCATAATAATTCCCCTTGTCACTTCTGGCTGATTCAAGTTCTTTGTAACCGATCTTTGCCAGCTGTTTTAAGGTACCCGTTGCATCCGAAAGCATTTCCTTACGTACGGTATAAAGCTGCAAACCAACGTTTTGTACCCGTGCTGCATGAGCCGCCTGAGGAAGTAGGACGGAGCCAAGGGCAAAGAAACCGGAAGTCTTTAAAAAATCACGTCTTGTTTTCATACAGGTTTTTTGTCAGGACCGAAAACCGACCCATTCTAAGCAATGTTTTTGAAAATGGGAAATTAACACTTCCACCCTGAACGAAGGTAATGAATTGTTCAGGTTGCATAACTCTTTCTTTGCTGCAACAGCAAATACAATACGTGCAAAGTTTAATAAATCGTTGAAAAGAGTCAGGCGGATTGAGCTGCTGCATAAAACCTGCGGAGCCTGCGCGGTTATTGTTTTTTCCATACCAATTCTCCGCCTACATAAGTTGCCAGCACGGGTATATTTAACACCTCGCCTGCCGGTACAGATAGCAGGTCTTTTTCCAGAATGATGAAGTCGGCCAGCTTGCCTTTTTCAAGTGAGCCTTTTTCGTATTCTTCGAAATTGGCTCTGGCCGCCCAGATGGTTATGCCTTTTAATGCCTGCTGCCGGGTTAACGCATTTTCCATCTGATAGCCCCCTTTGGGGTATTGCTTGTCATCTGCCCGGAATACGGCTGCATAAAAGGTTCTGAACGGGGAAATATCTTCAACCGGAAAGTCGGTACCCAGGGGAATCCATCCGTTCTGATCGAGTAGCTGTTTAAAGGCATAAGCTCCTTTTACCCGCTGAGACCCTAACCGTTCATCCGCCCAGTACATATCGGAAGTGGCATGAGTTGGCTGCACGGATGGCACTATCCGGTAACGGCCGAAGAAGTCAAAATCTTTGGGATGAATTACCTGTGCATGTTCTATACGCCAGCGTTTGTCATTACGTGGCTTCAGGTATTTGCTATAGGTCTTCAGTACAGCTCTGTTCGCGGAGTCGCCGATTGCATGAGTACACATTTGAAAGTCGTGTTGCGCGATCATGCGGGCAACGGAGTCATAATGCGGAACCGGGCGGAGTAAAAACCCATACCATCCGGGTTTGTCAGCATAGGGTTCCAGCAGTGAAGCCCCTCTTGAGCCAAGCGCTCCGTCTGCGTATACTTTAAAGGAACGGACATTAAGATAATCTGTTTTGATCTTTCCCGTTTTAAATATGAAATCGTAATTATTCTTTGAATCACTCAGCATAGCGTAGACCCGCATTTTCAGTTGACCTGTCTTCTGCAGGCTATCGATCAAAAGCACTTCATGGTAGTCGAGCCCGCAATCATCTACGGTGGTAAGTCCAACAGCAAAACAGTTTTTCTGGGCGTTTAAAAGCGCCTGCTTTTTCTCCGCTGCACCGGGGGCAGGTATTCGGGAACTTACAGGCCTGATTGCATTATCGATCAATATGCCGGTAAGGTTGCCCTTTTTTGTTTCTACCTGGCCGCCGGTTAATTCAAAGCCAGGCTTTACGCCGGCTATATCGAGGGCTTTCTGATTAGCAATAGCGGCATGGCCGTCAATCCTGGTCAATAAAACAGGTCTGTCAGGAAACAAGGAATCGAGGCGTTCTTTTGAGGGAAACTCCTTTACGGGCCAGTCGTTTTGATCCCACCCCCTGCCTGTCAGCCAGCCCTCTGGATTTGTTTGTGAAAAGCGTAGCAGACGCGATAAGATGTCCTCCCATCCTGTTGTTCCAACCAGATCGGCGGTTTGAAGGCCAAGGCCATAACGATAGAAATGGCAGTGTGCGTCAATGAATCCGGGATAAATAAATTTACCTTCTGCGTCTACTTCGTTGCGGGCAGCATACTTTGACACAAGTGTCCTGGTGTCGCCTACTGCTTCAATTTTTCCATTTGATACTGCTAAAGAAGCAGCCACTGAAAATTGGGCGTCAACAGTGTAGACTCTTGCGTTGAGTACCAGCAGGTCAACGGATTTCTTTTGCGCAATTGTGGAAGAGGTAAAGCCTGTAAAATAAATGAGCAACAGGTATAACGGGTGTGGATATTTCATGATGTAAAGAAAAGTAAAAGTTTGGTGCAAGGCAGCAATTACCTGCGCTTCGAAGATTTATGCAACACTAACGCAGCAGTGCTGCTATAGTGTTGCTAAAATTTAATAACGTGCAACGATTTGCAGCGGGGGAATGTCAGAAAAGAAAAAAGGCTATGATAAAAGCATTATTACCGCTCGTTGTTATGACCACGATGTTATCAGGCTGCAAAAAAGAGATGGCATCGGGTTGTCTGCAGGCCAGGGTAATCCGGGTGACCTGTGCCAGCATCGTTATGCAGGTTTTAAGTGATAATTCTATCGGGGAAGATGGCTGGGTGGATACTTTTAACGACAACAGGCGCTATAACAATGTGTTTGTGGCATCAAATCCCTGCGAGATACCATCAGCGTATAAAACAGCAGGCAATATTGTATACCTCACCATTGATAAGCCCCGCAGGAATGATTGCGTAACCTGTGCGTTATATGATGCACCGCCAAAAGTTTCTTATGCAGTGAAAACTATAGGAAGCGGGCCTTGCCGGAGTGATGGTACAAAGTTGGGAAATTAATTCAATTCAACATCGAGGAAGGAGCAACCGGAAGTTGCAGCGGGCGGTTGCCCGCCACGTACCTGCCTGAAGGTACAGGTTAAAATTTAAAAGCGTGCGCGTAGTATCCACGTTCTGCAGGCAAACAGTATGTACAATTTGCTGTTCAGGGATATAATAAATACTTTTTCCGCATAGCCTTATACTGAGAAAGTCCTGGCTCCCAGGAGGCCTGAATGTCTTTTACCGATTTTCCGGCGATGATCTGTTTTTTAAAGTCGTATGTTCCGGCAAGCCCATCAATATTACCCATTTGTTTGCTTTGGGTTCTGTCGAAAAATTTGTCTTTGTAGGGATATGCTTTATACATGTCTATCATCCACTGAACGTTAATTCTTTTCCTTTTCCTGAGTTCATTGACATCATAATTCCTCAAATCAAGGCCGTAACAAACTTCGTTCATATGCAGGGGTGTTTCACTCATGCCCGGTATCCCCACCGGCTTAAACGAGAACTGGTATTTGCCTTTCAGAGCGGGACTGCCCAAAACGGTAAAGGGAAAATACGTGCCACGTCCCTGGCTGATGATGGTACCTTCAAATAAGCATATCGACGGGTAGAGCATTACGCTCTGCTGTGTGTTGAGGTTAGGAGAAGGCTTTACCGGCAACGTATAAGGCATGTCATGATCGTAGTTCGCCACCGGGATAATTTTCAGCTTACAGTTCATCTTACCGGGCAGCCATCCTTCGCCATTGATCATCTGAGCAAATTCACCGATAGTCATCCCGTGTGCTACAGGTATGGGAAACATACCGATACCTGATTTCAATCTCATGTCCAATACGGGGCCATCTACCAAATATCCGTTCGGGTTTGGCCTGTCAAGGATCAGCACCTCTTTATTATTCTCCGCACATCCTTCCATAACATCTCTCAGCACGTTAATGTAGGTATAGAATCTGCAACCTACATCCTGGATGTCGAATATCATAATGTCAACATCGGTAAGGTCTTCAGGGGTAGGTTTTCGTTTCGCGCCGTATAACGAAATTATCTTAACGCCAGTTGCCGTGTCTTTTTCGTCGTTTACTTTAGCGCCGTTACTTGCATTCCCCCTGAATCCATGTTCGGGCCCGAATACTTTTACAATATTCACCCCTGCAGAAATCAAACTATCCACCAGGTGCCTTTTCCCAATGATCGAGGTAGGGTTTGCCAGCACCGCCACCCGTTTGTTTTTTAAATAGGTGAAATATTTTGCCGTCTGTTCTGCACCGGTAACGATATTGTTTTTTCCGGAACCCGGATGCCTGCCGCCATCGTATTCCCCGGAAATCTGTTGAAAGCTGAATGAAACAATGGTGGCTGCAAACAGGAGCACTATAGCTGTTATCCGCATAATAAGAATATTATCGGTTAAATATACAATTTGAAATTCCATTCAACTGACTGAAAAAATTAAATCTTTTACAAAGTGAGGGGCATAAGCGAAAAAGCGAAGTATAAAAGCGTTTTGGAATAAGGTAATTCTCTGGCAACGTGTCGGCGCCGCAATCCGGAGAAACGCGGCTCATGGTGATTTATTTTATCTCAGAAAACGGGATATTTAAAATCGGATAAGATCGCCAGTCTTTAAAATCAAAATGCCACCATTCAATTTCGTAAACGGTAAATCCATTATTTTCCATCTTACTTCTAAGCAGATCCCTCATTTTTCTTTGTTCGGCTGTACCGCCGGCATAACCGGGGTGAGAGCGTTCACTGGGTTCGTCGTATTCTCCCGTCATCTGTACTGCTTTTCCCGACGCAATTTCATACAGGCTTACATCCACTGCACACCCCCTGTTGTGCCGGGATCCCTTGCCGGGGTCAGCAAAAAACTTTTTCTTTTCCTTTGGGGTTATATCCCAGAATAGTTTGGTTACACTCCATGGACGATAGCCGTCGAATACGAGCAACCCGACTCCATGTGGTTCTAATTCGCTGTTAGCCTTTATTAAGGCCTCTGCCGCCGGACGCTGCAGGAAGGCTTTCGCCTGCGTATATACCGGCCGGCCCGCAATATTATTGCTTGTTGCATACCTGATATCCAACCGGATGGCTGAGTCAAGTCTAATGATCTCAACCAGATCCGGCGGCTTAAAATAACCCCTTTCTCTGGGTGGCCCCGCCGCGCAGCTACAAAAAAGTATGATGAGAAAGGTTGCGGAAGTCCGGCCTGAAGGATTTCTGTTGATATAATGAAGCATGCGAGTTGGAAATCGGTTAAGTGATCTTTTACGTTCGGGTTCCCGTTTGTTCCGGCAGACTAAATTAGTTCAAATAGTGTTATCCCGGAATTCGTCGGTTATCATGTGCCACAGCATACAAAGCATTCCTATGGAACGCGGTTCGGAGCGGATATGCTTCTACCCACGTAATGAATACAAAGGGCGCATGTCATTTATTTCTACATTCTTACAGTGGTGCAGCGCACCGTGATATGATTCTTTTATAACAGAATTTAATTTTACCCATATAAGCGGTGCGCTGTACCTGTTATATTCCGACGCGCTTTCTACAAACAAAAAGGTATAGGTATTTGCCATATCATCATATCACGGTGCGCTGCACCTTAATGATCCACGTAATTGTTTTTTCTACAAATATTACCGGTGCGCTGCACCTATTATATTACAAAGCTTTTTCTACTGTTCCTACGCAGTTCAGGGTTGATTATGTCTCTACCCACATATTGTTCCTCCGGAACAAAGGAAGTGTCACGCAGAATTAAAGGCGCTTTGCAGAATTGTATGTTCAATCGTGGTCAAGGTCACCAGCAATTGTGTTCCATCCTGTGGGTAGGCCAAGGTAAAAAACAAAGTTCGTTCCATTAGGGACGGTTCGTGCTTCTGAATTATATAATCCCGTTGTCCATCACCGTTACGAAGCCAGGGTATGTGATGAACCTCCGGAGGCATGGGTCAGGGTTGAACCGTCAGATGACAAAAGCTCATCCCGAAACTCTTTTATCTGGGATGGATATATGATGATATAACTATTTTCATCAAAGTATGTCGTAAGGTAATAAGGGAGCTTTTCTATATACGGATGATAGGAAAGGTATCCGTTTCGCGACGTTACAATGAGAAAAAGGTCGTTAGGTGTCACTTCGCGGCTGAAGATCAAAAAGTCTTCCCAGTTCTCAAATGCCTGAAACGTGATATTAACCGGTGAATTGCTGCTTTTGTTGACTGCTTTTAATTTTTCAGTAGTGTTTACATTTGCATATATGAACAAGGGCAACCCGGTTTCCCGGGATATCGTCTGCACCCGCTGAAACCAGTGGGGAAAACCTTCTTCTGATTCGGCATTGGATGGCACCGCCATTACAATTCGTTTAAAGGTGTTAAGGGGCTGCGCCGACTTGAATATAAATATGGTTTCGGTTGTGCGCTCAAGGATTTTTTCCGCCACGGGTCCAAAAAAGTAATCATCCTTATTTGTGTTGCGATGTAAGCCGATGATGACATCTGTAATGTTATATTCCTTTATGGTATATATTATTCCGTTGCTGATATTAAGATCAAAACGGGTAATCGGGATAATGGTATTGTCTGTGGCCGCGGCGTGTTTGATTGCCTGTTCCATCATTTTTTTTCCTGCCGGGTTGCCGGGTGATGCCGCATTTTGTTCATGAACCACATGCAAAGCAATAAGGGAAGCTTTGCTTTTATGCGGTTTGATGATCAGCGCAAGATCTATAAGATCGTTTACTGTTTCAGGGTAGGCCAGGGAAATCAAAATCCTGTCCGGGTCTTCCTTTTCTGCGGTGTCGTGGCTCCCTTGGTTAAGCAGGGCGATCTTCGCGGACGCTTTTTCCACCGTGAAAGAGCTTATGGTGCATGTCACCAGGATCATCAGGATGGTACCGTTCAGCACATCTTCGTTCAATAACCGGATCGGATCTCCATCAGGGGTTTCTCCAAGAATAACATTATACCCTACCAGCACCACCGCCAGGGTAGCCCCTACCCTGGCATTGCTTAATCCAAATATCATTTGCCTTTCATCGGACGACAGACCGAATGACTTTTGGGTAAACCATGCGGCAATATATTTCCCGGCAACGGCCAGTATAATCATTACCCCCGCGACTTTCAGGGCTCCGAAGCCCTTAAACAACACACTGAAGTCAACCAGCATTCCAACACCGATCAAAAAGAAAGGAATAAAGATGGCGTTACCGACAAAATTTATCCTGTTCATCAGTGGTGATGAATGAGGTATAAACTTATTAACGGCAAGCCCGGAAAGAAAGGCGCCGATAATCGCTTCCAGCCCGGCCGCCTCAGCTAAAAATGACCCGAGGAAAACGACGGCGAGCACAAATATGTATTGTGAAATATTATCATCGAACTTCTTAAAAAACCACCTCGCGATCACAGGAAATACCAGGAAAACGACAGCCCCGAAAATAACGGATGAAATAATAAGCCTGATCCAGAATGCCATACTGATTTCACCTTTCGACATGCCGACAATGGCAGCTAAAACCAGCAGGGCAAGAACATCAGTAATGATGGTTCCGCCGATCGTTAATGTAACAGAGCGGATTCTTGAAATTCCATACCTGCTTGCAATAGGATAAGCCAGCAGGGTATGTGATGCAAGCATACTTGCCAGCAGAACACTTGACGAAAGGCTAAAATCCAGCACGTAATACGCCGCCACAGTCCCGAGCGCCATCGGAACGATAAACGTGTATATGCCGAAGACAAGGCTTCTTACGCGGTTTTTTTTGAATTCTTCGAGGTCTATTTCCAGCCCGGCAGTCAGCATAATATATAACAGCCCTACTGTGCCGAATAACACAATACTGCTGTCGCGAAGCAACAGGTTCATTCCGTATGGTCCGATGATCAAACCTGCCAAAATCAGACCGATGATGTGAGGGATCTTTAATTTATTCAAAAGCAACGGCGCGAACAGGATAATGAAAAGCACTAGTGAAAAGATGATCACCGGGTTTTTCAGGGGCAACGAAAAATCAAGGTCTGTCAATAATACCATAACTGAGGGTTGATGCTGTATGAAGATGTCAGATTTTCTTTTTTAACTCCAATGCATAAACGATGCGGCAATCTTCGGCACGGATGATCTCACGTTGTCCCTCCATTTCACCTTCTCCGGTTTCCTTTAAGCGGACGACCATTTTCGCGTTTTGCAGAGCGTCTACGCCCGCCAGTTGGTTGGTGAGTTCAAGAGCGTTTCCCGAATAGGTTCCTGCATAAACACGAACAAGGTCATTGCCGCTCATTGCTTTGGCAATAACTGTATTATGTGTATAAATGATCTCCCATTGCTCCGTTTTCGTATCGCCTACCGCAAAACCCGGGCAGGTCGTTTCTATACATCTCATGGTTACTGTCCAGAGGCCGGGAAGCCCGGGGTGTAAGCGGGATAAGCTGTCGTCTGCCTCCCTGATCAATGTGCTGTCCCTCTGCGTTTCTTTTCTGGCCAGTTCCTCTTCTTTAACCTGCAACGACTTTTCTTTGAGCAACAACTGCTGCTCTTTATGATTTAATTCGCCCGTCCGCCTTTCAAGTTCCTTTTCCCGGCCGCGTATGTCACAACCCGACGTATACATCAGCAGTACCCCGGAAAAGACTATTATTATTAATTTGATCCGTTGGTGGTAAAACATTTGCGTAAGGATTAGATTTAAAGATACAATTGTCGCGTTTCATACGGCAGAAAGAATAATGTTGTTGTACAATATAGATACCCTTACATGCTGCATCTGACGGTCTTTACACCAAAGGGGCCTGTTCCGGCTGCATAGCGGTCAAAAATAGTCAGGCCTGCTTACTTTATGTCTTTTCCGGGCGGGTTTTACTAATGCTATCTGTTGTTATCAGGATTGTATACTATAGAATCTAAGCTATGAGCTTTGCATTTCTTTGCCCGGGTGAGATACATTCATCAGTTCCGTACATTCAACAGTGCACCGCTGTACACTGCTCTCAAAAGCCAGTTCAATCAACCTGATCGTATTATACCCGTGTTCGGGCTTTTCCTTTAACGGAGCTCCGTTTACAATGGTATTATAAAGGTCAGCATAATATCTTCCATAATTGCCTGGTAATGAAGGGTAAGGTTCCTTTATTGCCTGCCCGTTCTTTTCTGTATGTAAGAGGCCGTAGTTGCTTTCCGGTTCCTGCCCCCAACCCTGAACATTTGGCAATTGCCCGGCCCTTAGCAGCGGTTCCTGAACATCTTCCCCATACTTGATAAACGAGCCATGTGAGCCGTGAATCATATAGCGGGGGCCCGGCTCACGTATAAGCATACCCGCATGAAGGATCACTTTGCCAAATGGATAATCGAGCCATATGTTGAAGAAATCATCAACTCTTGCATGTGGCCGCTGGCGGCGGATGTCAGCGGTTACCGCAGTTGGAAGTCCAAACAACAAAAAGGCCTGGTCAATCAGGTGCGGGCCAAGGTCATAAAGGATCCCACTGCCTTTGAGCGGTGCCTCCCGCCAGGCATGTGGCCGGGCTTCGGGGCGGTAGCGGTCGTAGTGTGCCTCAAATTCGTGAACCTCTCCCAAAAGGTTTTTGTCGAGGACTTCACAGATGGTTCGGTAATCACTTACATAACGCCGGCTCTGGAAAACGCTTAGCACATGGTTGCTCTGTTCAGCGAGGGCAACAAGGTCTTTTGCTTCTTTTGTTGTGTTGGTAAACGGCTTTTCCACTACAACATGTTTCCCGGCTTCAAGGCATTTTACCGCAAAAGGAAAATGGGTTTCATTTGGCGTGGTAATGATGACGAGGTCAATGTTCTGGTGAGCCAGCAATTCATCAATACTCCTGGCCGTATTTACCATCGGATATTTTTCCTGAACTTCATTGCCTTCCCGCTTCACAATGCAAACCAGCTCATATTCATCCATGGTAGTCAGAAAGGGAATATGAAAAGCTTTTGCCGAAACGCCAAAGCCTGCAATACCAACCTTAAGCTTCTTCATGGAATTATTTACGGAAAGATAGGTCTAATTTCGTTTGCCGCGCCGCAGGTTTCTTAATGGCACTATAGTAGACGGCACCCGGAATTTCGGACGTGCGATTGCAGATCTAATGTCGCAGATTGTATTGCTCCCGGAGGATTAGAATAACTAAACGATTGCGCCTGCATTTTCGATAAAACGGAGAACGGCGCTCCAGTCATCCACTCGCTGATGATGGGTAACATTCATGTTATGCCCGGCGGTAAACAGCAGCGCTTTTCCTGTGAAGGAGTCAAGGTTTTTGGAATAATCGTCTATAAGGTAATCTGTTGCTATAATGCTTTTATCTCCGCAGAACACAATTTTCTTCCATGAAATAAACGGAAAATGCTCTGAAAGCCATTCATATTTTTCTGGCAGCGACTGTGGAAATTCCATTGCCGCAGACACCACATAAACCTCAAAATTATCCATGAGCTTTTTCACTGCATCCTGTGCACCTGGCATCACAGGCAGTGTACGGAAAAAGCCCGGTGTGTATACAAATTTTGAAACGGCATTGTGAGGAAAAGCCTCCGCTTCAGACACGCCTGCCAAGGATTGCCTGTCAATCCGCACGCCATAATCCCGCTCATACCAGTCGATAAAATGGGTTGCTACGTCAGCGATAACGTTATCCATATCAATCGCAATGGACTTTCTTTGCATAACTTTCAGTTGATCAGAAACCAGATCAATAATTAAGCCATGGGGCAGGCTTAATTTACTTTGTACACTTAAAAAAATTACCTGCCTTTACCTGATCATATAAATCAGCACCGAAACATTTTACAAGAACAAAGGCGCATGCTTAAATTGTTGCGGATACCTTATGCCCGGTGTGATGCTGCAAATTGACATCCAGCCATTATCAACGAGTAAATCCGGGTATTTCAACCCGAAGTTCTCATAGAACGGAACGTGATACTCTCGCATCATTCCGCTCCTATTATTCAACCGTCGGCACTGCGCCAAGTGTCCAGTGAGCAAATATCCTTTAGAGCTGACACTGTAGATCCTGTCATCGAACAAAAAGTAATTGCAGTTTTAACGCCTGCAAATATCTCTATCGCCATTAATACATTGAGTCAAATTGAAAAACGCAACTCCTCTATGGACAGACAAACAGTGGCA
>JBGSYC010000230.1:0-23302 GCA_041751095.1 Flavihumibacter sp.
AGTGGATTGTTGTACTTTCACAGCGTTAGAAGTTTGTGCAATCACTTAGACAAGTGAATAACTGAAAACGCTGTAAACCCCTGAAACTATTTTGTGTCGGGGGTTTTAAGCGAATAGCCTTTTTAGCTTGCGGAATTAAGAATTGTTTGGATTAACCCGCGTAAGAACTTAAATTTGTAAAAACCGGAATTTATGGCTGATGCATTAGAGAAAGAGATGCAAAATTATTTTACTCAGTTAAATGAAGCAGAAAAAAAATCTGTGATTTTGATGCTGAAAACCTTTCTGTTCGGCAGAACGAAAAAAACTTTAAAAACGGTTGAAATTGAGGATTACAGCAAGGAGATTTATGAAGCCATAGCGAGGGTGGAAGCCGGAGACTTTTATACGCAAGCAGAGATGGAAAAGATGTCAAAAGATTGGTAGTGAAAAAAAGAAAAATCCTTTGGGATAAACAGGCGAGCAATTACTTTGGCGATGCTATCCGTTATATCGAAAAGATTCTCCGCAAAATGCGGATAAGGTAAAGAAGGAAATTCTTAGAAAAATAACTGAACTTACTGAAAGGCCGGAAATCCATGGGCTGGACAAATACAAATTGAATAATTCGGGGAATTATCGGGCCTTTGAACTGCATCGCGTTCGGATCAGTTATTTAATAAAGGAAAACGAAATTATCATTTCGCGGGTTAGACATACAAGCCAGGATCCATTTCAATATTGAAATCTCGATGAAGAAAGTGGAAGTGGAAGTCAAAATAAAGATATCATACCGGGGCCTTGGGTTTTTTAATAAATGTGTTTCGAAGATCTACTTTTGCAAATAATCATTATGGAAATCACGGGTGCTATAATACAAATTCTTCCACCGCAAACTGGCCAGGGAAAAAACGGGCCATGGAAAAAGCAGGAGTTTGTTATTGAGACAACAGAATCGTATCCGAAAAAGGTTTGCATTGCTGCATGGGGTGATAAGATCGAAATCAATAAGTTAAAAATCGGAATAAGGGTCAAAATCCAATTTGATATAGAAAGTAGGGAGTATAATGGTAAATGGTATACGGATTTAAAGGCATATAAGCTTGAACCTTCTGATGAGAGTCAGTCACTGACTGAAATCCGTCAGACTCCTGATATGGACGAAAGTATAGATGTTTTGCCTTTCTAGATTTGAACGTTATTTATAGCTAAGGCCTTTGTCATAGTTGTCAAACAACTCTAGCATTTGTTTATGGTGAATAGTATTGCCATAATTTAATACTATTAAATTCGTTTTACCCCTTGTTATTGCAGTGTATATAAGTTCTTCAAAAGAAGTCATAAAATCTGAATTGTCAAACTGTTCTTCCAATATCAGGAATAGGGTATTTGCTTCCCATCCCTTAAAACTGTGGATAGTCGACATTTTTATTGTTCCCTTGTCATACCAGAAGTGAAATTTTTTATTATCTCTAATAGTTTTTAACGATTTCACCAATTGACGATATTTCGGATATGTGCCCTCTAGTTGTTTTAAAGAGTATTTCTTATCCCTATTCAACAGATCTGCTAAATCATTACTAGAATACCAGTTTTCAAATTGAGTTCTGTCAGCCTTATATCTATTTATGAAAAAAGAAAACCTTTCCTTGAAGCTCTCGTCTTCTGTTTCTCTTATTAAATCTCTCAACGCAAGTAATATTGACAATTTATTTTTCTGTTCCTCTTCGTTACTGTTTGATTTTAAGCAATCAAGTCCCGACTTAATTACTTCTGCACTTTTGAAGGTTTGCAAAAATAATTTATACCACGTCTCTTGTGTTTCAAACATTGCATTTGGCTTCTCCTTTGTTTTATAACGGTAGTAGCATTCTAATTCCCTCAGCACACTTATTCTAAAGCCCAATACTGCAATATCATTTGGGTGCTCGTTTAATAATTTTGAATATTTCGATATTACTTCTTCAAGTTTCAAAATATCAACCCTGCGCTCGTTTTCAAAATACAAATAGTTAATAGTACCAGAGCTATCTAAGTCGAGTGAAAGTTGTGGCAAATCATTAAAATTGTCTATGTTATATTTATCTAAGAAGTTATTCTTTTGAAACTGAATTACTAGGTCTTTGATTGTCTTTACAGAACGAAAACAGTCCTTCAACTCCGATGGTCTGCCTTTGATGTTTGTTTTCAAATCCTTTTCCTCCAACTCATTATTGTAAATGTTTTGCTTTTCATCTCCAAAGATTACATATTCGCCATTAATAGACAGAAAATTTTCCTTTATTAAATCCATCCAGTGTCTTTGGTAATCTTGTATTTCATCAATTAAAATCGTGTCGTACTTTTCTAATTTGTCTTTGCAACTTTCAAATAATGATATATTTGAATAATAGTTTCGCTCGAAGAAAAATGATTTTTCTTCTTGGGTTAGCTCAGTGAAATTTGGAGGTAAGACAAACTCCAAACCATTATTGTTCATTTCTGCAGAAATGAAATGGTGAAAGTTAGTTATGTAAAAGAATTCCCAAGAAAAATCCTCTTTAACCTGGCTAATTTTATCGTGAATATAATTCTTAAGGGTTACGTTGTAGCACAGAATTAAAATTTTACCTTTATGGCGAATATGAGCACTGACGGCTCTTGCTGCTAATACAGTTGTTTTGCCAGAACCGACGACACCCTTAACTCTCTGCTCTGTACCTAAACTACTTTTTATTAATCTTCTTTGTTGTTCGGTAAAATTAATTTTAGACCCATCTTCTCGACTGTGGAAAGTTGGTTGAAAATGTCTTCTGAAACTTTGATACAATGTTTCATCAAAAAGTTTTGAAGGAGCATTAGAGATGATACGTCGCTTTGTAAATAGGTTAGAAAAAAAGATTTCATTCGTATCATTGCGTCCGATTAAGTCAATGTTATATTGTAGAAATTTATTGTATTTGGCATCGTCCATATATGGTTGAACTAAAAGTTCATCAATAGCTTTACTTTCGGCATTGTGAAAGTAAACACAGCAAGAGACAAGGGCCCAATATTTGAAGTTTCTTATTTTCTTTTCCAGTAAATTCTCAATATGTAGGTTGTATAAATTGTCCTTGTACTGAAGCACTTGATCTATGGGAGACCTTATATGTGAATTATTAGTATTTAATCTCCATTTCTTCCTTTCATTTAAAGAATAGTGCTTTAAGTTCCAATCCTTTACCTCAATTATCATAACACCATAACCTTTCCTCATTAAAACAATATCTGGTCGATCTCCATTCAAAAATGGTTGAAAAAATATTTCAAAACTATCATCGAATGTCCTTTCCAAAAAGTCTAATAAATAAAGTTCTCCTATTTCCGGTTTTACTCTGTTAGATTTTATTATAGAGATGTGAGGATAAATTTTTGCCATATTGCATCTGATTGATTTCGGCTAATGATGTATTTATTTTATTATTGGAATGACTCCAATTTAGCACTTCTGGGTTCATTAAATATCTTCCGAAACGACCCCGAAGGCTCTTCAAGTTTTTGAACCGAAGATACGTTGCATTGTCCCGTCATCAGCGAACGGAATAAAGGTAATAAAGCAAGGGGATAGCGAGGTTCTGCTGGAATCCCCTAATATATTAAAAAGTTATGTTAATACAATATTATTATCATAACATAAGGTATATTTGTACGTTAATTAAACTGTGCAGATATGAATATGCAGCCGACCACCGCTTTGGTTATTATTCCCATTGAGGAATTGAACCACCTTAAAACTACCCAACAGGAAATTCTTCAACAACTAAAGGAACTTCGCTCCTCCAGTCCATCACTTTCAACAGCAAAACATGTAACCGCTAAGGAATTTATGAGTGCGGTTAAAATTTGCCGCTCCAAGTTTGATCAGCTTGTCATAGAAAATAGGATCAAAACAATCAAAAAGCGTAGAAAGATATACGTACCGGTCGGCGAAATAGACAGATATTTTACTGATCCTTCTATCCCTTAACCCTACTCTCCCGGTCTTTCAAATTTACTTGACCCAATTTCTAAATAGAAAAGTATGGATTACATGCGTATAGGAACAACATATTATAAAACGGTTCGAAAGCCGCTGGCTTCAGGAGACAGGCCCGTTTCAATGGTGCCCTGGTCAATAGAATGTGTGAAGCAGGATCATGGGAAGTCTTTTCTTTCTTCCATTCCCAAATATGATGGTTTTTGCTGTGTACCGAGTCACCTCAACTATGAAAGGGTGATAGATAACTTTTACAACCGCTATAACCCCTTTGTCCATGAACCCAAACCAGGTTATCCAAAGCAAACGCTTGTCTTTTTAAATCACGTCTTTGGCGAACAGCTTGACTTGGGATTGGATTATATCAAGATTTTGCTTATGCATCCCACGCAGATGCTTCCAATCCTTTGTCTTGTTAGCGCCGAACGGAATACAGGCAAGACGACCTTTCTGAATTTTCTCAAAGCCATATTTGGTGATAATATGACTCTCAATAGCAACGAGGATTTTCGGAGTAATTTCAATGCGGAATGGGCACATAAACTCATTATTGGTGTAGATGAAACTTTCCTTGACCGCAAGGAAGATTCAGAAAGACTAAAAAGCCTCAGCACTTCAAAGTACTATAAGATAGAAGCCAAGGGACAGGACAGGCAGGAGATCGAGTTTTTTGGAAAATTCATACTCTGCAGCAACAACGAAGACAACTTCATCTTTATGGACCCGGGAGAGATCCGTTACTGGATCCGAAGATTACCCCCGCTTCATTATGATAATAAGAACCTGCTCCAGGAACTACAAACAGAGATCCCTTTCTTGTTGAACTACCTGATTGAAAGACCTTTCAGTACAATGGCAACCTCCCGAATGTGGTTCCGTCCGGAACAGCTTGCTACTCCTGCTTTGAAAAGGGTAAAAAAATATAACCGCAACAAACTGGAAGCGGAGATGTCACAGATCCTTCTTTTCATAATAGACACCATGGATAATGCGAAAGAGATCAGCTTTTGTGTTTCTGATATGCAGGATTGGCTTATTAAGAAAGGGTTCCGGGGATATGACAGCGGAGCAATCAGAAGAGTGTTGCAGGATGAATGGAAACTGCAGCCTTCTGCCAATTCCAACTCCTATCAGCAATACCGGTTAACGTCCGATGGGAAAATCTCTGAGTACACCCAGAAAGGGCGTTTTTATAAGCTATCAGAAAAAGAAATTATTAAGCTCAATAATCTTGATGATTTTGATGACAAGCTTATAATCACTTGAAATATAAAAAGATATGGTCATCTAAAGGGTCATCAACATTTCATCAAATAAATATATTGATGATAGTGCCGATGCCTTTGATGACGCTATGATGATAACCTAACAATTACAAAACCAATAATATAGATAGCTATTTCATCAAATCATCAAAAAATTGAGATTATGAACACCAGAAATTTTACGTGTGAAGAAGCAAGAAATCTTGATTTGGTTGACTACCTGGAATCATTAGGATTCTCACCTCAAAAGATCAGAAATAATAATGAGTACTGGTTTTTATCCCCTTTGCGCTGTGAAAATGAACCATCGTTTAAAGTAAACAGGAAGCTAAATGCATGGTTTGATTTTGGAATTGGAAAAGGTGGAAACACAATAGACTTTGGCATTTTGTATCACAAATGCACTGTCAAAGAACTGCTTTAAAAATTAAATAAAGACTTTTCTTTTCATCCGCAAAACAGCACACAATATGAGAAAGTTTCTGCCGATGAAAAAGGAAAGATAAAATTTATTAGTGCTGAAAAAATCACTTCTTTACCCCTCCAAAAATATCTGGGAAAGCGGGCGATTCCAGTCGCCCTTGCCAACCAGTTTTGCAGGGAAGTAATCTTTGAATTGCATGGTAAAAAACACACTGCCATAGGCTTTCAAAATAATGCCGGAGGGTATGAATTAAGGAACGAATATTTTAAAGGCAGCACCTCTCCCAAATATGTAACTATGATTGAAAGTGGTTCTAAGAATATTTCCGTCTTTGAAGGTTTTACTGACTTCCTTTCTTACCATGTTCTTTATCAAAATCAGAAGCTGTGCCTGACAAACCAGCATGTTCACCAAACAAATTTTCTTGTCTTAAACTCCCTTTCATTCTTTGAAAAAAGTTGCTTAATCATGGAGAAATATGATTCGATTAATTTATTTCTCGACAGGGATAATGCCGGATTGAAATGCACTCAAAATGCATTAGAGTGGCATAAGAAATACATCGACCAAAGCCATCTCTACAAAAATCATAAAGACTTAAATGAATTTTTAGTACAAGAGAGTAAAGCACAAAAGCAAAGCCGGCGGTTGAGGATGCGATTTTGAATTTAGGGAGCCAGCTATGTTTTGGTTATACCAAAACTGCCGGCTCTTTTCATCCCACTGTCGCGGGATTCTGCAAGTGAAATCCTAAGAACGTGAAAATGATTAGTGATGAGTGAAATAAGAAATCAACCAACTAGAAACAAAGGTGGCCGCCCAAAAAAAACCATCAAACAAAAGGAACTAATTGGGGTCAAGTGTACCCTGATAGAGAAAATTATACTGAAACAAAAAGCAAAAGCCCTTGGTGTATCATTATCACAATACCTCCGGGAAACTGGCCTTAAAGGACAAGCTGTCAGCAAAATAAAAGCTTTTCCAAAAGAGATTTTACACTTCTCCGGGACCTTAAATCACCTCGCCGCCAACCTGAACCAGGTGGCAAAAAAGCGCAACGGAATAGATGAATTAAATGCATTGGAAAGAGCAGAATTAAATCTGTTTTCAGGACAAGTAAAACAATTAGCTATTGATATCAAAAAATTACTAATATGATTGGAAAAATAATGACTGGAAAATCGTTCCGCGGATGCCTGCAATATTGCCTCTACGATAAGATTGCTGATGAAAAGAAAAATGAACTGGTGATGAAGGATCGGGCCGAGGTTATTTTATACAATCAATGCTTTGGAAACGCCAGGGAACTTATCCAAC
Source organism: Flavihumibacter sp. (assembly GCA_041751095.1). Lineage (GTDB taxonomy): Bacteria > Bacteroidota > Bacteroidia > Chitinophagales > Chitinophagaceae > JADCRZ01. Next base: position 6,983 of record JBGSYC010000230.1, read on the forward strand.
AATTTAACGATGTAAGGCAACTCAATCCCAGTCTCTCAAAACCCGTTTTGCATGTTACTTTAAGCCTGGCAAAAGGCGAAAGTTTACCAGGTTACAAACTCGCTGAAGTGGCCAAGGATTGCGCTCATGATTTAGGCTTCAGCAACAACCAATTTGTAGCGGTTTTGCATAAAGACACGGAGCACCCACATATCCATATTATAGCCAATCGTATTGGTTACGATGGCAAGACTGTCAATGATAGTAATAACTATCAAAAGATAGCCAAGCTCTGCCGGAAGATGGAGTTGAAATATGGATTAAAACAGGTACTCAGCCCAAATGCATTTCTAACAAAAGAATTGAGAGATTATCAACGCCTTGATCAGCGCAAAGAAGCACTGAAAAACCATATTAAGGGAAGCCTGGCCAGTGCCAAAAATTATGAACAGTTTGAGCAAAAAATGAAGTCCCTGAAATATGAAGTTATTAGGATGCGGGGCATTGCTTTTCGGGACCAGCAAAAGGTTTATACGAAAGGAAGTGAGGTTGGATATTCACTAGCTACAATCGAAAAAGTTTTTACGAAAAGACAGGGTCAAAAAATCGATCATACACAGATAATTCAATCGAAAGCCCACTATGAGAAACAACCGAACAATCCTATCAAAACCGAAAATGAAAAACAGGTTCAAAAAGAAAATCAATCGCTTCTTGACGCCCTTTTAAATCCCAATCCGGAATTTTTCGAAGGAGTTAATCATTCCCTATTGCAGGAACAAAGAAAACGCCGGAAAAAACATAAACACCGGCATTTATAAAATGATTTTAAAAATTCAAAATTGTGAGATATGGAAAATGAAAAGATGATGGCAGTGTTTTCGGAATTGCTAGAAAATCAAAAAGAAATCACCCGCTTCCAGAAAGAAATAATGGTTGTCTTTCAAGAACTAAAAATTCAAATGGACGAAATTGAAAATGGAATGAAAAACCAAAACACGGATGTAATACCCGCAGGCATAAAACCGATTCAGCAGGCGCTCGAAAAAGGCATTACCGAAATTAGATTGTTATTTCATTCACAAATACAAAAACAGCAGTCAAGTAATTGGCGGATATTTCTCGAATCGGATGCCAAAAAATGGGCAGTTTATTTGTTAGTAGCGCTTACATTTTTAACATATTTATATTGGTTTGGTATGCATAAATAAACCGCAATATCACTTGTGCTGAACTGACGTAATACATCTGTCAATATTCATAAGCATAGTGCAATCATAATTTAAAGGATAGTAAGTAGCCACAATGCCTATAGTGTATTGCTCCATTTTATGCTGTAATTGTCCGCAGAATACCCGGAAACGTCTTGGATTGATTTGGTTTACAAGGCAAGGGGAACACAAGCCAAACATCACAAACTAAGTTGCAGTCCACAATTTTCATTTTTTATTTGCCTGCATAGGAGTAACCTTGCCAGGAGTTTCAATCAAGAGATTTACTACCATCATTTGAGGCAAAGACTATATACTACGATGGACTAACCTCAATTATTAAAAGATTTTCATATATCGTACAATTCATTTCATATTATATGCAAGGCTATAGATCTACTTTGAACGACTCTTACACTACTGCGACACCGTATATGGTTAATACCATGGCTTTCGTGCAAAAAAATATAGTAAATTGTATGTTAATAAATTGGAATTGACCTAGTAATAACTGGCCTTATGAAAGTGTTGCTGGATACCAATATCATAATTCATCGTGAAGCTTCAAAGGTCATTAACCAAGATATAGGCATTGTTTTTAACTGGCTTGACAAACTACGCTATGACAAGTACATTCACCCGGTAACTGTTAGCGAACTGGAACGCAATAAAGACCCGCGAACTGTCGAAACAATGAAAATCAAAATTGGGCAGTACAATATTATCCGCAATATTGCCCCAGGCAATGCTATTATTGACGCCGTTAGTAAACAGGTGGATGTTACACCTAACGACCTGGACGATACTAAAATTTTGAATGAAGTGTATGCTGACCGTGTGGACATTTTGATTTCTGAAGACAATAAAATTCATAAAAAAGCTGTAATGCTAGGTATCAGCAGCCGGGTATTTAAAATTGATCAGTTCCTTGAAAAAGTTACTGGGGAGAACCCTACCCTAGTAGACTACAAAGTACTTGCAATCAAGCAAGTTGATTTTGCTCAGGTTGATCTGCAGGATGTTTTTTTTGATAGTTTCCGTGAAGATTATAAAGGGTTTAACATCTGGTTTAACCGGAAATCGGAGGAGACAGCCTATGTATGCTTCAGTAACGGCGTTTTATCCGCTTTTTTGTACATCAAAGTGGAAGAAGAGAATGAGAATTATTCAGATATAACACCTGCATTTAAAAGGATTAAAAGACTAAAAATTGGTACGCTAAAGGTTGCGCACAATGGATTTAAGATGGGTGAACGGCTTCTTAAGATCATTTTTGACAATGCACTTCAATATAAAGTATCGGAAATCTATGTGACAATATTTGACAAGCAGGAAGAGCAAAAACGGCTAATTGCGTTACTGGAAGAATGGGGCTTTATTTACCATGGCCTAAAGTCAACATCAAATGGCGATGAGCGGGTCTATGTTAAGCCATATGGCCGGGACATGCAGGCAAACGTGCAAAACCCAAAGCTTACTTTTCCTTTTATTTCCCGGGATACCAACAAATATATCATAAAAATAGAGACGCAATATCATACGGAATTGTTCCCGGACAGTATCCATACAAGGGAAGATAAAACCAGGTACACAGATAATGAGCCACATCGGAACAGGATAAGTAAGGTGTATATTTCGCATTCTCCCGATCGTTACCTGACTACAGGAGATTTGGTCCTGATTTATCATATCGGAATAACCAGCCCCAAAAGATTCTCCAGTACCATTACCACTATTTGTATTGTTGAATCAGTTGTAAAATACTTTTCAGGGTTTGAAGATTTTTATAATGCTTGCAACCGCAAAACCATGATACCAAAAGAAGATTTAATGAATCATTGGTGGAATAAATATCCGGGCAACCGGCCATTTGTTATTAACCTGCTGGCCGCCCACTCATTACCTACTCCAAAGCCTACCCTCAATGACCTTATAAATTTAGGCATCATTAAAGATATCATGAATATCCCGAGAGGTTTTATTAAAATTGAAACGAATGATTTCAATAAACTTTTAAAATTCGTGTATAACAAATGAAAAGTATTGCCATTTGGTATATACCCGTTAATAACAGTAAAATTAATCTGAAAGAGATTGAATTACATTTCAATTTTTGGAAAATACCTGATGGCACAGGTGTGGCCCGTAAGTTTCTTGATATTGGGCTGAAGCTGGAAAACACAGAAAATGTGGAATCGTTGAATATCTATTTCCCCGCTTCCGTTACAGCGGATGGATTTGAAGATATTGTAAACAAATTCATCGATAAGCCGGCTTTAGTCAGTGCAATTTTTAATGAGGATTACAAAGTAATTACGGAGGCGACCAGCAAAGCTTATGAAATAAAAGACAAAGATGGTAATCAGGTATTTTTTATTTATAAAACATCGGCCAATGATTTAAGTTTTACTAAAAATTTCAAGGGTACTATTGTCTCTATAAAAGTGCCCAGGCAAAGCACTACAACCTATTACCGATTTCGGGTAAAAGGCGATTATATTAAATCACTTTCCACGGTGGCAAGGCCAACAAATGCAATATTGGAAAGCGCTTTTTCTGAAGTAGAAATGATTGATTTCAGAGTTAATGAAATCAGGGACCTCGATCTTGATTTATTGGAGAGAATGCGTAGCGAAGTTTTACTAACAATTAAAAAAGAACACTTCTTTTTTATTTGTTCAAATGAGGAAGAGGTTATTGGTAATCACCAACCTTATATCAATTGCAGGAACCTAGAAAATTACCGTTGGAATACCTACGTGGATCTGGACGATAGCAAGAATAGTGTATTTTTGGCCTATCACTGGAGTGAAAAAGGAAAAGAAAGCGTATCGAACCTGATTAAGACCAAATATGAAAAAAATAATTGGAGGACAATTTCAATGTTTTTTTTCTTTGGCTTTCTAGTAGCGGTTTTAATTGAATTGTTCAGTAATTGGTTATATGACTGTATAAAATGATTTGTAGTATGAAAGTGATTTTGTCTATAAAACCAGAGTTTGCCAATAAGATATTTGACGGCTCTAAAAAATTTGAATTCCGGCGATCGATTTTTAAAAATGACAAGGTGAAAACTGTTATTGTGTATGCGTCTTCCCCAGTGCAACGGGTTATTGGGGAATTTCAAATCGAGAAAATTATCAACCAGGATCTTGGTTCCTTATGGAATCTGACAAGTGAGTCTTCGGGAATTACACAGGAATTTTTTTACGAGTATTTCGGGGATAAACAGCTTGGGTATGCCATTCAGATTAAAAGCACCAGGAAATATAGACCATCTAAATGTTTGCGCACAGATTTCAAACTTACTCCTCCCCAGTCATTTGCTTATTTTGAAGGTTAGACAGCAGCTGTATGAATTGTCTTTTTTGTAACAAGGAAGGGGCTATTTTCAACACAGTTGAACACATCATTCCTGAGTCGCTCGGGAATGACGATTTATTATTGGAAGGAAACGTGTGTGATAAATGTCAGAACTATTTAAGCCAGAATGAAAATTATATCCTAAGCAGAACGCCCATCGGTTTTTGGAGGACGCTGCTTTCTATTCCTACGAAGAAGAACAAACGGCCATCAGTTGATTTTTCCAAAGCAGACGCAACAAAAGGTCTTATTCCGGACTATCATCCGGCAAATGATAATGTTGTTTTTCAAGCCCATGATGATTTTACTACGGAACTTATTCCAAATGCATCTATTTTAACACAACTAAATCAGGAGGGTAAAGGCCAGGCCAAATATATCTTTACACCGAAAGCTATTTATGAAATAGGCAGATTTCTTGGAAAAATTGGTTTAGAACTCATTTGCAAAATGGATCCTGCCACTGCTAGAAATGTTGAATTTGATGCCATCAGAAAATTTGTACGCCAAGGGTCATTAAAGGATTTATGGCCAGTTTTTCATGCAAACCAAGGAACGATTAATGATCTCTTCTCCTATAAAATAAATAATGGCGTTGCTGAAGAGGAGATTACGTGTTATTCTTATTCAATGAACAAAGTTGATACACATTATTTATTAAACTTAGTTATTGGTACCGACAGCTGGTTTTTGTGTCTTAATAACCAGTTTCCGGGGGAAACGATAATGAGTGGCCTCTCGGGTGATGGAATGAAGATTTTGTGGTACCCAAAGGAACAATGGCGTAAATCATAACTAATGACCAATACAGTGAGTGATAATTCGATCGGGTACATTGCTCTTTTAGATATTCTTGGGTACAAACAACTAATCATGAATAATCAAATGACCGAAAATTCTAGCTTGTTTGATAATTACCCGTTTACATTCAAAGGGCATTGTCTAAAGGGAAGACTATTCAAACGGGAAGCCTGTATCATTTTGATGTTTCACAAACAGTGCTGAATTCCATTATTATTTCAGATACCCTGATTTTTTGGACGCATGATGATAAAGCAGAAAGTTTTTTTGCATTAATGGACTGCATACATCGATTAATGCAGATGATGTTTAATACTGCTCACTTGTTTTTGCGTGGCTGCATCACAGCAGGAGAATTCTATTATTACCCAACAGGATATATCGCAACTAAAGAGAATAGTTTTATCAGTCATCCAATGATTTTTGGTAACGGACTGATTTATGCCCATGAATTTGAAGTCTCCCTGTCGCTTGCTTGTGTATGCTGGATGTACGCACCATTGAAATAGCGAGAAAAAGCGATAGTATTCTTTTCGATAAAAACTGGTCTGCACTGCGCGCAGGTCAGATAGTGGTTGAGTTTGATACGCCTTTTAAAAATGGGAAAATAGAGAAAAAATGGCTTATCAATTGGGTATTAAAAACATTGCATCCTACAAGGCAGGAGGTTCGAGAAGCATTTGTACTCTATAACAGAGATATACAAAACCCGGAGGTTCAATCGAAGATTGAAAATACGATTCGATTTTACGATTTCGTAAAAGATGAGCGGTAATACACAAGTTATTTATGTATGAACAATTACTGCGCGTTTTCAATCGGATCACAAACTGTAACATCTTACCACAAATTGACAAGAAGGTCCTGTAGTCAGCTTGCCGGGAAAGTGGGAGAATAGTAAAGTTATATCACACTACAAAACATTCACTTTCGAAAAGCGCTACGCCGATCTACTGATTCGTGCAAATATTATTGGCTACTCACATAGACAATTGGCAATTAAATTAATTCTAAAAGGTTATAGTCATCGGTAACGGCCGCAGGTGAACACCGGAATGGTACCCGAAACTTAGGGTATGTCTTTAGCAAATGAGCCGGACAAAGTTTATGCTGGTTGATTGTTTTTGCCGTCTATCAATTCGGTTGAATAATAGGCAGGATTCTTGAGCTGCGTTTCATCCTGGCTATTGGATAAGGATTTTTACATTTGCACATGGACCCAATCAACCGGATAACTACCGTAACCCGCCAGCACATCACTGACAATATTACCATTTCACAGCTCTGGTACCACGGCCGGTACGATGAACCCAGCTTTTTGAACCGGCTGTATGATCTAAAGAAACTGCATTCTACAGATAGCCGTTATGACAATGCCCAAGACGATATTTGGAAACATACAGTGATGAATACAGACTGGCCTTTGGATTGGGTGTTTTCGGACCACCGTTTTAATCTAATGACATGCCCGGATGAGCAATATCTAAAATTTCTGTGCGAGACCATCCATCCTGCTGTCCGCAGCAATAACGAAGAAGTGGATAAGATGCTGAAGATATTCAATGAAGCGCTCGCGCCAGACGGCTATGAATTGATTAAGTCAAGTGAAATTTCCGGGAAACCTGTCTTTGCTGGTGTGTTGCTGCTGGAAGGCGCCGGATCCATGCATGGAAAGAAAACTGACATCATAAAGCACCTGGATACTGCCTATATTAACAGTAAGATCAATACGATGAATGAGGCGATATATAAGGATACTGATCTCGCTATTGGAACCGCGAAAGAATTGTTAGAGACAGTCTGCAAATCAATTCTAAAACAGAAAAATATTGAGGCGGACAAAAATTGGTCTATCGCGAGATTGTTGAAAGAAACAAGTACCGTGGTGGACTTTACACCCAGGCACGCAAATGAGCCCGATAAGGCTGCCCAGTCTATCCGGCAAATACTTAGCGGTATTGGAACAAGCGTCCAGGCCGTTGCAGAATTGAGGAACGCTTATGGTTCAGGTCATGGTAAAGACGCCAATTTCCAGGGGCTTGAGCCCGCCTATGCAAAGTTCATCGTCGGTGTTGTCGCCGAAGTTGCTATTTTATATTTAAATATCAATGGTGTTGAAACACCAATCGTTGAAATAGCAGCAAGCGAAGAAGAAGAAAATTCAGACTTACCATTTTAAATAAAGAAAATGAACTTGAAGGAAATACAGGCGGCCACTGAATTAGCAGATTTGTTATATGAATTCCTGCCTGGTAAACCACATCCTTACGGGAAGCAAGAAGTGTCTTTTCCAGGCTGTGCTGCAAAACTGGGTTTGAGTCAATTTTGGCAGGATGGAAGTAAAAAGTCTGCCATCATCTTCCTGCTACAAAATACACTGGAACGTGCGCGAGGTAAATTTTGTAACCTGGTTATTGAAATCGTAAAGACAGCTATCCCATACCGTCAGCAAAAGAAGAATCCCGTTACCCGTGAAGAGATCCTTGCGCTGAATAAAAAAATAGCAGAAGTTGGTTTTAAAATTCCTGAATTGTGGGATGACAGCTTTTTACAAAGTTTACCTAGCAGACAACCGGCGCAGCCAGCACAAACATCATCAAACAAAATTGATATTTCCACATTGAAGAAAGAATACATTGATTTATCAGGCCTTGAACCGCATACGAGGGGTTATGCATTTGAAAAGTTTTTGAACAAACTTTTTGAAGCATTTGGCTTGTCACCAAAAGCACCTTTTCGCCTGACAGGCGAACAAATTGACGGGAGTTTTGAACTCGATTCGCAGACCTATCTGCTGGAAGCCAAATGGCAGAAGAAACAAAGTGCCCAGGAAGAATTGTTGATATTCAATGGAAAGGTAGAAGGTAAATCAAGCTGGGCAAGGGGTTTATTCATCAGTTACATTGGTTTTACATCCGATGGTTTAGACGCATTTGCCCGCGGTAAGCGAACCAGTATTATCGGAATGGATGGAACGGATATTTATTTTATACTTGATGGTAAGATATCGTTGATCGATGCGATCAACAAAAAATTGAGAAGCGCCGCTGAAACAAATGATTTTTTTGTATCGGTGCATGCATTAATTTAACGGCTGCTTTTGGCAGTTTGCAATAACTTATGAGAATACTTGAAGAACTAAAAAGAATATGTTGAGGTAACAAAAGAAATGATAGTTACTATCATGAGTCCGGCCATACATTTATGAAAAAGTGATTTTGTAATTTTCCTTATCATTTGTTGTTTATTGAAGGTGAGATCATGGTCAAGCGAGATCAGTATCAAGGAAAAATTACAGACATAAAAAAAGGATACATGACACTACAAAATGTAGAGAAAGTATTGCTAAGCTGGAGTCTTTAGATATTGAAAAGTCACGCAGTGAGTGACTTTTTAGAGTTAACCTTTTTACAAAATGTAAACAAGTTTTCCAAAAAATGTTTTACACATTACGCTATGTTTTACAGCAGCATCATAAAACATTGATAATCAAACGCCAAACAAGCCCTGTCGAGGGCACATAATACACGAATTAAAAATTCTTAAATAGAAGTAAATTCAGCTAAAACACAGTACTTGCAAGCATTACAGCTTTTTCTTCTTACGTTTGATTCACTTTAACTCCAGCGTCTTGTTTGACACGCTGAAACCCTGATGCATGGGTTCTTTCAATATCTTGATAAATCGCCTGGACTTGAAGGAGCCTGCATCAAAAAATGTTTTAGTGGGACAAAAAAAGTAATCAAAACGGCACGCCGGGACAATCATATACCTATACCCGGACAATTTGGTACGCAATGCGCAACAAATTCAGATCGCTTTAGTATGACGTTGCAGGAACCGAAATTATTAATACAGGAAAGAGAAGGCTATAACGTTGAGTATAAACAATCCTTTTGGCCCAAACTCAGTGAATTAGTTTACTCATAGGAATAAATGATAAGCAACAGATAGTAGGAGTCACACTGGATAATTCCCAGCGATCAAGAATTCAGGATGTATTTACTCTGATTGATCCCGCAAATGATGTACAGGTTCAGAGCATAAAGTAAATGGAAAGTTATACTTTGTTTCAAATACCCGGTTGGAGACCAAAAATTCCTGTACTGTATCGGGCAGCATTTATGTACGTAATGTCCCAAATTCAGAAAAGATTACTTCTATTGACCAGATGCAAAGATCTTTTCAGCATTCGGATAATATCTATTTCGATACAGCACTCTCTTCCAATTCAAATATCCGGAGAATTTTGATTCCGATTGTTTCAGGGAGTTTACTAAAAAAGCAGGTGTTACACGGTTACACCTAATTATTATTCCTTATGGAGTTAGAAAAGAAATACAACCTTTATACGAGCAGGTGGTCAGCTTGATAAAAAAACCCGGCAAAAAGTTGCGGTCTTCGTCAATGCTGAAGTATCCCGGCTTTATTGGCATATAGGGCAGGTCATTCATACTTTTGTACTACAAGGGCAAAGAGCTACTTACGGGAACCGTACCATAGAAGGTATTGCTTTGCAATTAACGCAACAGTTCGGCAGTGGGTGGTCCTCTAAACACCTGAGACATTTTCCGCATCGCGGAGAATTTTATAAATGAAGAAATTATCTCCGCAGTGCAGAGACAATTAAGCTGGACGCATCTATATTCCTTTGGTCAAAACATCTGGGGAACACCCCCTCAGGGCTGTACCGATTATGCTTTTCAGCAGCATATCATGAAAAGCCTGAATCAGAAATTACTGAATCAGATATTGGGATAACCCATGTCCCAAAATGTTGAAACCTCAACGCCATCGCTACATGTCGAAATTCTAGACAGGAAGACCTACAATTTGTAATACTTGTCGATATTTTTGATTATTTTCGACACGTTAATTCTATATGTCGAATCATTCAACATGAACAACAGATCAACACCATTCAATGATTTGCCGGATTTGCCACCGGGTATAGACTTGGATAATCCATTGATTCTAAAGGTAAATTTAAAAGCCAGCCGATTGCTGGCTGAGTTAAAGGGCTACTGCCAAACCCTTCCTAATCCGAACATACTGATCAATACGATCATTCCAGGAGAGTAAGGACAGTTCCGCCATAGAAAATATCGTAACCACACAGGATGAGTTGTACAGGGCTATGATATCGCCTGATGACAGCCTGCCTATCCATTCAGCCACGAAGGAAGTATTATTGTACAAAGAAGCGCTACATTCGGGTTGGAGCTATCAGCAAAGAGAGGACTTACTACCAATACGATGGTAAGCATTATGCAAAAACTGAAAGCCACCACTGCCGGCGTGCGCAGGGGCACCGGTACCCGCCTGTCTAACCCGGCTACCAAAGAAATTGTGTATACGCCCCCGGAAGGCGAAGACCTGATTCGTGCTAAACTGGGTAGCCTCGAGAAATTCATTCATGAGGAAAATGAAACCATTGATCCGCTGATTAAAATGGCGCTTATTCATTACCAGTTCGAAGCCATCCATCCTTTTGATGATGGCAACGGCCGTACGGGAAGAATATTAAATGTGCTCTACCTTGTTCATAAAGATCTGTTGAGTTTGCCCGTATTGTATTTAAGCGCGTTTATCATTCAACACAAAAACGAATATTACCGCCTGCTTCGCGAAATAACCGAAAAAGGAAACTGGCTGGAATGGATACAGTACATGCTGAGCGCCATTTCTAAAACGACAGCATTAAGCCTGGAAAAAATAAAACAGATGCAGGCGCTCCGGGAAACAGTTACGGAAGAAGCCCGGGCGGTATTAAAATCATCGTATAACAGGAATTTGATTGACCTGCTATTTGTCAACCCCTATGTGAAAATCAAAATCTTGCAGCAACATGGAATTGGACACCGGCAAACCGCATCCACCTACCTGCAAAAACTGGCGAAAGCAGACATATTGCATCCGCTTAGGCTGGGCAAGGAAATCTATTATATCAATCACCGGTTAGTGGATATTATAAGCAACTGATTATGGCATTCAACGAACAAAACAGTGTAGAACACTTTATCATTCACCAGCTATCCGGTATAAACCTGAATGCCGTGAAAGGCAATCTGGTGAAAGAAGATGAAGTAGCCTAATGATACCGTAAAATGGAATTATGTTCAGGCAGACTTGCTGCCGAGAGACCTCACAGAAGTATTCCTCCAAAAAGAATTGAAAGCAGCGCTTTGCCGCCTGAACCCTGATATTGAAGCGCGTACCGATAAAGCGGAAGAAATCTTTCATAAACTCCGGGCCATACTTATCAGTGTAAGCAACGTAGGCCTGGTACGGGCCAATGAAGCATTTTCAAAATGGCTGCGTAATGAAATATGTGGGATTCGCGTGGATGGATATTATATGGATCGTATATGTGGAGTCCAATAATTAATATCCGTTTGAACTCGGAAACAAAAGCTGAAGAGATACTCAGTGTTTTCCTGAATTTTCAACAAGCCATTTCTGATCAAATCGAAAAAAATAAATAAACAAGAAGCCACCCGAAAATTCGGTGTTTTTTGGAAAGCATTACGGCAAGCGAAGAACAAGTACATATTAAACTGAAATCAACGACAGCCGGGGATCCTGTATTGTAAATAAACCCCATTTTAGTCGGACAACAATGATACTGATTATAACATTGGGGAAGTTAACCGGCACATTGACCAGACCATAGATTATTTAAGTTGATACTCATCAAGCATTATGATCTTACAAAAGTTAAGATTTGAGCACGAATAAAGTTGATTGGGCAGTTTGAACAAGAATTATGACCATTGACTTAGGACATCGAACTTTTAAGGTGAAGTATTAAACAGTTTGTAATAATAAACTTTGATGGTAGTCATTCCAGACTTTGATTACAGCGTTTTTTACGAACGGTAACGAATATTTGTTGTCCTGCAATGCTTCAAGCTACGACAAATCAAATATTCATCAGCGGTACTACATGCCTAATACTTTTTTGCTTTTATAAAATGTCTCCGTTCATGGATTTAAATAAACTAAACAGAGTTCAGGTCGGGACTTGCTGTGGCTGTCGCGGAGTCACTGCTCATGGCGAACGATTCCCCCAAAACACCTGATATTGGATGAGCATAAAGCGGAGACTCGTGTGGTAAATTAAAGCAATAACGAACGCCGGCAAACTGCTGGGATTTTTTCATGCATGCGGATGCGACCGGGCAACTCCCGGCAACGACCATTTAAACTTGCAGGACATGGCGAAGGTGCTGCGCGAAATCAACTACGTGGCAGAGTCGTTATTGAATCCTTCACTACCGACGTAAAAAAATAATTGCTAAAGCCGCTGCCATCTGGCGCAAGATCGAACCTTCAAATGATGTAATAGCCTTTGATGGGTGAAGTTTTTACGTGGGTTGTTGGGGTGATACTGAGGCCACTGCTTTATAGAAATAGCAAAGTAGAGGAAAGTGTACGTTTAAAAAAAGGAATAAAATCAAAACCAAACCATCCTTTTATTTCCTTACCCGTACCGGCATTTTTATTAACCCGTTTAGATTGGAATTGTTTACTTCAAATACATAATGACCTTGCTTTGCCGGCTTAAATTCAAAGTCCATTGTTTCGCCGATGGCAATATCCTGCACTGCCTGTTTCATAAGCTTCTGGTGTGTGGGCAAATCCATTCCGTCTTTTGCAATCATTTTCCAACTCACCGGTTTCTGATCGGATAAGAAGGTAACTTTACTATTCGTGCTAACTTTTATATTCATCAACCTGAACCGGTATTTTGTGCCGGCTTTCAGTTGCAGGGTATCGGGCTTGTCGGTTCCGTTTAAAAGATCTTTCCGGCGGCTAAAACTTGGTCCGCCCTGACTGATAACAAAAATTTTGTCGGTTTCCGGCTCGAACCTTTCCGCTTGTTTTAAAACAATAAGAGGCCCATACATTCCTTGCAGTAACTGACGGTTATGCATATGGGTATGATACATGAAGGTACCTGCACGCGGTGGCGTCATGTGCACCATAAAGGAATCTCCCGGCATCACTAATGGCGCCAGTTCATTGCCCCGGTTTCCCCAACCGGCAACGCCATCAAAATAACTTTCAATCTCCAGCCCATGCCAGTGAACGGATGTTGGTTCGGGCAACTTATTAACTACGTTTACAGCTACCGGTTCATTGCGGGTGAGTATGATAACGGGGCCTGGGACACTCCTTCTATAAGCAGCTTTATTCTACTCTCCAAACGAAAATGCTTTTACTTTCAGGGTATCCGGGTGAATAATCTCCTCTTTTGCAATGAGGGTAAAGGTTCTTATAGGAACAATTTTCTTATATTTCAAACGAGAACCGTTTGCAGAAGGCAACACGCTAATGCCCATAACTAATCCGCCCATTCCGTCGCGGGCATGGGTGGCAAGAACATGTTCGCCACTCATCGTATGCACCGGCCGCAAAACTGATTCGGGGTTAATATGCGTAAGAAAGTGACAATGAAACAACCAATTGCCTTCTCTATTTGGCTCCCAGGTCATCGATATGTGTTCGTGTGGATTCAAAGATTCCGTTACAACAAGTCTTCTATCCTTTTTTTGGTAGATGTAATCACTATCGCCATTACCTTTACTATTAACCGTATAATAAAAACCATGAAGGTGCATCGGGTGCACCTGGTTACTGGTATTAATCAGCCTCCAGTTTATCTTCTTTCCAAATTGGTAAGTTAATCGTTCGGTGTATGGCCAGCTCAATCCATTGATAACTTTTTCTTCACCCCTGAAAGTGAATTTTCCGTTCAGCGTATCGTTCCATAAGCCGATCATCAATATGCGTTCTTCAGGATCAATTTTTTGATTTTTTATATCTATTATAAATGCCCCGTAAAGCTGGCTGTCTTCACGAAAAGGCAGCCTGTTTGGCCTTTTAAAGCTATTTGCCGAAACTCTGTAGCTGTATGTACCGGCAACTCCCGCCCTGAATTTCATTCTGTAACTGTTGCCATAAGGAATAGCAAAACTATCTTTCAAGCTACCGGGACGAGAGTAAAAGCCATGTAGCATGAGAGTAGTGCCGATAACAGCATTTCGAACTGTACAAAGTATGTCGGTGCCTTCCGGTACACGAATCAGCGGCCCGGGTATTTGTAACGGCTTACCCACTTCTCCCAAAGCATAAACTACTATTGGCATGCCGTCATGCGTTTCAGGATACCAGTTTCCCCTGCGTATTTCTAAATTGAGATGTAAAACTCCGTTTTGAAGTTCACCCGCTGATTTACGATTGTTGTTGATAGAGATTTCTTCAAGTCCGTTGGTAGAAGCTGCAGGTGGCGGGCATGCAATGGCGTTTTTTTTAAGAAGAGCAAGCTTACTATTTATATCAAAAGCGGGTTGAGCAGAAAAAAGCTTTTCAAAACTGAGTATATTAAAGGAATTAAATAATACCCAGGATAAGATGCTCATTGCCAATAGCAGTATAATTTTCATGCAAGAGAGGTTTACTTATTTCGAGGGGTGGTTAACCATGTTCAACCAGGTTCATGATATTAATTTACCGGGTTAGTGTCTCGTATTGCTGAAGATTGTCCGGAAGTTAAGAGCCATTTACCTGCTTGTTTTACTACTACCAGGGTTCTTATTTCTTTTCCATTTTTATTAATGAACAGGTGTTGCAGCAGTATATGGCCTTATAAGCGTTAATTTACCGTCTTTACTGAATACATATAATATACAGAAGTCATTGCCATGTTCAGTACCATCCTTATTAGTTCGTTTCCGGGAGCCATAAAGAATTACCCAGTTTTCATCTCTGTCTATACTATGAAGGGAAGTGTATGCTGTGAAATTATCCTTTAAAATGGCTAAACTGTCTCTGCTCTGCCTGATATAATTCAAATATTGATTCTTTCCTTTTATTACTTGTCCATTCGTGTGTATAAAAACCACATCATCGGCGTATAAATCAATATCAATCAGCTCGGGATAATTATTAATATTCTTATACTGGTTCAACATGACGGTAACATACTTAGGATCTCCCATCTCAAATTTTGGGGATGGTGGAAGAATCATAGTTTGATTCATTTTGGAACCCTTTGTGCTCATAACCGCATCAATAGTATCAGGGCCAATTGAATTGTTGCCTGTTGCTGCCTTTACTCTGGTTATATCTTTACCTTTTACTTTCGCATTTTGCGCATTACTGTAAGTAGACAAAAGAAGTGCGTAGACCAATGGACTGAGTGTTAGCAAGTATTTCATCTGTGCAGGTTTATTTATGAAGAATTATTTATTGCTAATAAATGAAGTAGTGAGTACAGCAAATAGCCTTGAGCAGGTAGAGCAAAAAGGCTTACTGCCTTATTTTGCCAATGTACCGGTTACTCCGGACAATCAGCGAGCTGTATTCATTAAGAATAGCGGTTGCTTTATCTACACCTCCTGCGATTTCATCAAATGCTTTTCTCCATTAATATCCTTGGGGCTGGTTTCCCAATTGAACTCTTCTAAACCTTCCGGCATATCCCATATGGTCATTACATCCCAGTCACCGCTTACCAAATCAATGATTATTGCGGGCCTGGGGGTTCCGGCTTTTTCTGATGCTTTACCGTGATAGTTCTGAATAATTTCTTTTGCCCTGGCTAATTGCCCACTTTTATAGGAGGTTAAACTGATGCGCTTCCGAATACGGCTTTAGGCAGGCGGGGCATTGTTATTCGTCTGCCCATAATCGATGCTCAAATTAGAAATAAATGCCGATTGATTTACTCTATTGCTGGGCTTTGCTCGTCTGCGGGAACTAATGCCCGGACATGCAAACGGCTGATTGTATTTTTGCCAGCCCTGCTTGCCTAAAACCGAATGTTGAACCGAACCCTCGTACCTCGGGAAACTGTAAGTTCGGGCTGATGATGTAATTTAAGTCTCTAAATTTTAAATGATGAAAAAAAATTAACACCACAGGCAGAGGCCGCCTTACTTAAGATTCAACAGGTAATGAC